>VGIA01000023.1 GCA_016868105.1 Betaproteobacteria bacterium | reverse complement strand
AGTGGGGGGAAAAGAACGGCAGGAAACCCCTCGCCCGCATCCTCTCGGCCGCCTCCGCCGCCGTCGAGCCGCGCATCATGGGCGTGGGCCCCGCCTACGCCATCCCGAAGGCCCTCGAGCGCGCGCAGCTGTCGCTCAAGGACATGGACATCATCGAGATCAACGAGGCCTTCGCCAGCCAGGTGCTGGGGTGCCTTGCCATCCTGAAGGTGGACTTCAAGGACCCGCGCGTGAACCCCAATGGCGGCGCCATCGCCATCGGCCACCCGCTGGGGGCTTCCGGTGCGCGCCTCGCCATCACGGTGTCGCGCCAGCTGCAGGAGACCGGATCGAAGTACGCCGCGGTGTCGCTGTGCATCGGCGTGGGCCAGGGGTTCGCGGTGATCCTCGAGCGGGTGCCGTCGTGAACGCGCCCGAGAAGCACAAGTCCAGGGCGGCGTTCGCCTGGGACGACCCGCTGCTGCTGAACGACCAGCTGTCGGAAGACGAGCGCATGGTGCGCGACGCCGCGCGCGACTACTGCCAGGGCAAGCTCGCACCGCGCGTGCTGGAAGCCTTCCGCAACGAGAAGACCGACCCGAAGATCTTCCGCGAGATGGGCGAGGTGGGGCTCTTGGGGCCCACCATCCCGGAGCCGTACGGCGGACCGGGCCTGAACTACGTCGCCTACGGCCTGATCGCGCGCGAGGTGGAGCGCGTGGATTCGGGCTACCGCTCCATGATGAGCGTGCAGTCCTCGCTCGTCATGCTGCCCATCTTCGAGTTCGGCAACGAGGCGACGAAGATGAAATACCTGCCGAAACTCGCCACCGGCGAGTACATCGGCTGCTTCGGCCTCACCGAGCCCAACCACGGCTCCGACCCCGGCTCCATGGTCACGCGCGCCAAAAAAGTCGCCGGCGGCTACAGCCTTACCGGCGCCAAGACGTGGATTTCCAACTCGCCCATCGCCGACGTGTTCCTGGTCTGGGCCAAAGACGACGAAGGCGCGATCCGCGGTTTCGTCCTCGGCAAGGGCGCCAAGGGCCTCTCCGCCCCCGCCATCCACGGCAAGGTGGGCCTGCGCGCCTCCATCACCGGCGAGATCGTGATGGACAACGTATTCTGCCCCGAGGAAAACGCCTTCCCCGAGGTGCGGGGCCTCAAGGGCCCGTTCACGTGCCTCAATTCCGCCCGCTACGGCATTGCCTGGGGCGCGCTGGGGGCGGCGGAGGACTGCTGGCGCCGCGCCCGGCAGTACGTGCTGGAGCGCAAGCAGTTCGGCCGGCCCCTGGCCGCCAACCAGCTCATCCAGAAGAAACTCGCCGACATGCAGACCGAGATTACCTTGGGCCTGCAGGGCTGCCTGCGCCTCGGGCGCATGAAGGACGAGGGCACCGCCGCGGTGGAAACCACCTCGATCCTGAAGCGCAATTCCTGCGGCAAGTCCCTCGACATCGCGCGCCTGGCGCGCGACATGATGGGCGGCAACGGCATCTCGGATGAGTTCGGCGTCGCCCGGCACCTGGTGAACCTGGAGGTGGTCAACACCTACGAGGGCACGCACGACATCCACGCGCTCATCCTCGGGCGCGCCATGACCGGGATCCAGGCCTTCAGCTAGCGGCTTCTTGGCCCTGCGCGTCGCCATCGCCGGGAGCGGGCTGGGCGGCCTGGCGGCCGCGTTGGGCGGTTCGTGAACGTCGTCGCCATCCTGCCGGCGGGGGACTGGCGGACCGAGTCGTGGACGGCCTGGGGTGAAATTTCGGACATGCAGCGGGAGTTCGCGGGGTGGGATGCTCGGGTTCACCAGTTGATCGACTCGGCAACCGATACCAAGCGCTGGGCCTAGCAATGTTGCCGGATCGGTACCATTTGGCGGCTCTCGGTGCCCGCTGGCGCCCAGTGGAGCGGCAATCGCCCGCTGCCTTCGGCGTCAACCATCTCAACGCCGAAGTCATCCGGGAAGCCGCAATTACTTGAGGATTCGGGGTACAGTGCAGCGACTCGTTGCGCAGGATAGGTGATAACCTGCCAACTATTAAGTCAACTACTTCGTTCGGCGGCACAAAACAGGCGCCCCGGCGGTTCTACCAACAATCTCAGGAGACCCTCCTTGTTCAGCCATGTCATGCTCGGCACCAACGACATCAATCGGTCGAAGCGCTTCTACGACGCCGTTCTCAAAGTGCTCGGCGCTGGCGAGGCCGTCGAGAACACCAACAAGACAGGCCAGCGTCGCCTGTTCTACAGGCATGATGGCGTTGCCTTCAGCGTGAGCGAGCCCATCGATGGAAAGCCCGCAACCTGCGGCAACGGCAGCACAATTGGATTCAAGTGCGCGTCCCCGGAGCAACTGAAGCGGTTCCACGACGTTGCGCTCGCCAATGGCGGCACTTCGATCGAGGAGCCACCCGGTCCCCGCTCGGGTCCTGCCGGCGTTATTCACCTGGCCTACGTTCGAGACCCGGACGGCAACAAGCTGTGCGCGTTGCACCGGCCGAAGCCGTGAGCGAAGCGCGGCCGTGCACCGCCCTCGGTGCAGCGCCGCCCGACCCCTAGGCCGCACACCAGCCCACGGCCCGCCATGCCGCCAGCAACCCTGCTTGTTCTGTCCGCTTGCGCGCTCGTCGTCCTGACCCTCGTTGTCGGCCTGAGGTTGCTCTATGTTCGGTCTCGGGAAATGCGGGAGAAACGCGTGCATCCGCAGGCGGCATCCACCTCTTTGCAGATGGCGGCCTGAGCCGGGAGATCGAGCCCCGAGCCATGCTGCGCGTCCTGCTTCTCGTCCTGGGTCTGCTTCCAGCCGCAGCGGCAGCGCAGCAGCCCGCGCCCCCCAACAGCCTGCTGCTCATCGCCAAGCCCACCCTCGCCGACCCCAACTTCGCCCGCACCGTGGTCCTGGTGACCCAGGCCGAAGACGCCAGCACGGTCGGGGTGATCCTCAACCGCCCGCTGCAGGAGAAGCTGCAGGCCTTCCTGCCCCAGGACCTGTCGGGCGAGTACTACAAGGACCGCGTGTTCCAGGGTGGCCCGGTGATGCGCCGCGTGATCCTCTCGGTGTTCCGCTCGGCAACGGCGCCCCAAGCCCCGGCGTTCCCGGTGCTCAAGGGGGTCTACCTGACGATGCACCCGGCGAACATCCGGGCGCTGCTCGCCGACCCCGCGAGCCAGTACCGCATCTACGCCGGATTCTCGGGCTGGGCGCCGAACCAGCTGCAGAGCGAATTCATGCGCGACGGCTGGTACGTGCTGCCGGCGGACGCGGAGACGGTGTTTCGCAGGAACACCGAGGGGATGTGGGAAGAGATGATCCGGCGGGCTACCAAGCCCAAACCTACGACCTAGATCCAGAAACGGAAAGCCCCGCGTGAGTGGCGCCATTGGGGTCGTGGCTCAGGGGCCAGGCTTGGAGTTCGCGGTTCGCCGCCTCCTTTTTTGCGGCGCAAGGACTATCGCGGTTGCCGGACTGTAGCCACGGCCTCCCGTGGAGGGGTTCTCCAAATGGCAAGCCAGCTCCGCGCAGGTGGCATTAGAATAGTCGGGCCATGCTCCGCACGACTTGCAGGTTCGCCGGCCTGCTCCTATTTGCCCTCGCTGCCTCGACGACCCCGGCCCAGGCGCAGGACCACGACGCCATGATCCTGGTTGCGCACCCTTCCCTGCGCGACCCCGACTACCGCCAGTCGGTGCTGATCGCGGCGCCCGCGCCCAACGGCGGCCACGTCGGGGTGATCCTCAACCGGCCGACCCGCCGGCCCCTGGGGAGCCTGTTCCCGCAGCACGAGCCCTCGAAGAAGGTGATCGACCCGGTGTACTACGGGGGCCCCTTCTCGCGCGGCGCGCTGGTGGCGCTGGTGAAGACCGAAGCCAAGCCCGGCACCGGCGCGGTGGCGCTCACCAAATCCCTCTACATGGCGTTTCGCGCCAACGTCATTGACCAGGTCATCGAGACCACACCCAACGAGGCGCGCTACTACGTGGGCTATGTCGGCTGGCGCCCGGGGGAGCTAAAGGGCGAGCTCGACCGCGGCCTGTGGTCGGTACTCAACGTGGACATGGAGACGGTGTTCCGCAAGGACACCGAGGGGCTGTGGGAGGAACTCCTGCAGCAGACGCAGCGGATCAGGACCGACAGCGGGACCCCGCCGTCGCGCCGCCCCGGCGCTCAGGCCGCGGCCCTGGCCGGCGCCTTGTCCAACGTCATCCCGCCGCGGTAGTCGGCGCGGATCGTGTCCCCGGGCGCGAAGCGCCCTTGCAGGATCGCCTTCGCCAGCGGGTTCTCGATTTGCGACTGGATCGCGCGCTTGAGCGGGCGCGCGCCGTAGACCGGGTCGAAGCCGGCCTTGGCGATCTCGGCCACCGCCGCATCGGACACTTCCAGCCCGTACTCCATCTTCGCCAGCCGCGCCGAGAGCATCCTCAGCTGGATGCGCGCGATGGACCGGATGTGCTCGTCGCCCAGGCCGTGGAACACCACCAACTCGTCGATGCGGTTGACGAACTCCGGCCGGAAATGCGTCTTCACCTCGGCCATCACCGCCAGCTTCACCACGCCGTAGTCCGAGCCTGACATCTGCTGGATCATGTGCGAGCCCAGGTTCGAGGTCATCACGATCACGGTGTTCTTGAAGTCCACGGTGCGGCCCTGGCCGTCGGTCATGCGGCCCTCGTCCAGCACCTGCAGAAGCGCGCTGAACACGTCCGGATGCGCCTTCTCCACCTCGTCGAACAGGATCACCGAGTAGGGCTTGCGGCGCACCAGCTCGGTGAGCTGCCCGCCCTCGTCGTAGCCGACGTATCCGGGCGGCGCGCCGATCAGGCGCGCGACCGAATGCTTCTCCATGTACTCGGACATGTCGATGCGGATCAGGTGGTCCTCGGAATCGAAGAGGAAGTTGGCGAGGGACTTGCACAGCTCGGTCTTGCCCACGCCGGTGGGCCCGAGGAACAGGAACGACCCGTACGGGCGGTTCGGGTCCGCCAGGCCTGAGCGCGAGCGCCGGATGGCGTCCGCCACCAGGCGCACCGCCTCGTCCTGGCCGACCACGCGCTGGTGCAGGCGCGCCTCCATGTTGAGCAGCCTGTCGCGCTCGCCCTGCATCATCTTGGAGACCGGGATGCCGGTGGCGCGTGAGACGACTTCGGCGATCTCCTCCGCACCCACCTGCGTGCGCAGCAGCTTCGCCTTCGCGGGCGCGTCCTCCCCCGGCCGGGTTTCTCCCTTTTCTGCCTTCTTGAGTTGTCCTTCCAGCCCCGGAATCTTGCCGTACTGGATCTCGGACATGCGCTGCCAGTCGCCCTCTCGCTTGGCCTCCTCCATCGCGAGCTTGAGCTTCTCCAGCTCTTCCTTGATGTGCTGGCTGCCGGCCACCTGGGCCTTCTCGGCCTTCCAGATTTCCTCCAGGTCCGAGTACTCCTTGTCCAGGCGCTGGATCTCCTCCTCGATGAGCGCCAGGCGCTTCTGCGAGGCCTCGTCCCTCTCCTTCTTCACCGCCTCGCGCTCGATGCGCAGCTGGATGAGCCTGCGGTCCAGCCGGTCCATGGACTCGGGCTTGGAGTCGATCTCCATCTTGATGCGCGCCGCCGCCTCGTCGATCAGGTCGATGGCCTTGTCGGGCAGGAAGCGGTCGGTGATGTAGCGGTTGGAGAGCTCGGCCGCGGCCACGATCGCCGGGTCGGTGATCTCGACGCCGTGGTGCACCTCGTAGCGCTCCTGCAGGCCGCGCAGGATGGCCACGGTGGCCTCCACCGAGGGCTCGCCCACCAGCACCTTCTGGAAGCGGCGCTCGAGGGCCGCATCCTTCTCCACGTACTTGCGGTACTCGTTCAGGGTGGTGGCGCCGACGCAGTGCAGCTCGCCGCGCGCCAGGGCCGGCTTGAGCATGTTGCCCGCGTCCATCGCGCCCTCGGCCTTGCCCGCGCCCACCATGCTGTGCAGCTCGTCGATGAAGACGATGGTGCTGCCTTCGTCCTGCGCCAGTTCCTTCAGCACCGACTTCAGGCGCTCCTCGAACTCGCCGCGATACTTGGCCCCCGCCAGCAACGCCGCCATGTCCAGCGATAGCACCCGCTTGTTCTTGAGCGTCTCGGGCACCTCGCCGTTGACGATGCGCTGCGCCAGGCCCTCGACGATGGCGGTCTTGCCCACGCCGGGCTCGCCGATCAGGACCGGGTTGTTCTTGGTGCGCCGCTGCAGGATCTGGATGCAGCGGCGGATCTCGTCGTCGCGGCCGATCACCGGGTCGAGCTTGCCCTGGCGGGCGCGGTCGGTGAGGTCCAGGGTGTACTTGGCGAGCGCCTGGCGCTGCGATTCGTCGGCCTGGCCGGAAACGGTCTGACCGCCGCGCACCTGCTCGATGGCCTTTTCCAGGCTTTTCTTCTCCACGCCGGCCTGCTTGAGCAGCCGGCCGGTCTCGCCCTTGTCGCCGGCGCAGGCGACCAGGAACAGCTCGGATGCGATGTACCGGTCGCCGCGCTTCTGCGCTTCCTTGTCGGCGACGTTGAGCAGGTTCCCCAGGTCCCGCGACAGGTGCACCTCGCCCGGCGTGCCCTGGACCCTGGGCAGCCGGCCGATGGCCTGCTGCAGCGAATGCTTCAAGGCGTTCGGGTTGCCCCCGGCCTTGGCGACCAGCGACGACACGCCGCCCTCCTCCTGGCTGAGGAGGCCGAGCAGCAGGTGCTGGGGCTCGATCTGCTGGTGGTCCTGGCCAAGGGCCATGCTCTGGGCGTCGGCCAGGGCCTCCTGCAGCTTGGTGGTGAACTTGTCCATTCGCATGGTGCTGATCCCAAGGGTCTTTTTACCCCGTTTCAGATGAGGTCAATTAGACCGGTATCAAGCCCCGCCCGGCACTGGCGCTAGTTCCAGCGCTCGGCCGCCTCGTCGTCCGAGTCGCGCGATGGCACCCAGCGCCCGCCCTGCGGCGTCTGCTCTTTCTTCCAGAACGGCGCCTTCGTCTTCAGGTAGTCCATGAGGAACTCGCAAGCGGCGAAGGCATCGCCGCGGTGCCCGCTCGCCACCACCACCAGCACGATCTGGTCGGTGGGTTTTAGTTCCCCATATCGATGGATGATGGTGCAGTCCAGGATCTCCCAGCGCCCGCGCGCCTCGGCGAGGATTCTCTCCAGCGCCTTCTCGGTCATGCCGGGGTAATGCTCGAGGGTCATGGCGCCGACCTTGGCGCCGTCGTTCACATCGCGCACCAGGCCGATGAAGCTGGCGACCGCGCCGATTTTCGCGTTGCCGCGGGCGATCGCCTTCACCTCCGCGCCGAGATCGAAATCTTCCTGCTGGACGGAAATTCTCATCCGCCCGTCACCGGCGGGAAAAACGCAACCTCGTCGCCCGCTTTCACCGAGGTTGCGCCCCGAACCATTTCCTGGTTGACGGCCATGCGCAACAACTTGCCCTCGGCCAGCGCTTCCGCCCAGGCGCCGCCGCGCTCGCGCAGGTGGCTTCGCACGCCCTGCACGGTCGCCACGCCCGCCGGCAGCTCGAGCTCCTCGGCGCCGGTGCCGACCTTCTCGCGGATGCCCGCGAAGTAGAGGACCTTCAGCTTCACCAGTACAACTCCGCATACGGCAGGAAGCGCACCCGGTCGCCGCGGCGGACCGCGTGGTTTGGCGGGTTGTCCACCAGGCCGTCGGCCCAGGCGGTGGAGGTCATCACCGCGGAATCCTGCGTCGGGTAGAGATCCAGCCCGCCCTGCGCGTTCCACTTCACGCGCAGGTACTCGCGCCGCGCGTCGGGCTCGGCCCAATCGAAGTCGGCGCGGGCGTCGATGGCGCGCGGCGCGACCTCGGCGTGCCCCTGGGTCCTGAGCAGAAACGGCCGCACGAAGATGAGGAAGGTGACGAAGCTGGAGACCGGATTGCCCGGCAGGCCAATGAACGCAGCCTGCCCCACCTTGCCGAAGGCGAGCGGCCGGCCGGGCTTCATCGCGATCTTCCACATCAGTAGCGACCCCTCGGCCTCGACCGCCGGCTTGACGAAATCCGCGTCGCCGACCGAGACCCCGCCCGAGGTGACGATGAGGTCGCACTCCGCGGCGGCGCGGCGCAGCACCTCACGCGTCGCCCCCAAGTTATCCGGCACGATGCCGTAGTCCTTCACCTCGCAGCCGAACGCGACGGCGAGGCCGTTCAGGGCGAAGCGGTTGGAGTTGTAGATCCGACCCGGCGCCAAGGGATCGCCCGGCATCACCAGCTCGTCGCCGGTGAAGAAGAGGCCCAGCCGCACCCTGCGATGGACGGGCAGCTTCGCGATGCCCACCGAGGCGGCGAGCCCGGTGTCCTGCGGCAGCAGGCGCTTGCCCGCCGGCAGTACCTCGCCGCCGGTGCGAATGTCGCTGCCCCTGAGGCGGATCCATTGGCCGGGCTTCGGGACCTTCTTCACCACCACCGCGTCGCCCTCGGTGGCGCAGAACTCCTGCATCACGATGGCATCGGCCCCCGGCGGGACGGGCGCGCCGGTGAAGATGCGCGCCGCGGTGCCGGCAACAAGCGGCTGGCCGACGGCGCCGGCCATGATCCGCTGCGCCACCTTCAGGCGCGCATCCGGCACCCTCAGGTCCGCGAGCCGCAGCGCATAGCCGTCCATGGCGCTGTTGTCCATCGGCGGCACGTCCATGGTGGAGGTCTGCGCGCGCGCCAGCACCCGGCCGGCGGCCTGCAGCGTGGGCACCATTTCCACCTCCGCCACCGGCTTCGCACCCGCGAGCAGCACCTCCAGCGCCTCCTCGACCGACAGCAGTCCCTTGTTCATGCAAGCTTCAGGTGCGCGAGGATGAAGGCGGCAATGCGCCCCGGGTCGTTGAGATCCAGCAGCGGCAGCTTGGTCTCGACCCTGGCGTCGCTGGCCACGGCGACGATGTGCGGGTCGTTCGGGTGCAGCAGGCCTTCGCCCGGCTCGGCGCGCCAGACCTCCAGCTTCGGGATCGGCGCGTGCTTGAAGCCTTCCACCAGCAGCAGGTCGCAGGGCGCGAAGTGCTTCACCTGTTCCTCGAAGCTGGGTTCGGGCGCGCCGCGCAGCTCGTGCATCAGCACCCAGCGGCGCGACGAGGTGACCAGGATTTCGGTGGCGCCGGCCTGGCGGTGGCGCCAGGAATCCTTGCCTTCCCTGTCCACGTCGAAGGTGTGGTGGGCGTGCTTGATGAGCGACACGCGCAGGCCGCGCTTCACGAACAGCGGAATGAGCTGCTCGAGGAGCGTCGTCTTGCCGCTGCCGGACCAGCCCGCAAAACCGAAGGTTTTCATGGACAACCAAATGCGTTCATCGATCTGCGGACTTTACAGCAAGCTCAGGCGGTCGCCCCTCCGCAGGAACTGCCGGCCCCGGCGGTGCAGCCCAGGCAATGCTCGCCGAAGCGGATCGGCCGCCCGAGGACCTTGTCGAAATCGAAATCGAAGATGCTGAGCGCCTTGCCCCGCGCGTCCACCGCGTCCATCGCCAGCATCTGGTTGAAGTCGCAGTCGTAGAGGCGCCCGTCGTGCCCGACGCTGACCAGGCTGCGGCACATCACCCCTTCGGCCGCCGCGGGATTGAACGCCGCCAGCAGCTTGTCCATGTAGGCCTCGTGCTGCCCGGACTTCTCCAGGTGCAGCCTGAAGCGGTTGATGGGCATGTTGGTGATCGTGTACAGGCTGTTGAACACCAGGCCGAACTTGTTCTTCAGCTCGCGCTTGTAGGCCGCTTCCAGCTCCGCCTGCGCGGCCGGCAGGTAGGGACCGACCGGGTTGTAGACCAGGTTCAGCACCAGGCCGCTGCCCTCGATGCCGTAACCCTCCGCATTCAAGCGCTTCAGGGCCTGCATGCTCTTTGCGAACACCCCGGAACCGCGCTGCGCGTCGGTGAAGTAGGCCTGGTAGTAGGGCAGCGAGGACACCACCTCGACGCGGTGCCTGGCGAAGAACTGCGGCAGGTATTGCTTGCCCTGTTTCGTCACGGGGTGGCCGTCGAGCTGGACGGTCAGGTTGTGGCGCACCATGACATGCTTGCCCAGCGCCACCGCGCGCTCGACGAACGCGTCGAACTGCGGGTGCAGCTCGGGGGCGCCGCCGGTGAGGTCCAGGGTCCGGATCCGTGGATGGCGCTCCAGGATCTCGAGGCACTTCGCCACGCCCTCCGGCGAGAGCATTTCGGTGCGCGAGGGCGAGGCGTCCACGTGGCAGTGGCGGCAGACCTGGTTGCACAGCTTGGTGATGTTGACCTGCAGCGTGTCCACGGCGAGCGGCGGCAGGTCCATGCCGTGGCGGCGCAGCTGTTGCTCGAAGTCGAACTTCGATGGCCGGGGTGCGGCCTTGAGCCGGATGACCGCGCTCAAAGGACCAGCTTCTTCAGGTGGTTCTGCATCTGCACCGAGTGCACCAGCGTGATGCCGGCCTGCATCACGGCGGCGACATGCACCGCCTCCATCATCTGCTCCGGGTTGGCGCCGGTCTCCAGGCACTGGGTGGTATAGGCATCGATGCAGTAGGGGCATTTCTGCGCGTGCGAAACGGCCAATGCGATCAGGGCCTTTTCGCGCTTGGTCAGGGCACCGTCGGCGCCGGTGACGTTGCCGTAGTACTTGAAGAAATCGTCGGCCAGCGCCTTGGCGTGCTGGCCGATGTCACCGAATTTCTTCAGGTCCTCGGATTCGTAGTAGTGGCTCATGTCGTTCCTTGTTGGCAGATTGCCGCAATCTATACCAATACCATCTTGCCGCCCGCGATGCCGAGGACCACGGCCAGTATCTGCCGGAGCAGCGGATTGGCGAAGCGCCGGCTGCCGTATTCCGCGCCCGCCCAGCCGCCGATGAGCACCGCCACCACCAGCCACAAGGCGTAGTCGGGCGCAGGAGCGGGATTCCTAGCCAACCCGGCTGCGAGCGCGGCGAGCGAATTGAGCAGGATGAACGGCGCCACGACCGCAGAGGTCTGCTTGGTCCCCGCCCAGCCGGCGAGCAACAGCAAGGGACTCAGGAATATTCCGCCGCCGACCCCGGTCAGGCCCGAGAGCACGCCCAGGGCCGCGCCAATGATCATGGCCAGCGGCACCGACAGCAGGCGCCCCGGGCGCGGCTGCTCCCCGGCGCGGGCGCTCCACCACAGTTGCCACGCAGCGTACACGAGCACCAGTCCGACGAGGACCTTGTAGGCGGCGCCGGGCAGGACGATAGCCCCTCCGACATAGGCCATCGGGATCGAGGCCGCGGTGAACGGCCAGAACAGGCCCCAGCGGAAATGCCCCGTCCGCCAGAACTTGTAGGTCGCCAGGGAGGACACCACGACGTTCAGCATCAGGGCCATCGGGCGCATCTCCGCCGGCGCCACGCCGGCGAGCGCCATGGCAGCGATGTAGGCCGAGGCGCCGCCGTGGCCCACGGCGGCGTACAGGAACGCAGCCGCCAGCATCGCGGCGGCCAGGGTTGCAACGAGGGTCGGATCCATGGCGCTGAGCCTCTTATACCTCAGGCCTCCCGGCGAGGCCCTTCAAGCATGCTAAACAACCCTCCGCATTGGGGAAGAACAGCTGCTCGCCCCCGATCTTGTAGGCGGCGATCGCCAGCTGCCCTTCCTTCGACACCATCCAGTCGATGAAGGCCTGGCCCATGTCCTTTTTCACGTGCGGGTGCTTGGCCGGGCTCACCAGGATCAGGCCGTACTGGTTGAACAGGCGCTTGTCGCCTTCGACCGAAATCACCAGGTCGCCGCGATTCCTGAACCAAAGCCACGTCCCCCGGTCGGTGAGCGCATAGGCCTTCATCCCGGCGGCGAGGTTGAGCGTCGGCCCCATGCCCGAGCCGGTGTCGCGGTACCAGGGGCCCTTGTCCTTGGCGATGTCGATCCCGGCTGCCTTCCACAACTCCAGTTCCGCGAAGTGCGTGCCGCTCCTGTCCCCCCGGGATGCGAACGGAGCCGCCGCGGCCTTGATCCTGTGCAGCGCCGCGACGATGTCCCTGCTGCCGCCGGCCCTGGCCGGATCGGATTTCGGCCCCACCAGCACGAACTCGTTATACATGACCTCGAAGCGCTTCACGCCGAAGCCCTCGTCGATGAACCTCTCCTCCAGCGCCCTGGCGTGCACGAATACGACGTCGGCGTCGCCGCGCCGGCCCATGCCCAGCGCCTGCCCGGTGCCCAGGGCGACGACGCGCGCCTGGAACCCCGCCTGCTTCTCGAAGATGGGCAGCAGGTGCCTGAACAGGCCCGACTGCTCGGTGGAGGTGGTGGAGGCGACGGTGATGAATCGCTGCTGCGCCAGCGCCGGCGCCGTCGCCAGCAGCGCCACAGTGGCGACGACGCATCTGCTCATGCCCATGGTGACTCTCCCTTGATGAAGGCCGCGGCTTCCGCCGAAGCCGGCTTGGCAAAGAACGCCTCCACCGGCGCGCGCTCGACGAGCCGCCCTTGGTGGATGCAGAGCACCTCATCGCCCAGGCGCCGCGCCTGCCCCAGGTTGTGCGTGGACATGATGATCTTGGTGCCCGAGGCGTCGAAGGCCCGGATCACCGCCTCGATCTCGCGCGTCGCTCCCGGGTCCAGGTTCGCCGTCGGCTCGTCCAGGAACAGCACTTCCGGATGCAGCGCCCAGGCCCGGGCGAGCGCGAGGCGCTGCTGCTCCCCGCCCGAGAGGACGCGCGCCGGGCGTTGCGCGACCGCCGCCAATCCGACCTCCTCCAGGGCATCCATCGCCTGGCGCTCGCGCTGTGGCGCGTGAATGCCCGCGAGTTCCAGGGCGTAGAGCACGTTGGCGAGGGCGGAGCGGCGCAGCATCACCGGGCGCTGGAATACCATCGCCTGCCCGCGCCGGGCGCGCGCCGGCCCCTGCCCGTTCCAGGACACCTCGCCCGAGCTGGGCGCGAGCAGGCCGTGCATCAGGCGCATGAGCACGCTCTTGCCCGCGCCGTTGGCCCCCAGGATGATGGTCGCCGGACCGGCATCGAAGCGCGCCGAGACCCCGCGGATGATCGCGCGCCCGCCGGCCGCGAACGTCAGCTCGCGCAGGCACAGGGGCAGGATGCTGGCGAAGCCGGCCATCAGCCGTAGCGCCGCTGTGCGGCTTCCTTGATGAGGTGGGCGGCGGCGTTCAGCAGCACCACCAGGGCGATCAGGATGAAGCCCAGCGACAGGGCGAGCGGCAGGTCGCCCTTGGAGGTCTCGAGCGCGATGGTCGTGGTCATCACGCGCGTGACGCCGTCGATGTTGCCGCCGACGATCATGACCGCGCCCACCTCCGCCAGCGCACGCCCCAGGCCCGCGAGCACCGCGGTCACCAGAGAGAAGCGGATGTCCCACACCAGCGTCAGCGCGGCACGCAACCCCTCAGCGCCGAGCGAGCGCAGCTGCTCCTCGTACTCCACCCAGGCGTCCTCGACCGCCTGGCGGCACAACGCCGCGATGATGGGCAGCACCAGTACCGTCTGCGCGATCACCATGGCGGACGGGGTGAACAGCAGCCCCATCTCCCCCAGCGGCCCGGCGCGCGACAGCAGGAGGTAGATGAGCAGCCCCACCACCACAGGCGGCAGCCCCATCAGGGCATTGAGCAGCACGATCAGGGCGCGCCGGCCGGGGAAGCGCCCGACGGCGATCGCCGCGCCCAGCGGCAGGCCGATCAGCGCCGCCAGCGCCACCGCCGACAGGCTCACCGCGAGGCTGAGCGCGACGATGCCGGCGAGCACCGGGTCGCCGGCGCCGATCAGCCCCAGCGCGCCGCGAACCGCCTCTGCCGTGCCCGGCATGGTTATGTTTGCATTTGCATATTTAATCGTTCAACATCACTGTATTCGACCGCGCTTTGGAGGGTAAATAGGCATGTCGCTGCATATGAACCCCGGGCCGCAGCTCAGCGCGCGCTGGCTCTCGGGCGAAGGCCTGACCCCGGGCCATGGCCTGGCGCTGCTCGAGCTGCTGGGGGCGCTGTCGCGGGCCGCGTCCTTGCGCGAGGCCGCTCGCACCGCCGGCCTGTCGTATCGCCATGCCTGGGGCCTGCTCGGGGCCGGCGCGCGCGCCATGGGCGCGCCCCTGGTCGAGATGCAGCGCGGCCGGGGCGCAAGGCTCACGGCGCTTGGCGCCAAGCTGCTGGAGGCCGATGCGCACGTGCGCAAGGCGCTCGAGGGGCGATTCGAGCAGTTGCGGCGCGAAGTGCGCGACATGCTGGCGCTGGCCCGCCCCTCGCAGCAGCCCCGGCTCGCGCTGCATGCGAGCCACGATCTCGCGCTGCCGCTGCTGGCGCAGATCTGCGCGCCGCGGCTGCAACTGGACATCTCCTTCCGCGGCGCCGACGAGTGCCTCGCGGCGCTGGCGCGCGGCGAGTGCGATCTCGCCGGCTTTCATGTCGCCGACGCCCTGCCCCGCGCCGCCGCCGCTGCCGCCGCGCTGGGACGCTGGCTGGATCCGCACAAGCACCAGCTGCTGCACTTCGTCAGCCGCGAGCAGGGCATCATCGTGCGGCCCGGCGTGCGCGTGCGCGGCGTGGGCGACCTCGCCCGCCCGGGCCTGCGGTTCCTGAACCGCCCGCCCGGCGTCGGCCCGCAGGACGATGTCGACCTCGCGGTGGCGGCCGCGGTGGCCGAAGGTCGCGCCGAGGCCGGGTTCGGGCTGCGGGCGGCCGCTGCGCGCTATGACCTGGCGTTCGTGCCCCTGGCCACCGAACGGTACTACCTCGCGCTGCCGCGCCGGATCGCGCGCGGGGCGCCGCTGCAATCGCTGCTGGCGGCGATGCGCAGCGAGGCCTTCGTCAAGGGCGCGACTCAGTTGCCCGGCTATGAGGCCTCGAACGCAGGCACGCGCGAGGCGCTCACCGCCGCGCTGGCCTGGCTCAAGCAGCCGCGCGCGCGCAAGCGGGCGGCCGGTTGACAGCCGAAAACGCGGCGGCGTACATTCGCGCCTCACGGGGAACGCAGGCTCCCCGCGCAATAGCCCAAGACGCCGGTGCGTCCAAGCCCTGCAGTGCTCCCGAGGAGAGGGCCATGGACGCACCCGCCGGTGAACACGCCATGCTGGAACAGGGCATGGGGATGGACGGCGCCCTCTACCGCTGGTGCCGCGACGGCAAGGACGAGCGCCGCACCTGGGTCCCGGAGATGTCCCGGTGAGCGATCCGGGCAGGCCGCCGGCGGTCTCGTTCTGGGAGGCGTTCCGCTTCTGGCTGAAGCTGGGCTTCATCAGCTTCGGCGGCCCGACCGGGCAGATCGCGATCATGCACCAGGAGTTGGTGGAGCGCCGGCGCTGGATCTCGGAGAAGCGCTTCCTGCACGCGCTCAATTACTGCATGGTGCTGCCCGGCCCGGAGGCGCAGCAGCTGGCGACCTACATAGGCTGGCTGATGCATCGGACCTGGGGCGGGATCGTCGCCGGCGGCCTGTTCGTGCTGCCCTCGGTGTTCATCCTGATCGCGCTGTCCTGGATCTATGTCGCCTGGGGCAGCGTGCCGCTGGTGGCCGGCATCTTCTACGGCATCAAGCCCGCCGTGGTCGCCATCGTGCTCGCCGCGGCCTGGCGCATCGGCCAGCGCGCGCTCAGGCACCCTGCCCTCTGGGGCGTCGCCGCGGCGGCGTTCGTCGCGATCTTTGCCTTCGACGTGCCGTTCCCGGCCATCGTGCTCGCCGCGGCGCTGCTGGGCTTGGCCGGCGGGCAGCTGGCGCCGCGCCTGTTCACCGGCGGCGGTGGACACGGTCCGGCGCATGAGGCCTACGGCCCGGCGATGATCGACGATGACACGCCGACGCCGGCGCATGCTCTGTTCCGCTGGTGGGAGTTCTGGGCCTGTCTCGGCGCCGGCCTCGCGCTGTGGGCGCTGGTGCTGGGCGCGCTGGCCCTGGCCGGTGGATGGGGGGGCACGCTGGCGCAGATGGGCTGGTTCTTCACCAAGGCGGCGCTGCTCACCTTCGGCGGCGCCTACGCGGTGCTGCCCTACGTCTTCCAGGGCGCGGTGGAGCACTACGGCTGGCTCACCGCGCCGCAGATGATCGACGGCCTCGCCCTGGGCGAGACCACGCCGGGGCCGCTGATCATGGTGGTGGCCTTCGTCGGCTTCCTGGGCGCGGGCGTGGCAGGCGCCCTGGTCGCGACCTACTTCACCTTCCTGCCCTCGTTCGTGTTCATCTTCGCCGGCGCACCCTTCGTCGAGACCACGCACGGCAACCTGAAGTTCAGCGCACCGCTCACCGGCATCACCGCGGCGGTGGTGGGCGTGATCGTGAACCTGGCCCTGTTCTTCGCCTGGCACGTGCTGTGGCCCAGGGGTTGGGACGGCGGCTTCGACTGGGCCTCGGCCGTGATCGGCGCCGCGGCCTTCGTCGCCCTGTTCCGCTTCAAGGCGGGGATCATGCCGGTGATCGGCGCCTGCGCGCTGGCGGGGCTCGCCGTCACTTTCGTCGCGCGCCTGGCCTAGCGATGGCGGGCGCGGCAACGGGCAGCGTTTACGCGGCGCGCGCGCTGCGTGATTTCGGCGACGGCTTCGTCGCCGTGGTGCTGCCCGTCTACCTGACCGCGCTGGGCATGTCCGCCTTCGAGGTCGGCCTGGTGGCGACGCTGGCGCTCGCCGGCTCGGCCCTGCTCACCCTGGGCATCGGCTTGCTCGGCGCGCGCCACGACCACCGGCGCCTGCTGCTCGCCGCCTCGCTGCTGATGGCGGCCACGGGCCTTGCCTATGCGGCGGCGGATGCGGCCTGGGTGCTGTTCGTGGTCGCCTTCGTCGGCACCGTCAACCCCTCGGGCGGGAGCGCCAGCATCTTCGTGCCCATCGAGCACACGGTGCTCTCCGGCGCGGTTGCCCCGGCCGATCGCACCCGTGCCTTCGCGCGCTACAGCCTGATCGGCGCCCTTGCCGCGGCGCTCGGTTCGCTCGTCGCAGCCGCCCCGGACTGGGTCGAGCCGCTGGGGGTCGGCCGGCTGGACGCGCTGAAGGCCCTGTTCCTGCTCTATGCGGCGCTCGGCGCCGCCGGCGGCCTGGCCTACCGCGGCCTGCCCGCGCAACGGGTCGATGCCGGGCCGCCGCCGGCCCCGCTGGGGCCCTCGCGCCGCATCGTCTACCGGATGGCCGCGCTGTTCAGCCTCGATGCGTTCGCCGGCGGGTTCACGGTGCAGTCGCTGCTCGCGCTGTGGCTGTTCACCCGGTTCGAGCTGTCGCTTGCCGAGGCGAGCCGGTTCTTCTTCGCCAGCGGGCTGCTCGCGGCCTTCTCGTTCCCGGTGGCGGCATGGCTGGGCGCCCGCATCGGCCTGGTGAACACCATGGTGTTCACGCACATTCCATCCAGCCTGTTGCTGATCCTCGCCGCGTTCGCGCCCACAGTGGAGCTCGCGCTCGCGCTCCTGCTCGGGCGCGCCTTCCTGTCGCAGATGGACGTCCCTACGCGCTCCTCGTACGTGATGGCCGTGGTGAGGCCCGCGGAGAGGCCCGCGGCAGCCGGCGTCACCGCGGTCCCGCGCAGCCTCGCCGCCGCGGCCAGTCCCGCGCTCGCCGGCGCGCTGTTCGCCGCGGGGCTGGCCGCCTGGCCGCTGCTGCTCTGCGGCGGGCTGAAGATCCTCTACGACCTGCTATTGTTGGCGGCATTGCGCAACCTCAAGCCCCCGGAGGAGACCTGATGGCCGGCTATGTGATCGCCGAAGTGGACGTGCACGACGCAGCGCTGTTCGAGCAGTACCGCAAGCTGGTTCCCGCCACCATCGCGCAGTACGGCGGCAGGTACCTCGTGCGCGGCGGCGCCACCGACAGCAAGGAAGGCGGCTGGGCGCCCAAGCGCGTCGTGCTGCTGGAGTTCCCGAGCGCAGACCAGGCGCGCAAGTGGTACCACTCGCCGGAATACGCCCCGGCGCTGGCCCTGCGGCTCAAGGCCGCGACCACGCGCATGGTCATCGTCGACGGCCTCTAGGCGCGCGCCGCGCCGCTAGCGCAGGCGCCGGATCACGCCGGGTGGCTACTTCTTGGCCGCTGCGGCGGCCGGCTTGGCGTCGGCGATGCCCTTGTTCTTCTTGTAGTTGGCCACCGCCTTGTCCATGTACTTGGCGTTGAGTTCCGCCTCCTTCACCTTGGCCGCCGCGGCCTTCTCGGCCTCGGCCGCCTTCTCCGCGTCGCTCTTCGCCGGCGGCGCCGGCAGCTTGGCATGCACTGCGGCGTAGGACCCGATGGCGAGCCCGCCCGCGATCGCCAGCACGAATCGGAGTTTTTTCATGTGGCTCTCCCTGTTCCTCAGTGCGATGCCTGCGGCGCGGCGCCGGCCTTGGCGGTGTCGCCCGAGGCCGCTGTGCCGGACTTCACCTCGTCGTACCAGTACTGGTGGTGTTCCTTGGCCCAGATCTCGTCCACGTATCCGGTGCGCATGGACTGGTAGGAACCCTCGACGCCGATGGTGCCCATGTAGATGTGGCCCAGCGACGCGGCGATCACCAGCAGCCCGGCGATGCCGTGGATGACGTTCATCTGCTGCATGGTGCTGCGCAGCTGCTCGAAGTTGGGGAACAGCATCACCAGCCCGGAGGCGCTGACGATCAGGCACAGCACCACCACGCCGCCCCAGAACCAGGCCTTCTCCCCGGCGTTGAAGCGGCCCGAGGGGATGTGCTCGCCGCGCATGAACATGCCCCAGGCGCGGGCGAACCAGGCGAAATCATGGGCCTTGGGCAGGTTGTCCTTCACGAACATGACGATGAACACCAGCAGGCTCACCATGAATAGCGGTGCGACGAAGTTGTGCAGGTTCTTCGCCAGCGCGGTGAGCCAGGCGAACAGCGTATAGCCGATCACCGGCAGCAGGACGTACTTGCCGAACAGGATGATCAGGCCGGTGATGCCCAGCACCACGAACGAGATGCCCATGGTCCAGTGCGCCCAGCGCTCGGCGCCGGAGAAGCGCTCGATCAGGCGGCCAGTGGGCTTGTCGTGCAGCTTGATCGGGCCGCGGCCGAAGTACAGGGCTGCGATCACCAGCGCCACCAGCACCACCAGCCAGCCGCCGTAGAAGATGATCGGGCCGTTGCGGTACTGGCGCCAGGCCTCGCCGGCGGTGGTGAACTTGTCCTGGCCGAGGAAGCGCGCCTGCGGCTGCACCAGCACGCCCATCTCGCGGCCCGGCAGGCTGGTGTAGTTGGGCTGGCCCGAGCGCACCTCGCTCCACACCGGCTGGTTGTTGCCGGGCTGGGTCACGGCGCGCTCTTGCTGCGCCTTGGCCGAATCCTGCGGCGCCGAGCCTTGCGCCCAGGCAGCGGCGGCCAGCAGCAGGCAGGCGAGGGCAGCGAACATCCTGGACACGATCGTCATACCTTCCCTCCCCGGGAGCGGCGTCTCTCTACTGGTAGATCCGCATGTACTCGTGCTGAGCGAGCTGGCGTGTCTTGATCTGCGTCTCCCAGCTGCCGCGGTCGCCCTTGGTCCAGCGCGCGCGTTCGTGCGCCACCGGCTCGTTCGCCCACGGCTGGGTGTCGGGCTTGCCCTGGTATCTGCCCTGCTTGGGCGCGGCGGCGGTCTGCTCCACTTCCATGCAGCCGGCCAGCACGAACGCCACCGCGAGGCCCGCGCACAACCCGGGACGGCTCACGACTTGCCCTTGGGCGGCTGGCCGTAGGCGGTGCCCCAGCCCCAGGCTTCGGCGCCGCGGGTCCCGCGGCGCGCCACGCGCTCGCGGTAGATGTCCGCGACCACGTCGCCATCGCCGCCCAGCAGCGCCTTGGTCGAGCACATCTCCGCGCAGGCCGGCAGCTTGCCCTCGGCGAGGCGGTTGCGCCCGTACTTGCGGAACTCCGCCTCGGTGCGGTCGGCCTCGGGGCCGCCGGCGCAGAAGGTGCACTTGTCCATCTTGCCGCGAAGGCCGAAGGCGCCCGCCTGCGGAAACTGCGGCGCGCCGAAGGGACAGGCGTAGAAGCAGTAGCCGCAGCCGATGCACAGGTCCTTGTCGTGCAGCACCACGCCGTCCTCGGTCTTGTAGAAGCAGTCCACCGGGCAGACCGCCATGCACGGCGCGTCCGAGCAGTGCATGCAGGCCACCGAGATGGACTTCTCGGCGCCGACCACGCCGTCGTTGATGGTGACGACGCGGCGCCGGTTCACGCCCCAGGGCACCTCGTTCTCGTTCTTGCAGGCGGTGACGCAGCCGTTGCACTCGATGCAGCGCTCGGCATCACAAAGGAACTTCATTCTCGCCATGGCTCTCTCCTTGTTCTGGTCGGCCGCGTTACGCCGTGAAGCGCTCGACCTGGCACAGCGTGGTCTTGGTTTCCTGGATCACCGTGACCCGGTCGTAGCCGTAGGTGGTCGCGGTGTTCACCGCCTCGCCGCGCACGATCGGCGCGGCGCCCTCCGGGTAGAACGGCAGCATGTCCCTGCCCTGCCACCAGCCCGAGAAGTGGAACGGGATGAAGCAGGTATCGGGGCCGACCCGCTCGGTCACCATCGCCTTCACCTTAAGCCGCACGTGCTTGCCGTCGGGATTCTTCGAGGGCGTGCTCACCCAGACGTACTCGCCGTTGCGGATGCCCCGGTCGGCGGCGGTCTTCGGGTTGATCTCGACGAAGTTTTCCTGCTGCAGCTCGGCCAGCCACCTGTTGGAGCGCGTCTCCTCGCCGCCGCCGTCGTACTCCACCAGGCGGCCGCTGGTGAGCACCAGCGGGAAGCGCTTGGCGACCCCGTCCTTCAGCGCCTGCTGCTGCACCGTCTTGAACAGCGTCGGCAGCCGCCACAGCGTCTTGACATCGTCGTGGGTCGGATACTTCTCCACCAGGTCCGGCCGCGGGCTGAACAGCGGCTCGCGATGCTGCGGGATGGCATCGGGGAAGTTCCACACCACCGCGCGCGCCTTGGCATTGCCGAACGGGCTGCAGCCGTGCTTCATCGCCACGCGCTGGATGCCGCCCGAGAGGTCGTTGGCCCAGGTCTTGCCCTCGGCCTCCTTCTTCTCCTCGTCGGTCAACTCCTCCCACCAGCCCAGCTTCTTCAGCAGCACGTGGTCGAACTGCGGGTAGCCGGTGGTGATGTCGCTGCCCTTGGCGTGCACGCCGTCCTCGGCGAGCAGGTTGACGCCGTCGCGCTCGACGCCGAACAGCGCGCGGAACGTGTGTCCGCCGTCCATCGGATGCTGCGAGGTGTTGTACAGGTTCGGCGTGCCGGGATGCTTGATGGCGGCGTTGCCGTAGCAGGGCCACGGCAGGCCGTAGTAGTCCCCGGTGAGGTCGTAGCCCGTCTTGGCGTCCTTGCCGCCCTTGGCGCGCAGCGTCTTGACGTCAAACAGGTGCATGTTGCGCATGTGCGCCTGCAGTCGCTCCGGCGTCTGCCCGGTGTAGCCGATGGTCCAGGCGCCGCGGTTGATTTCGCGCAGCGCGTCCTCCGCCGAGGGCTCGTCCATGCCGCCCTTGCCCTTGACCAGCCTGATGCTCTGCTTGCCGTCCCTCTTGCCGACCAATTGGTCGCTGAAGCCCAGCTTCTGCGCCAACTGGTACATGATCATGTGGTCGGTGCGGGCCTCGAACAGCGGCTCGATCACGCGCTCGCGCCACTGGATCGAGCGGTTCGAGGCGGTGATGCTGCCTTCGGTCTCGAACTGGTTCGAGGCCGGCAGCAGGTAGGCGCCGTCGCCGCGCGCCATGGCGACCATGCCTGCGGTGGCCGAGGGGTAGGGATCCACCACCACCAGCAGCTCGAGCTTCTTCATCGCCTCGATCATGTCGGCGCCGCGGGTCTGGCTGTTGGGCGCCATGCCCCAGAAGACCACCGCCTTCAGGTTCGGGTCCTGGTCGATGTTCTCGTTGTTCTCCAGCACCGCGTCGATCCAGCGCGACACCGTGAGGCCGGGCTTGGCCTGCATGCCCGGGCGGTAGCGGTCAGCGATCCACTTCGGGTCCACGTTCCAGACCCGCGACCAGTGGTTCCACGAGCCCGGCACCGCGACCGGGTAGTAGCCCGGCAGCGTGTCGGGGTTGGGCCCGACGTCGGTGGCGCCCTGCACGTTGTCGTGGCCGCGGTAGATGTTGCAGCCGCCGCCGGAACGCCCGACGTTGCCCAGCGCCAGCATCAGGATGTTGGAGGCGCGCACCACGCCGTTGGCCTGCGTGTGCTGGGTCTGGCCCATCGCCCAGATGATGAACCCGGGCCGGTTCTCGGCCAGCGTCTTGGCGATGTTCAACACCTCGGCCTCGCTGCAGCCGGTGGCCTCGGTCACCTTGTCCGGGGTCCACTTCTTCATCACCTCTTCCTTGACCTGGTCCATGCCGTAGACCCGGGTGCGCAGGTATTCCTTGTCCTCCCAGCCGTTCTTGAAGATGTGGTGCAGGATGCCGAAAAGGAGCGGCACATCCGTCCCCGAGCGGAAGCGCAGGTAGATGTCCGCCTTGGCCGCGGTGCGGGTGTAGCGCGGGTCGGCGACGATCACCTTGCAGCCGTTTTCCCGCGCGTGCAGCGTGTGCAGCATGGACACCGGGTGCGCCTCGGCGGCGTTCGAGCCCAGGAAGAACAGGCTCTTGGAATTCTGCTGGTCGTTGTACGAATTGGTCATCGCGCCGTAGCCCCAGGTCTGGGCCACGCCGGCGACGGTGGAGGAGTGGCACACGCGCGCCTGGTGGTCGGTGTTGTTGGTGCCCCAGAGCGAGATCCACTTGCGCAGCAGGTAGGCCTGCTCGTTGCTGTGCTTGGAGGAGCCGACCACGAACAGCGCATCCGGCCCGTCCTTGTCGCGGATCGCAGTCAGTTTCTTGGCGATCTCGTCCAGCGCGACATCCCAGGAGATGCGCTTCCACTTGCCGCCCTCGAGCTTCATCGGGTGCTTGAGGCGGTGCGAATCCTGCGTCATGCCGTATTCGCGCAGGCTGGCGCCCTTGGTGCAATGCGCGCCCAGGTTGATCGGCGAATCGAATACCGGCTCCTGGCGCACCCAGACCCCGTTCTGCACATGGGCGTCGACCGCGCAGCCAACCGAGCAGTGCGAGCATACGGTGCGCTTGACCTCCACCTTGCCGGTGGCCTTGTCCTTGTTCGCCTGCGCCTCGCCGACCAGCTCGAAGGGCAGCTGGGTGGCGAGCGCGCCGGCGCCGGCGGCGAATCCGGAGCGCCTGAGGAAGGTGCGACGATCCATGGTTTTCGCCATCACCGAGGACAGGCCGCGCGCGAGGCGCGACTGCGCCGAGGCGGCGGGAGCGGACGACTTCTTCGTGAGCAGCATGGCGCGCCTCCTCAGACTTTCGCCGAGCGATAGTAGTTATTGACGTGTTCGGTGACGTGGTAGCCCTGCGCCTCACCCGTGGCGCCTGCTCGCGCCCTCGGCTGCGCGCCCCGGGGCGCGCGCGTCGCAACCGCGGTCGCAGCCGCAGCCACGCTGCCGGCGCCGAGCGCCACGAGGAAGTTCCTGCGGGGGAGTCTGGATTTCGGTTCGTTCACGACGCGCCTCCTTTTGTATGTGCGCCACGCGCGCCCCTTGCACCAGATCGGGGCCTAGCATATGCAAGCCTAGGCACCCTACGCTGACATTTCCCCTACCACAAGAGAAACTTGCGACTTTGTTGGGACGCGTTCCCGGCAACCCGGCCGGTGTTGAGAGCGGTTCTCTCCCGCCAGGGTCAGCCGATCTCGAACGCCTCGTGCTCGATGTCGATGAACGCGCGCGTGAGGCGCGCGACCGGACGGTAGAAACGCGCATTGCGCGAAGCACTTACCGCATCGCAAAACCCGCACGAGCCGCGATAAATGAATTGGTGAAAAAACCCCTGCTGCTCATGCAGGCTTCTGTGCTGCACTGCAATAGCGAAGCGCATGGCCTCGAACAGCGCGGCGATGTGATCTTCGGGTTCGGTGACCCGGTCCCGTCGCGCGATGCCCCACTGCGCGAGCCGCTGGCGCAGGTCCACGAGCGGGTTGTCGATCGTGTGCGCGAGCACGTAGTGCGACAGGTAGGGCGTCACCTCCGCCTTGCCGGTGCCCACGAACAAGCTCGTGTGCTCGTCCTCCAGCTGCACCGGAAACGCCTTGCGGCTGGCCGCGGCCAGTTCCTGCCACGCCCGCGAGATCTCCGAAGTGGAATCACCGAACGGCGCGGCGTGCAGGATCTCCGCCAGCACCTGGTCGTCCGGCGCGCGATGGTAGAGCCGCGCCACCAGTCCGTAGAAAGCGGCGCGCGCCTGGTCCTCCTCGTCAAGCGCGGCGGCTGCGGCGCCGTTCATGGCGCGGATTTCGGGTAATCCAGGATGGAGGGCTCGTCCTTCGACAGCACCATGTCCGCCACCCGGCAATCGCCGCACATCTGCAGCCGGCGCAACGCGCCGCCGCCCGCGAACATGGAGTGCGCGCCCAGGCGCCCGGTCATGTTCTGGATCATCTTGCGCGTGCCGAAGGCATTGCCGCAGCGCACGCAGTTGAAGGGCTCGGCTTGGTTCAGCGTCACCGCCGCCTTGGCCTGCGCGCTGAGCAGCAGCCGCGGCACCAGCGCGATGGCGTCCTCCGGGCAGGTCTCGCGGCACAGCCCGCACTGCACGCAGTTGCGCTCGATGAAGCGCAGCGCCGGGGCTTCCTGCGCCTCGAGCAGCGCCCCTTCCGGGCAGGCGCCGATGCAGGCCTTGCACAGCGTGCAGCGGTCCTGGTCCACCGCGAGCGCGCCGTAGGGCGCGCCGGAGGGCAGCGGCACCATGTCGGCCGCCGCCGGCGCGTGGCGCGCCAGGTGCTCGAACGCGAACTCCAGGCTGGCGCGCTTTTCCGTCGACAGGTTGAACGCCGCGGCCTTCGCCACCACAGGCGCGGGCGGCAGCGCCCAGAGCGCCGCCTCCAGCGTCGCGTCGTCTTCCGGCTCGACAACGAGGAAGCGCTCCCCCGCGTAACCGAGACCGGAAACGATCGCCTGGGCGAGCGCCATCTGTGCGCGGAGCGCCTCGACATAGGCGCGATCCGCGAGCCCTTGCGCGATCACCACCACCTGGCTTGCGCCGTACGCAAGCGCAGCCAGCAGGAAGTCCATGCCCACCGAGGCCGCGTGGAACACCTCGAACGGAATGGCGCGCGCCGGCAGGCCGCGCCCGCCGCCCTTGCGGCCCCGCCCCCGCGCGCCAAACCCCGCGCGCCGCCCCACGCCGGCCACCCGCTGCCGGCCGGCTTCCGGATCGTGTACCAGCAGGCATGCCTCGCGCCCGCCCGCGCTGGCATAGGTTGCCAGCATCGCTTTCAGGCGCGCGCCGGTCGCGGCCATGCCCGGCACCGCGTGGCTGAGCGCGCCCGAGGGACAGACCGTGGCGCAGCCGCCGCAGCCGGCGCACAGGTGCGGCTCGACGCGCACATGGTCGCCGTCGGCACGGATGGCGCCGGTGGAGCACACCTCCAGGCACTTCGTGCAGCCGGTCTTGCCATTGCGGCCGTGGGCGCAGATGCGCTCGCGGTATTGCGTGAAGCGGGGCTTGGCGAACTCCCCCACCAGCGCCGTCAGTTGCTGCGCGGCAAGCGCCTGCGCGAGCGGATCCGCGCCGGGGGCGAGGTAGCCTTGCGGCAGGTCGGGCAGGCGCAGCAAGGGCTCGCGCGACAGGTCGAGCACGAGGTCAAAGCTTTCCTTGCGCTCGGCCTGGGGGCGGGCGAAATCGATCGCGCCCACCGCGCCGCAGGCCTTCACGCACTCGCGGTGCGCCTTGCAGCGCGACAGGTCCACCTGGTAGGTGTAATCGATCGCGCCCTCCGGGCAGGCATTGACGCAGGCGTTGCAGCGGGTGCACAGCTCGAGGTCGATCGGGTTTTCCTGCCGCCACCGGACCTCGAACGCGCCCAGCCACCCCGACAGCGCGAGCGCTCGGCCCGACCACACCGCGAAGCGGCGCGTGTCCGGCAGTTCGGCGCCGATGGCGTCGGTGACGAGCACGCTCACCTGCAGCGTGCCGGCCAACCGCTCGGCCCAGTCCAGCGCCGCCGCTGAGGGACCGATCACCAGCAGCTGCCCCGAGGAGCGGTAATTTACCTGCGCCACCGGCTCGGGCTCGGGCAACGCGGCCGCAGCGATCAACGCCGCGATCTTCGGCCCGGCCGATCCGCCCTCCGCGGACCAGCCGGCGAACTCGCGGATGTTGGCGAAGGCCAGGCGCGCGCTGGAGCCGGCGCCCTCGGCCAGTTCCGTGAACAGCGGCGCCTCCTGCGTGCAGGCGACGATGAGGTCCGGATCCGAGAGCGAGGCCTGGAACAGGCCGGCTTCCTTGCGGCACAACTCGCCGTGCACCTTGAGCGCAGTGCCCGCCTTGAGCGCCTGGCCCAGCGCTCTTGCGTCAAGCGCGATGGTGCCGTTGCACGAGCACAGCTTAAGCGTCTTGCCTTGCAGGTCCATCGCCGGCTGCCTTGTCCTGCGGGTTGTCTGGCGGATCGCCGTCGGCGGCACCGGCGGTTGCGGCCGCATCGGCCTGCGTCTCGGAGGCTTCGGCCGGCGGCGGTTGATCGCGCATCAGCACCTGCCGGGCGTGGTCGAGCGTGCGCAGCATCCCGATCGGGATCGGGTCCTCCTTGGTGTAGTCCTCCATGTAGGCCTCGAACGGATCCGGGACGTTGAAGTAAGAATCCGCGAACAGCTTCTTCAGCGCGGCCCGCCGCGTCTCCAGCGGCACGCCGGTGCCCATAAAAGGCTTGAAGTCCGACTGCGCCGTCAGCGAGTCCACCGCCGGCAGCGCCGCCGGCGGTACCGGGGGGGCGACGGGCGATGCATGCGCCGGCGCATCGGCCTGCGGCGCCGGCGCATCGGCCTGCGCCGCTGGCGGCGCCGGCGGCGCCTCGGCTTCGCGCGCCTCGAGCTTGCGCCGCGACCAGCGCGACAGGAACGCCTCCTCCGAGATGCTCACCGCGACGCCCGGTCCTTCGGATGCAGGAACGAGCGCGGCTTGATGCGCTTGCGCGGCTCGGGCCGGTAGTTCGCCTCGACGTACGCCCCCAGCCAGGCGAGCAGCCCCACCGGCATGACGACGTGATCGACCGAATGCCCGCCATCGAGCCAGCGCGCGCCCTCGGAATAACTCGCCGTCACCTGCACCGGGACGCCGACGCCTTCGTCCTCGCGCCAGAGGACGAACACGCTGGGCTTGCCGGAGGTGAGGTTGAGGTAATAGCCCTCCGCCTCGTCGCGATGCAGGACCAGCTCGAAGCCCGCGTGCAGCCACTGCGCGTGACCCGGGCGCTCCACCAGCAGGCGCGGGGCGCCCGCGGGCTCGTCCGACTCCAGCACGGACCAGGGTTCCCAGAGCACGCTCTGCCAGCGGTTGTGCGTCTCGCGCCGCTGCATCACGACGGCCAGCTTTCGCCTCGGCTTCTGCATTCGTGCGACTATACCCCCTGCTATGGTTTTGCGGCGAAAAGCACCATGAGGGAAAAGGTCATTCCGATCCGTCCGTCCGGCCGCGCCAGCGCCCCGGTGCCGCGCCATGACGGCGGAAGACTGGCCGACCAGCTCGGCCGCCCAATGCGCGACCTGCGCCTCTCGGTGACCGACCGCTGCAACTTCCGCTGCACTTATTGCATGCCTCGCGCGGTGTTTGACGCCGATTACCGCTTCCTGCCGCAGGCCGCGATCCTCAGCTTCGAGGAGATGGCGCGCCTGGCCGGCGTGTTCGTGGGCCTGGGCGTGAAGAAGATCCGTCTCACCGGCGGCGAGCCCCTGCTGCGCAAGGGCCTGCCCAAGCTGGTCGGGATGCTGGCGCCGCTGGGCGCGGACCTGACGCTGACCACCAACGGCTCGACGCTGGTGCAGCATGCGCGCGAACTGAAGGCCGCCGGTTTGAAGCGCATCACCGTCAGCCTGGATTCTCTCGACGAGGCCACCTTCCGCGCCATGAACGACGCCGATTTCCCGGTGGCCAAGGTGCTGGAGGGCATCCGCGCCGCAAGCGACGCGGGCCTGGCGCCGCTGAAGATCAACATGGTGGTGCGCCGCGGCGTCAACGACCACCAGATCCTGGACGCGGCCGCGAAATGGCGCGGCACCGGCCAGGTCCTGCGCTTCATCGAGTTCATGGACGTCGGCAGCACCAACGGCTGGCGCATGGACGATGTCGTTCCCTCTGCCCAGATCGTGCGCCGGATCGGCGAGCGCTTCCCGTTGGAGCCGGTGGAGGCGGGCTACGCGGGCGAAGTCGCCCAGCGCTGGCGCTACCAGGACGGCGGCGGCGAGATCGGCGTCATCTCCTCGGTGACACAGGCCTTTTGCCGCGACTGCAACCGCATGCGGCTGTCCACCGACGGCTCGCTCTACACCTGCCTGTTCGCGCACCAGGGCCACGACCTGAAGTCGCTGCTCAGAGGCGGGGCTTCCGATGATGACCTGCGCGATGCGATCGCCGCGGTCTGGCGCGCGCGCGAGGACCGCTACTCGGAGATCCGCACCGCCGAGACGGCACGCGAGCGAAAAGTGGAAATGTCCTACATTGGCGGCTAAGCGAAAGTCGCCAGCCCGGCCAAAGCGAGCCCGTCCCGGCCCGCAGCGACCGATCCTGACCGACGCCGCGCGCCCGGCCACCTTCGAGGTCCAGGCCATCAACGAGCGCGGCGAGGCGGTGCCGACCGCGATCGCGGGCGAGCACCCGCTGACCCTCTATCTGGACAAGCGGGAGCTGGTGACGCTGATGACGCTGGGCCACGCGCCGGAGGCGCTCGCCATCGGCTACCTGCGCAACCAGCGCCTGGTGGGCTCGATCGCGGACATCAAGGCGGTGCAGGTGGACTGGGAAACCGCTTCGGTCGCAGTCACCACCTCTGGCCGGGTGAAGGAGGTGCTGAAGAAGACCCGCCGGCGCACCGTCACCACCGGCTGCGGCCAGGGCACGGTGTTCGGCGACCTGATGGAGGAGATCGACCGGCTGAAGCTGCGCGAGGACGTGCGCCTCGCCGACGCGCAGCTGTTCGACCTGGTCGAGAAGGTGCGCCGGCACGAGACCATCTACAAGCAGGCCGGCGCGGTGCACGGCTGCGCGCTCGCCGCCGCCGCCGGCCCGGCCGCCGCCGAGATCCTGATGTTCGTCGAGGACGTCGGCCGCCACAACGCCGTGGACGCCATCGCCGGGCGCATGTGGCTGGAAGGCATCGACGGCTCGGACAAGATCTTCTACACCACCGGGCGCCTGACCTCGGAGATGGTGATCAAGTGCGCGCAGATGGGCATCCCGTTCCTGGTGTCGCGCTCGGGCCTGACGCAGATGGGGCACGAGGTCGCGCGCCGCGTCAACCTCACCATGCTGGGGCGCGCCAGCGGCCGGCACTACCTCGCCTTCACCGGCCGGCACCGGCTGCTGCGCAGCGCGCCGCAGGCCACCGCGCTGGCCTGATGCGGCTTTTAAGGGTCCAGTTTGCAATCTGACTATAAAAAAGCTCGACGTGCATCAGGCGAAGACCCCGAGCCGCTGCCCCTGGACGAGGAAGCCGTGCTTCAGCTCTTCAAGCTGCCGGCGCTGCACCGGGACTCGTTCGCCCGGATGCTGGTCTGTCAGGCGATCGCCCACGGCCTGGGGATCGTCACGCCGGATGCCGCGATCGCAAACTACCCGGCGCGAACCCTCTGGTGAGGCGAATCCGCCGTTGCTGATCCCATCGGGCGCCGCCGCAGTGCCTTGCGAGACCCTCGTCGACCGCGTCGGCTGGGCTTTCGCCTCGGGGGCGGCGCGGGCATGGTCCCGGCAGCGAAAGCGCCCGCGTTCGCAGCTTGGGGTTGTTCGGGCGGCCCTTGTCGTGGCATGGTTCAGCGCATGGCCCGCGCCGAGTTCGTCGCCGTCGTCAAGCGTGAGTGCGAGACCTGCAAGATGGTTGGCGCGGTGCTGGGGACCTTGAAGCGCAACACCGCCGGTCTCGCGCTGTATTGCCAGGACGACCCCGCATTCCC
>VGIA01000022.1 GCA_016868105.1 Betaproteobacteria bacterium | reverse complement strand
GGGGGACAACATCAAGATGGTGGTGACGCTGATCACCCCGGTGGCGATGGAGCAGGGGCTGCGCTTTGCCATCCGCGAGGGCGGCAAGACCGTCGGCGCCGGCGTCGTCGCCAGAGTCATCGAGTAACTGGAGCGCGGCAACAGGGTGGAGCGCGGCAACAGGGGCATAGCTCAACTGGCAGAGCGTCGGTCTCCAAAACCGAAGGTTGGGGGTTCGAGGCCCTCTGCCCCTGCCACAGACTGAACGGGATCGAGAACTGGACCGGATGGCGGACATCATCAGGCTGGCGGTCGGCGCGGCGCTCCTGACCGGCGGCGTGGTCGCGTACTACTGGCTGGGGGAGAACGCGAACCTGCTGCTGCGGGTGTTGGCGATCATCGGCGGCATTGCGGCCGGCGCGGCGGTGGCGCTGACCAGCGGGCCGGGGCGCGAGTTTGTCGCCTTCACGCGCGAGTCGGTGGGCGAGGTGAATAAGGTGGTGTGGCCGGCGCGCAAGGAAACGATGCAGACGACGGCGGCGGTGTTCGCTTTCGTCGTGGTGATGGCGGTGTTCCTCTGGATCAGCGACAAGAGCCTCGAATGGGTGCTCTACGACCTGGTGCTGGGGTGGAAGAAGAGCTGATGAACCGCACGGGAACGGCAGACATGTCCAACATGGCCAAGCGCTGGTACGTCGTGCACGCCTACTCGGGCTTCGAGAAATCGGTGCAGCGCGCACTGGAGGACCGCATCACGCGCGCCGGCATGCAGGACAAGTTCGGCAAGATCCTGGTCCCGGTCGAGGAAGTGGTCGAGATGAAGGGCGGCCAGAAGCACATGTCCGAGCGCAAGTTCTTCCCGGGCTACGTGCTGGTCGAGATGGAAATGAACGACGACACCTGGCACCTGGTGAAGAACACCAACAAGGTCACCGGTTTCGTCGGCGGCACGGCCACCAAGCCCACGCCGATCTCCGAGAAGGAGGTCAACGCCATCATGCAGCAGATGCGCGAGGGGGTGGAGAAGCCCAAGCCGAAGGTGCTGTTCGAGAACGGCGAGATGGTGCGCGTCAAGGACGGCCCGTTCACCGATTTCCAGGGCACCGTCGAGGACGTGAACTACGAAAAGAGCCGGTTGCGCGTGGCGGTGACGATTTTCGGGCGCTCGACTCCGGTCGAGCTCGAGTTCGGCCAGGTCGAGAAGGCCTGAGCCTCGTATTGATTTTCAGCGGGGAGGGCACCGGGATGGTCCCGGGGCCCGCTTGGACCCGATAGGAGAGCAAGCATGGCGAAGAAGATCCTCGGTTTCATCAAGCTGCAGGTGCCCGCGGGCAAGGCCAATCCGGCCCCGCCCATCGGCCCGGCGCTGGGCCAGCGCGGCCTGAACATCATGGAGTTCTGCAAGGCGTTCAATGCCCAGACGCAGAAGGTCGAGCCCGGCCTGCCGCTGCCGGTCGTGATCACCGCGTTCACCGACAAGAGCTTCACCTTCATCATCAAGACGCCGCCGACCACGGTGCTGATCAAGAAGGCGGCGGGCCTGGAATCCGGCAGCCCGCGCCCGCACACCGACAAGGTGGGCAAGATCTCCCGCAAGCAGGTCGAGGAGATCGCCAAGACCAAGATGCCCGACCTGAACGCGGGCGACCTCGAGGCCGCGATGCGTACCGTCGCCGGCAGCGCGCGCTCCATGGGCGTGATCGTGGAGGGCATGTAAATGAGCGCATCCAAGCGCAGGAAGGCAATCGCCAGCAAGGTGGACCGCGACAAGGTATACGCGGCCCTGGAGGCGATGAAGCTGGTCAAGGACACGGCGACGGCGAAGTTCGACGAATCGGTCGACGTCGCGGTCAACCTTGGCATCGACGCCAAGAAGTCGGACCAGACGGTACGCGGCGCGGTGGTGCTGCCCGCGGGCACCGGCAAGAAGGTACGCGTGGCGGTGTTCGCGCAGGGCGATCGCGCCGAGGCGGCCAAGGCGGCGGGCGCGGACCTGGTCGGCATGGACGAGCTCGCCGAGCAGGTCAAGGCGGGCAAGATGGACTTCGACATCGTCATCGCCGCCCCGGAAGCGATGCGGGTGGTAGGCCAGCTGGGCCAGATCCTGGGCCCCCGCGGCCTGATGCCGAACCCGAAGGTCGGCACCGTGACCCCGGACGTCGCCGGCGCGGTGAAGAACGCCAAGGCCGGCCAGGTGCAGTTCCGCGCCGACAAGGCGGGCGTGATCCAGTGCACGATCGGCCGCGCCTCGTTCAGCCCGGAGCAGCTGCGCGACAACCTGGCCGCGCTGGTGGAGGCGCTCAACCGCGTCAAGCCCTCGAACACCAAGGGCATCTATCTGAGGAAGCTTTCGGTGTCCAGCACGATGGGCATGGGCGTGAAGGTGGACCCGTCCTCGTTCTGGACTCAGGCGCAGCAGTAGAACGAAACAGGACTTTGGGCCGTCGCCTCCGAGAGGGGGCGGCAGCTGTCAAAGACCGTAGGGGCCCGGACCATGGAAGGTTTCATGCAGGGGCTTAATCGTGCCGTTCCCTACGCAGACGGCGGTCCGGAGGAAGGAACTGGAATGAGGTTCCCGATTCAAGGTCGCCATGGCGGGAAGGTCGGGGTTCGAGGCAACACGGGCCTTTCCATTCACCAACCAAGCAAGGAGGTAGACCTTGGGTCTCAATCTTGAGCAGAAGCAGGCGGTCGTCAGCGAGGTCGCCGCACAGATCGCCAAGGCGCAGGCGGTGATCGTCGCGGAGTATCGCGGCCTCGACGTCGGGACGGTGACCAAGCTGCGCGCGAAGGCGCGCACTTCGGGCATCTACTTGCGGGTGCTGAAGAACACCCTCGCGCGGCGCGCCGTCAAGGGCACGCCGTTCGAGAAGCTGTCCGACCAGATGGCCGGGCCGCTGATCTACGGCATATCGCAGGACCCGGTGGCCGGCGCGAAGGTGCTGTCGGAATTCGCCAAGGACAACGAGCTGTTCGTGATCAAGGCCGGCGCCATGCCCAACTTGCTGATGTCCGTCGAGGACGTCAAGGCGCTGGCGACGATGCCGGGCCGCGAGGAACTGCTGGCGAAGCTGCTGGGCACCATGCAGGCGCCGATGGCGAAGCTGGTGCGGACCATGAACGAGGTGCCGGGCAAATTCGTCCGCGCGCTCGCCGCGGTTCGCGACGCGAGGGCAAAAGCCGCGGCCTGATTCCGGCGCCGCTGGCCGATCTCAATTCAGCAACCTTTCGAAAACATACGGAGCAGAAGATGGAACGTGCACAGATTCTGGAAGCAGTATCGAGGCTGACCGTCCTGGAGCTTTCGCAGCTCATCAAGGACATGGAAGAGAAGTTCGGCGTCTCCGCCGCGGCTGCGGTTTCGGTCGCGGCCCCGGCCGCCGGCGGCGGCGCGGCTGCCGCGGCGGCCGAGGAGAAGACCGAATTCACCGTGATGCTACTCGCCGCCGGCGACAACAAGGTGAACGTCATCAAGGCGGTGCGTGAAGTGACCAGCCTGGGCCTGAAGGAGGCCAAGGACCTGGTCGACGGCGCGCCTAAGGCCGTCAAGGAAGGCATCGCCAAGGCCGAGGCCGACACCGTCGCCAAGAAACTGGCGGATGCCGGCGCGAAGGTTGAAATCAAGTAACGCCCGACGCATTCGGAACCCGGGAGCGGCCGCCGGCCGTTCCCGGTCCGAGGCCACAGGAAAGGCCGCGCCGCCGGAGCGCTGCCTTTCCCCTGACCTCTGGCCGCTTGCCCCACTGGAGCTTCGATGACCTTTTCTCTGACCGAGCGTAAACGCATCCGCAGGAGCTTTGCCAAGCGTGCCATCGTGCAGGACGTGCCGTTCCTGCTGGCGACCCAGCTGGAGTCCTACACCGCATTCCTCCAGGCGCATGTGGCCGCGGAGGGCCGGCGCAGCGAGGGACTGCAGGCCGCGTTCACCTCGATCTTCCCGATCTCCTCGCAATCGGGCAACGCGCGGCTGGAGTTCGTCAGCTTCCAGCTCGGCGAGCCGCCGTTCGACGTCAAGGAGTGCCAGCAGCGCGGCCTGACCTACGCCAGCCCGCTGCGCGCCAAGGTGCGCCTGGTGATCATGGACAAGGACTCGCCGCGGCCGGCACCCAAGGAGGTGAAGGAGCAGGAGGTCTACATGGGCGAGATCCCGCTCATGACCACCACGGGCTCCTTCATCATCAACGGCACCGAACGGGTCATCGTCAGCCAGCTGCACCGCTCGCCGGGCGTGTTCTTCGAGCACGACCGCGGCAAGACCCACAGCTCGGGCAAGCTGCTGTTCTCTGCCCGCGTTATTCCCTACCGCGGCTCCTGGCTCGACTTCGAGTTCGACCCCAAGGACATCGTCTTCTTCCGCGTCGACCGCCGCCGCAAGATGCCGGTCACGATCCTGCTCAAGGCGCTGGGTTACACCCCGGAGCGGATCCTGAAGGAGTTCTTTGCCTTTGACACCTTCCAGATCGGCGCCGATGCCGTGCAGTTCGAGATCGTGCCCGAGCGCCTGCGCGGCGAGATCGCCCGCTTCGACATCAACGACAAGTCGGGCCAGCTGATCGTCGCCAAGGACAAGCGCATCACGGTCAAGCACATCCGCGAGATGGAGGCCCACGGGATCAAGCGCGTCGCCGCCCCCGACGAGTTCATCATCGGCCGCACCCTGGCGCACAACGTGGTCAACGGCGACACCGGCGAGATCGTCGCCAACGCCAACGAAGAGATCACCGAGGACCTGCTCGCCAAGCTGCGCGAGGCGAAGGTCGCCAAGGTGCAGACGCTGTTCATCAACGATCTGGACCAGGGCGGCTACGTGTCGCAGACCCTGCGCGCGGACGAGACCGCCGACATGACCGCGGCGCGCGTCGCCATCTACCGCATGATGCGCCCGGGCGAGCCCCCCACCGAGGAGGCGGTCGAGGCGCTGTTCAACGGTCTGTTCTTCGCCGAGGAGCGCTACGACCTTTCGGCCGTCGGCCGGATGAAGTTCAACCGCCGCATCGGCGCGCCGAGCGAGTTCAGCTGGCAGCTGCGGCTGCGCAACATCGCCCTGCCGCGCGAGATCGAGGACGAGGTGCGCGCCTATTTCAAGCACGCGCCGGAGCTGCACCTGGGCAAGGTGGCGCTCGAGGGCGTTGCCACCGAGGCCGGGGCGCAGGCGGTGCTGGAGAAGATGTACCAGGACCTGAAGGCCAGGGGCGTCGACAAGCAGAAGCTGGAAGCGAAGATCGAGCTGCGATTCACGCTCTCGCCCAGGGACGTCGTCGAGGTGATCCGGATTCTGGTTGAGCTGCGCAACGGCCGCGGCGACATCGACGACATCGACCACCTCGGCAACCGCCGGGTGCGCTCGGTGGGCGAGCTGGCGGAGAACCAGTTCCGCGCCGGCCTGGTGCGCGTCGAGCGCGCCGTCAAGGAGCGCCTGTCGCAGGCGGAGTCCGAAAACCTGATGCCGCACGACCTGATCAATGCCAAGCCGATCTCGGCCGCGATCAAGGAGTTCTTCGGCTCCAGCCAGCTGTCGCAGTTCATGGACCAGACCAACCCGCTGTCGGAGATCACGCACAAGCGGCGCGTCTCGGCGCTGGGACCGGGCGGCCTGACGCGCGAGCGCGCCGGCTTCGAGGTGCGCGACGTGCACCCGACCCACTACGGCCGGGTGTGCCCGATCGAGACCCCCGAGGGTCCCAACATCGGCCTGATCAACTCGCTCGCGCTGTACGCGCGCACCAACCGCTACGGCTTCCTCGAGACGCCGTACCGCAAAGTGAAGGACAGCAAAGCGACCAGCGAGATCGAGTTCCTGTCCGCGATCGAGGAGGGCCACTACGTCATCGCCCAGGCCAATGCGGCGATGGACAGGAACGGCAGGCTTACCGACACGCTGGTGTCCTGCCGCTTCAAGAACGAGTTCGAGCTCAAGGCGCCCGAGGAAGTGCAGTACATGGACGTGGCGCCGTCACAGATCGTCTCGGTGGCGGCATCCCTCATTCCGTTCCTCGAGCACGACGACGCCAACCGCGCGCTGATGGGCTCCAACATGCAGCGCCAGGCGGTGCCCTGCCTGCGGCCGGAGAAGCCGCTGGTCGGCACCGGTGTCGAGCGCACCGCGGCGGTCGACTCCGGCACCTGCGTCATCGCCCTGCGCGGCGGGCTGGTGGATTACGTCGACGCCAACCGCATCGTGGTGCGCGTCAACGACGATGAGACCGTCGCCGGCGACGTCGGCGTGGACATCTACAAGCTCACCAAGTACACGCGCTCCAACCAGAACACCAACATCAACCAGCGGCCGGTGGTGAAGCAGGGCGAGAAGATTGCCAGGGGCGACGTCATCGCCGACGGCGCCTCCACCGACCTGGGCGAGCTGGCGCTGGGACAGAACATGCTGGTCGCGTTCATGCCCTGGAATGGCTACAACTTCGAGGATTCCATCCTCATCTCCGAGCGGGTGGTCGCCGACGAGCGCTTCACCTCGATCCACATCGAGGAACTGACGGTGGTGGCCCGGGACACCAAACTGGGACCCGAGGAGATCACGCGCGACATCTCGAACCTGTCCGAGGCGCAGTTGTCGCGGCTGGACGAGTCCGGCATCGTCTACATCGGCGCCGAGGTCGAGGCCGGCGACGTGCTGGTGGGCAAGGTGACCCCGAAGGGGGAGACCCAGCTCACCCCCGAGGAGAAGCTGCTGCGCGCGATCTTCGGCGAGAAGGCCTCCGACGTGAAGGACACCAGCCTGCGCGTGCCCTCGGGCATCTCCGGCTGCGTCATCGACGTGCAGGTGTTCACGCGCGAAGGCATCGAGCGCGACAAGCGCAGCGCCTCGATCATCGACGAGGAGCTCAAGCGCTACAAGACCGACCTCGCCGACCAGTTGCGCATCGTCGAGTCGGACACTTTCGAGCGCCTGGAGCGCCTGCTCACCGGCAAGAGCGCGAACGGCGGACCGAAGAAGCTGGCCAAGGGCTCCAAGTTGACCATGGGCTACCTGGAGGCCCTGGAGCGCTACGACTGGTTCGACATTCGGCTGGCCAACGAGGCGGCCGCCGCCCAGCTCGAGGCGCTCAAGGAGTCACTGGCGCAGAAGCGGCGCGAGTTCGACGCCATGTTCGAGGCCAAGAAGAAGAAGCTCACCCAGGGCGACGAGCTGCCCCCGGGGGTGCAGAAGATGGTCAAGGTCTACGTCGCGGTGAAACGGCGCCTGCAGCCGGGCGACAAGATGGCCGGCCGCCACGGCAACAAGGGCGTGATCTCGCGCATCGTGCCGGTCGAGGACATGCCGCACATGGCCGACGGCACGCCGGTGGACCTGGTGCTCAATCCGCTGGGCGTGCCCTCGCGGATGAACGTGGGCCAGATCCTCGAAGTGCACCTGGGCTGGGCCGCCAAGGGCCTGGGCCACAAGATCGAGGCCATGCTGAGGGCGCAAGCCAAGTCGGCGGAGCTGCGCAGGTTTATCGAGAGCATCTACAACGCCAGCGGCAAGGAGGAGGGCATCGCCCGCCTCGGCGAGGAGGACGTGATGCAGCTCGCGGGCAACCTGAAGGAGGGCGTGCCATTCGCGACGCCGGTATTCGACGGCGCCTCGGAGGCGGAGATCAACGCCATGCTGGAACTGGCGGGGCTGCCTGCCAGCGGCCAGGTGACGCTGTTCGACGGCCGCACCGGCGAGGCTTTCGACCGTCAGGTCACCATCGGCTACATGCACGTGCTCAAGCTGCACCACCTGGTGGATGACAAGATGCACGCGCGCTCGACCGGGCCGTACTCGCTGGTCACGCAGCAGCCCCTGGGCGGCAAGGCGCAGTTCGGCGGCCAGCGCTTCGGCGAGATGGAGGTCTGGGCGCTGGAGGCCTACGGCGCGTCGTACACGCTGCAGGAGATGCTCACGGTCAAGTCCGACGACATCAACGGCCGGACCAAGGTGTACGAGAACATCGTCAAGGGTGACCACAAGATCGACGCCGGGATGCCGGAGTCCTTCAACGTTCTGGTAAAGGAAATCCGCTCGCTCGGAATCGACATCGACCTGGAGAGGTACTAAGCCATGAAAGCGCTACTGGAGCTCTTCAAGCAGGTCCAGCAGGACGAGGAGTTCGATGCCATCCGCATCGGGCTTGCCTCCCCGGAGAAGATCCGGTCGTGGTCGTACGGCGAGGTGAAGAAGCCCGAGACGATCAACTACCGCACCTTCAAGCCGGAGCGCGACGGCCTGTTCTGCGCCAAGATCTTCGGGCCGATCAAGGACTACGAGTGCCTCTGCGGCAAGTACAAGCGCCTCAAGCACCGCGGCGTGATCTGCGAGAAGTGCAGCGTCGAGGTGACGCTCGCCAAGGTGCGCCGCGAGCGCATGGGCCACATCGAGCTCGCCAGCCCGGTGGCGCACATCTGGTTCCTGAAGTCGCTGCCTTCGCGCCTGGGCCTGGTGCTCGACATGACCTTGCGCGACATCGAGCGCGTGCTGTATTTCGAGGCTTATGTCGTCACCGATCCCGGCCTGACCCCGCTCAAGCGCTGCCAGCTGCTCACCGAAGACGACTATCTCGCCAAGGTCGAGGAGTTCGGCGACGACTTCTCCGCCAGCATGGGCGCCGAGGGCATCCGCGCGCTGCTGCGGGCGCTGGACCTGAACAAGACCATCGAGGACCTGCGCAGGGAGCTCGAGACCACCACCTCGGACGCCAAGATCAAGAAGTACGCCAAGCGCCTCAAGGTGCTGGAGGGCTTCAAGGACTCGAGCATCAAGCCCGACTGGATGATCATGGAGGTGCTGCCGGTGCTGCCCCCGGAACTGCGCCCGCTGGTGCCGCTGGACGGCGGCCGCTTCGCGACTTCGGACCTGAACGACCTCTACCGGCGCGTGATCAACCGCAACAACCGCTTGAAGCGCCTGCTGGAGCTGAAGGCGCCCGAGATCATCGTGCGCAACGAAAAGCGCATGCTGCAGGAGGCGGTGGACTCGCTGCTGGACAACGGCCGCCGCGGCAAGGCCATGACCGGTGCCAACAAGCGCCCGCTGAAGTCGCTGGCAGACATGATCAAGGGCAAGGGCGGCCGCTTCCGTCAGAACCTGCTCGGCAAGCGCGTCGACTATTCCGGCCGGTCGGTGATCGTGGTCGGGCCGCAGCTGAAGCTGCACCAGTGCGGCCTGCCGAAGAAGATGGCCCTGGAGCTGTTCAAGCCGTTCATCTTCAACAAGCTGGAGTTGCTGGGCCTGGCCACCACCATCAAGGCCGCGAAGCGCCTGGTGGAGCAGGAAGTGCCCGAGGTCTGGGACATCCTGGAAGAGGTGATCCGCGAGCACCCGGTGATGCTGAACCGCGCCCCCACGCTGCACCGCCTCGGCATCCAAGCCTTCGAGCCGGTGCTGATCGAGGGCAAGGCGATCCAACTGCACCCGCTGGTCTGCGCCGCCTTCAACGCGGACTTTGACGGCGACCAGATGGCGGTCCACGTGCCGCTTTCGCTAGAGGCGCAGATGGAGGCGCGCACACTGATGCTGGCCTCGAACAATGTGCTCTCGCCCGCCAACGGCGAGCCGATCATCGTGCCGTCGCAGGACATCGTGCTGGGCCTTTACTACGCTACGCGCGAGCACGTCAACGCCAAAGGCGAGGGCATGGCGTTCGCCAACATCGCCGAGGTCTCGCGCGCCTACGAGTCGCGCCAGGTGGCGCTGCACGCGCGCGTCTGGGTGCGGATCAAGGAAGTCGAAGTGGCCGAGGACGGCGAGCGTACGCAGAAGGTGACGCGCTACGAAACCACCGTCGGCCGCGCCCTGCTCTCGGAGATCCTGCCCGCCGGGCTGCCGTTCGATCAGCTCAACAAGCCGCTGAAGAAGAAGGAGATCTCGCGCCTGATCAACGCCGGCTTCCGCCGCTGCGGCCTGCGCGAGACCGTGATCTTCGCCGACAAGCTGATGCAGGCGGGCTTCACCTTCGCCACCCGTGCCGGGATCTCGTTCGGCGTCAACGACATGCGCATCCCGACCGACAAGCAGAAGATGATCGGCGACGCCGAGTCCGAGGTGAAGGAGATCGAGTCGCAGTACACCTCCGGCCTGGTTACGGTCGGCGAGCGCTACAACAAGGTGGTCGACATCTGGTCGCGCTGCGGCGATAAGGTCGGCAAGGTGATGATGGAGCAGTTGGGCACCGAGGAAGTGATCGACCGCCACAACAAGAAGGTGCGCCAGGAGGCGTTCAATTCCATCTACATGATGGCCGACTCCGGCGCGCGGGGTTCCGCGGCGCAGATCCGCCAGCTGGCGGGTATGCGCGGCCTGATGGCCAAGCCCGACGGCTCGATCATCGAGACGCCCATCACCGCGAACTTCCGCGAAGGCCTGAACGTGCTTCAGTACTTCATCTCGACGCACGGCGCCCGCAAGGGCCTGGCCGACACCGCGCTGAAGACGGCGAACTCGGGCTACCTGACGCGGCGCTTGGTGGACGTGACCCAGGACCTGGTCGTCACCGAAGACGATTGCGGCACGGACAACGGCGTCGCCATGAAAGCGCTGGTCGAGGGCGGCGAGGTGGTGGAGGCGCTCCGCGAGCGCATCCTCGGACGCGTGCTGGCGGTGGACCTACTGCACCCGGAGACGCAGGACAACCTGTTCGCGGCGGGCACGCTGCTGGACGAAGAGGCGGTGGAGGCCATCGACAACGTCGGCATCGACGAAGTCAAGGTGCGCACCCCGCTCACCTGCGATACCCGCTGGGGCGTGTGCGCCAAGTGCTACGGGCGCGACCTCGGCCGCGGCACGCTGGTCAACGTCGGCGAGGCCATCGGCGTCATCGCCGCCCAGTCCATCGGCGAGCCGGGCACGCAGCTGACGATGCGTACCTTCCACATCGGCGGCGCGGCCTCCCGTGCAGTGGTGCAGAGCCACGTCGAGGCCAAGTCGGCCGGCACGGTGCGCTTCACCACCACCATGCGCTACGTCACCAACCCCAAGGGCGACAAGGTCGTGATCTCCCGATCCGGCGAGTTGATCATCGTCGACGACAACAACCGCGAGAGGGAGCGCCACAAGGTGCCCTACGGCGCCCTGCTCTCGGTGAGCGACGGCAAGGCGGTGCGCGCCGGCGCCAACCTGGCCAACTGGGATCCGCACCATCGCCCGATCGTGACCGAGTACGCGGGCACGGTGAAGTTCGAGAACGTCGAGGAAGGGACGACGGTGGCCAAGCAGATCGACGACGTGACCGGCCTGGCGACGCTGGTGGTGATCGACCCGAAGCGCCGCGCCGGCGCCGCCGCCAAGGGCGTGCGGCCCTCGGTCAAGCTGATCAACGAGGCGCTCGAGGAAGTCCGCATCGTCGGCACCGACCACGCCGTGAACATCAGCTTCCCCGTGGGCGCGGTGATTGCGGTGCGCGACAGCCAGCTGGTGTCGGTGGGCGAGGTACTGGCGCGAATCCCCCAGGAGACCTCCAAGACGCGCGACATCACAGGCGGCCTGCCGCGCGTGGCCGAGCTGTTCGAGGCGCGCTCGCCGAAGGACGCCGGCACCCTGGCGGAGGTCACCGGCACGGTCAGCTTCGGCAAGGACACCAAGGGCAAGCAGCGCCTGGTGATCACCGATATGGACAACCAGCAGCACGAGTACCTGATCCCGAAGGACAAGCACGTGCTGGTGCACGATGGCCAGGTGGTCAACAAGGGCGAGCTGATCGTGGATGGCTCGACCGACCCGCATGACCTGCTGCGGCTGCTCGGGGTGGAAGCGCTCGCGCGCTACATCATCGACGAGGTGCAGGACGTCTACCGGCTGCAGGGCGTGAAGATCAACGACAAGCACATCGAGGTGATCGTGCGCCAGATGCTGCGCCGGGTGCAGGCCGAGGATCCCGGCGAGACCGGGTTCATCACCGGCGAACAGGCCGAGCGAGCCGACATCCTGGAGGAGAACGAGAAGGCGGAGAAGGAAGGCAAGAGGCAGGCGACTTACTCCCACATGCTGCTGGGCATCACCAAGGCGTCGCTGTCCACGGACTCCTTCATCTCGGCGGCCTCGTTTCAGGAGACCACGCGCGTGCTGACGGAAGCCGCGATCATGGGCAAGAAGGACAGCCTGCGCGGCCTGAAGGAGAATGTCATCGTCGGGCGCCTGATCCCGGCCGGCACCGGCCTTGCGTACCACAACGTGCGCAAGGCTCAGGCCGCCGAGCCGACGCTGGCGGAAATCATGCCGGCGGAGGAGGCTGCGCCCGCGGCGGAAGCCACCGCGGGCGGGGCCTGAGGACCGGGCAGCCGTTGAAAAGGGGGCCTAGGCGCCCTTTTCTTTTGTCCGCCAGGAAGCCGGGGAGGAGATGAGCCGGGGGCAGCACAAGTCCGGGGTGCGCAAGTACTACATTGCGCTGTTCCTGAGCCGGTGCCTGCTTTTGATCCGGCAACGCCTCCGCGCCACGGAGCCGGGATCCACGCTGTCGGCCGCACCATGATCCTGCGCCCCGCCGCCGCGCCCGACCTGTCTGCGATCCATGCGATCTACTCGCATCACGTCCTCCATGGGCTGGCCTCGTTCGAGGAGGTGCCCCCTGCGCTGGAGGAGATCGGCCGGCGACATGCCGACATCATCGCCATGGACCTTCCCTACCTGGTTGCCGAGGAGGCCGGCGTGGTGCTTGGCTACGGCTATTGCAGCCTCTACCGCAGCCGTTCCGCCTATCGCTATACGCTGGAGGATTCCATCTACGTCCGCCAGGGCATGCAGGGCAAGGGGACCGGCAAGGCGCTGCTGGGCGAGTTGATCCGGATCTGCGAGAGGCTCGACTACCGCCAGATGGTGGCGGTGATCGGCGACAGCGCGAACGCGGCTTCCATCGGCTTGCACGCAAGCCTGGGTTTCCTTCGGGTCGGCACCCTGCGTTCCACCGGCTTCAAGTTCGGCCGCTGGGTGGACAGCATGCTGATGCAGCGGCCCCTGGGTGAGGGGGACGGCGGCATTCCCTAGGTCGTCAGCACGACCTTGCCCTTCACCTTGCGCGCTGCCATCAGCTTCAGGGCCTGCGCCGCCTGCGCCAACGGGAACGTCTGCGAGACGTGGGGCTTGAGCTTGCCCTCGCGGAACCACGCCCCCAGCTGGGCGATGCTGGCGGCGAACGCCTTGGGCTCGCGGCGCGCGAAATCGCCCCAGAACACGCCGACAATGGAACAGCCCTTGAGCAGGGCGAGGTTGAGGGGAATTCTCGGGATGTCGCCGGCGGCAAAGCCCACCACCAGCAGCCGGCCGCGCCAGGCGGTCGCGCGCAGCGCGGGCTCGGTGTACGGGCCGCCGACTGCGTCGTAGACCACGTCCACGCCCTTGCCGTCGGTGAGCGCCTTGATGCGCCCGCGCAGGTCTTCGGTAGCGTAATTGATCCCGGCGTCGGCACCGTGCTGCGCGCAGACCTCCAGCTTGTCGGCGCCGGAGGCGCAGGCAAGCACTTTCGCGCCCATGGCCTTCCCGATCTCGATCGCTGCCAAGCCCACGCCGCCTGCGGCGCCCAGCACCAGCAGCGTTTCGCCGGCCTTGAGTCCGCCGCGGTCCCGCAAGGCATGGTCCGAGGTGCCGTAGGTGAGCAGGAACGCTGCCGCGCTGTTGAAGTCCATGCCTTCGGGGATCGGCACCAGCCGCGCCGCCTCGAGCTTGACCTCCTCGGCGAAAGCGCCAAACGTGGTAAAGGCGATGACCCGGTCGCCCGGCTTGACGTCCTTCACGCCGTCGCCGACTTCCTTGACCGTGCCGGCCATCTCGCTGCCGGGCGAGAACGGCAATGGCGGCTTGAACTGGTACTTGTTCTGGATGATGAGGACGTCGGGGAAGTTGAGGCTCGCCGCCCTGACGCTGACGACGACCTCCCCGGGGCCGGCCTTGGGCGAGGGCAGGTCCTCGATCACCAGGGACTCGGGGGGGCCGAACTGCTTGCACAGCACCGCTTTCATCGTCAGTTCCAGCGTGCGGCAAGGCCGCCGTCGATCGAGAGGATACAGCCCGAGGTATAGGCGGATCGCGCCGAGGCGAGGAATGCCACGGCCGAGGCGATCTCCTCCACGGTGGCGGGGCGTCCGAAGGACATCTCCTTGAAGAGTTCCTCGTAGCGCGAGGCCTCGCCCAGCTTCGCCTGCGCCATCTGCCGGTACAGGCTGACGAGGCGGTCGGTGGCGACGGGTCCGGGGTTGATGCCCACGACGCGGATGCCGTCGGCGTGGGAGGCGCCGCCCAGGGTCCGGGTGAAGGCCATCAGGCCGGCGTTCGCGGTGCTGCCGGCGATATATGCCGGATTCAGCCTCTCGCCGGCATTACCGAGAATGTTCACGATCACGCCCCGGCCGCGGGCCTTCATCCGCGCATAAACTGCGCGCGTCAGGTTGATGTAGCCGAATACCTTGAGGTCCCAGGCGCGGCGCCAGGTCTCCTCGTCCACGCGCTGCAGGTCGCCCCCCGGAATGGCGCCGGCATTGTTCACCAGGATGTCCAGGTCGCCCGCCCAGGCGGCCAGCTCCTCGGCCACGCCGCGTTGCGAGAGGTCCGCAGCCCTGCTGTCCGGTCCGGTGATGCTGCGCGAGGCGCCGAGCACCTTGCAGCCTTCCCGCGCCAGCACTTCAACGCAGGCGCGGCCGATTCCCTTCGAAGCGCCGGTGACGAGGACGCGGCTGCCTTTGAGTTCAAGATCCATAGTCTGCTAGTCTAGCAAGATGCCGATGCTGACCACCGACGACGGGGTGAAACTCCACTATGAGGAGGCCGGCAGCGGGACGCCGGTCGTGTTCGTGCACGAATTCGCCGGCGACGGCCGCAGCTGGGAGCCGCAGATGTGCCACTTTGCGCGGCGCTACCGCTGCATCGTCTACAACGCGCGCGGGTATCCGCCCTCCGAGGTGCCGCAGGACGTGGCGCGGTACTCGCAGGCGCGGGCGCGCGATGACATCCGCTGTGTGCTGGACGGGCTGGGCATCCAGCGTGCCCACATCGTCGGGTTGTCCATGGGCGCCTTCGCCGCGTTGCACTTTGGGATGCAGTACGGCTATCGCGCGCTGTCGCTCACCGTCGCCGGGGGCGGCTACGGCGCGCACCCGGCGCATTACGCGAAGTTCCAGGCAGACGCGAAGGCAAACGCCGAGTTCATCCGCAAGGAAGGAATGGCGCGGTTCGCGGCCACCTACGGCCACGGTCCGACGCGGATCCAGTTCCAGAACAAGGACCCGCGCGGCTTCGACCAGTACATCCGCCAGCTGTCGGAGCATTCAGTCGAAGGCTCGGCGAACACCATGCAGGGCTACCAGGGCCGGCGGCCCTCGCTCTACGACCTCACCGAGCAGATGAAGCGCATCGAGGTGCCGACGCTGATCCTGGCCGGCGACGAGGAGGAGCCCTGCCTGGAGGCCTGCCTGCTGATGAAGCGCTGCATACCGGCAGCGGGGCTCGCCGTCCTGCCCCGCAGCGGGCACGGCATCAACCTGGAGGAGTCGGCGCTGTTCAACCAGTTGGTGGGGGACTTCTTCCACCAGGTCGAGGCCGGGCGCTGGGGGGCGCGCGATCCACGAGCCGCGCCGGCCTCCATCTGGGGGCCCGGCGGCAGGCCCCGGGGTGCCTAGGGCTTGAACTCTGGCGCCAGGGCGCGCCCGGCCGCCTTCTTGGCGCGGATTTCCTCGACGATCTTCTCCAGCGCGAGGAAGCGCTCGGGGGTCGACGGGTGCGAGGCGCCGAAGCCGCGCTGCTGGATGCCGCCGGGGTTTGCGGCGGCCATCCGCCGCCAGAAGTTGGGTGCCTTGTCCACCTCGTATCCCCCGCGCGCCGTGAAGTACAGCCCGACGTAGTCGGCCTCGGCCTCGAACTCCTTGGAGAACACCGCGGCGGCAGCGCTGCCGAACAGGCCCTGCGTGTCCACGCCCCTGGACGCGGCCAGGATGTCGAGCAGCGTGCCGAGGAACTGGTTACCCGCCAGCTTGCGGATGTGGCCCATCGAGTTGTGCGCCAGCTCGTGGCCGATGACGACGGCCAACTCGAGGTCCTCGCGGATGAAGCGCAGCATGCCGCGGGTGATGATTACCTGCCTGCCGTCGGCGAAGGCGTTGATGGCGTCGGCGGAATGGAGCAGCACCGGATAGGCGCAGGCCCTTTCGTGCTCGACGGCGAGCGTCATTTCCACCGCGGCGCGCCGCAGCTTCAGTTCCACTGACTTGCGCGCCTTGGCCGCCTCCGCCAACAGCTCGGTGAAATGCTCGCGGGCGCGATCCCCGGCGCGGATTGCCTTGCCGTCCACCGCCAGGATCACGTCCCTCGCCTGCAGTCCGGCGCGGGCCGCTGCCGAACCGGCCGCGACCTGGATCACCTGAAGCTTGTCGGTCAGGCCGAGGACCCGCGAGGCGGCCTCGCGCATCTCCTGCGGCGTCGAGTGCAGGTTGCCGTGGCGGATGCCGATGGCGGGGTGGACATCCTCGGCGCACAGGTCGGCACCGCGGGCCAGGATCGGATAGGAGATCCGGAACAGGCGGCTCTGGTCCTCGGCCAGGTCCTGCAGCGCCAGTTCGCGCTGCTTGCGGGCCTCTTGCGCCACCGCCTTGTCGTCCACCTGCGGGCGCTGGGTGACCGGCGCGCAGGCAGCGAGGGCGCACGCCGCGAGGCAGATCGGGATCAGCAGGCCCTTCATCATTTGAAGAGACCAGTGTACTCTGCACGCCGGAGATTCCAAGGGCAAGCAATGAAGCTCGATCGACTCAGGATCAGCGGACTGACCGCGCGCGCGGTGCTCGTCCCAGTGCGCCGGCCGCTTGCCACCAGCTCTGGCTCGATCACCGCCGCACCGCTGCTGCTGGTAGATCTGCAGACCTCGGCCGGCATCGCCGGTCGCGCCTACCTGTTTGGCATCAACGCCCAGTTCCTGCCGCCAATTGCGAAGCTGCTCGAGGCGATGGGGGCGATGCTCAAGGGCGAACCGGTGGCGCCGTTCGAGATCGAGCGCAAGCTGCGCGCCAAGCACACGCTGCTGGGCGTCCACAACATCGTCCTGTTCGCCATGGCCGGGATCGACATGTGCGCCTGGGACGCACTGGGGCAGGCGCTTGGCCAGCCGGTGGTCCGCCTGCTGGGCGGCCAGCCGCGGCCGGTACTGGCCTATAACTCGAAAGGCCTGGGCATCCAGCCGCTGAAGGCGCTGGTGAAGGAGGCGGAGGAACTGGTTGCCGAGGGTTTCTCGGCGGTGAAGCTGCGCCTGGGGCGTCCGAAGGCGGAGGATGACCTTGCCGCGATGCGAGCAGTGAAGAAGGCCATCGGCCCCGGGGTGACGCTGATGTGCGACTTCAACCAAGGCCTCAGCGTGGCCGAGGCGATCCGCCGCGGCCACATGATCGACGACGAAGGCGGCATGCACTGGATCGAGGAGCCGATTCGCGCCGACGACTTCGAGGGCTGCGCGAAGGTCGCGGACGCGGTGTCGACGCCGATCCAGATCGGCGAGAACTTCATGGGGCCGGAGCAGATGGCGCAGGCGATCGCGGCCGGCTGCTGCGACCATGTCATGCCGGATGCGCAGCGCATCGGCGGCGTCACGGGCTGGATGCGCGCGGCGGCACTAGCCCAGGGCGCCGGACTGGAGATGTCGAGCCACCTGTTCGCCGAGGCGAGTGCGCAGTTGCTGCCGGTGACGCCGACCTGCCACTGGCTGGAGTACGTCGACTGGGCCGATCCGATCCTGAAGGAACCGCCCGAGCTGCGCAAAGGACATGTGCTGTGCCCCGCGCGTCCCGGCCTCGGCATGGAGTGGAACGAGAAGGCCGTCAGGAGGTACGCCGCCTGACCGGTGCGCCATGGCCGCATTCACCCGCCATCATCCGTTCTGGCCGCCGGCGGTGCCGAAATCGCTCTCGGTGCCACGCACCGGCATCCACTACAACCTCGAGATCAGCGCCAGGCGTTATCCGCAAAAGACCGCGATCGCCTATTACGGCAGCCCGATCAGCTACGAGGCGCTGGCGCGGCAGGTGGAGGCGCTGGCGGGCTTTCTGCAGCGGCGCTGCGGCGTGGCACGCGGCGAGCGCGTGCTGCTGTACGCGCAGAACAGCCCCCAGTTCATCATCGGCTACTACGCCATCCTGCGCGCCGATGCCGTGGTGGTGCCGGTCAACCCGATGAACAGGAGCGAGGAGCTGGCGCACTACATCGGCGACTCCGATGCCCGCCTGGCGCTCGCGGCTCAGGAGTTGTACCGGGAGATCGAACCGCACCTTGGCGCCGGCGGCATCGCGCGCTGCATTCTCGCCGCCTATTCGGATTACCTGACGGCGGATGCCGGCCTCAAGGTGCCGGATTTCGTGCGCTCGCCGCGGCTGGACCCGAAGCGGGCCGAGATCACGCTATGGTGCGAGGCCATTGCCGCGGACTGCGCGCCGGATGTCTCGCAAGCAGGGCCGGACGATCTCGCCGTGCTGCCCTATACCTCAGGGACCACCGGGCTTCCCAAGGGCTGCATGCTGACGCACTCGAACATCCTCGCCACCAGCACCGGGGCCTGCGCCTGGTCGCAGACCTCGAGCGAAACGGTGGTGCTGGGCGTGCTGCCGATGTTCCATCTGACCGGCATGCAGGCCAACATGAACGTGCCGATCCAGCTGGGCGGCACCACAGTGCTGATGACGCGCTGGGACCGGGACACCGCGGCGGAACTGATTCAGCGCCACCGCGTCACCGGTGTCACCGGGATCACCACGATGATCGTGGACTTCCTCGCCAACCCGGAACTCGGCCGCTACGACCTGAGCTCGATCACACGCTTCGGCGGCGGCGGTGCGTCGATGCCGGAGGCGGTGGCGGCGAAGCTGGAGCGCATGCTGGGCCTGCCGTACCTGGAGGGCTACGGCCTCACCGAGACCGCGGCGCCGTCGCACGCCAACCCGGTGCAACGGCCCAAGCGCCAGTGCGCCGGCATCCCGTACTTCGATACCGATGCGCGCGTCATCGACCCGGTGTCGCTGCAGGAACTGGGACCGAACGAGGTGGGGGAGATCATCATCCACGGGCCGCAGGTATTCCGCGGCTACTGGAAGCAGGACAGGGCCACCGCAGATGCCTTCATTGACCACGACGGCAAGCGGTTCTTGCGCAGCGGCGACCTCGGCTACTACGACGAGGAGGGCTATTTCTTCATCACCGACCGGCTCAAGCGCATGATCAACTGCTCCGGCTTCAAGGTCTGGCCGGCGGAAGTGGAGGCGATGCTCTATGCGCACCCGGACATTCAGGAGGCCTGCGTCATCGGCACCCGGGACGAGCACCGCGGCGAGACCGTGAAGGCGGTGGTGGTGCTGAAGGCGGCGGCGAAGGGCAGGGCCGCGCCGGAGGACATCATCGCCTGGGCGCGTGATAAAATGGCGGCTTACAAGGCGCCGCGCGTGGTCCAGTTCGTGGACGCGCTGCCCAAGACGGGCACCGGGAAGGTGTTCTGGCGCAAGCTACAGGAAGAGGAGAACGCGAAATGAGGTCATTTTCTGCGCTGCTGCTGATGGCCGCCGCGCCTGCGTTCGCGCAGGTCGCCATCGACAAGCCTTGGGCGCGTGCGACTGCGCCCAGCGCCACGGTCGCCGCGGGCTACATGGTGGTGCATAACAAGGCGGCGGCCCCGGACAAGCTGGTCGGCGCGTCCTCGCCTGCCGCGATGCGCGTCGAGACGCACGTGCACCTGCACGAGGGCGGCGTGATGAAGATGCGCGAGGTGCCGGGCTACGAGATCCCGGCGGGCGGTTCCTTCGAACTTAAGCCCGGCGGCGCGCACCTGATGTTCATGGACATCAGGAAGCCGTTCAAGGAGGGCGAGAAGGTGCCGGTGAGGCTGAAGTTCGAGAAGGCCGGAGAAGTGGACGTGGAATTCCACGTCGGCCGCATCTCCGGCGGCGCGCCCGCGGCGCAGCACTAGCACTAACGCGCTAGTCGTCGCCCCGCAGCGCCGGGTCGGACTCGATCTTCGCCCGCATGCGCCGCATGCCGGCGAGCCAGCGTTCCCGGTCGTTCGCCTTCCGGCGTTCGTACTCGGCCACCTCCGGGTGGGGCAACACCAGGAAACGCTCGGCGTCCATCGCTTCCACCACCCGCGCCGCGGCGTCCTGCGCGCTCACCGAGCCTTGCAGCAGGAAGGACTTCCGGTTGCCCTTCGGGCCCAGCAGCATGGGCGTGCGCACGCCCTGGGGGCAGAGGCAGGACACCCGGATGCCCTTGTCGTGGTAGTTCACCGACAGCCATTCGGCAAACGCCACGGCGCCGTGCTTGGAAACGGTGTAGGTGGCCGAATCCGGCTGCATCAGCAGCCCCGCGGCCGAGGCGGTGGCGACGATGTAGCCGCCGCCCTGCGCGAGCATGAGCGGCACCACCACGCGCGCAGCGTAGACATGCGCCATCAGGTTGACCTCCAGCGTCCGCCGCCATTGCTCGGCCGTGGCCTTCAGCCCGGCGCGCTCGATGATCCCGGCGTTGGAGCAGAACACATCCACCCGACGGTACTTCGCCTTCGCGGCGTCCACCAGGGCCTGGAGGTCGGCTTGGCTTGAAACGTCGCAACGGACCGCGATCCCCTTGACCGAGGCAGCGACAGCGTGCGCATTGGCCTCGTTGAGGTCGGCGCAGACCACGCCCAGCGCCCCTTCGGCGGCAAAGCGCTCGGCGAGCGCCTTGCCGATGCCGCTCCCAGCGCCGGTGACGACGCAGACCCTGCCCGAGATTTTCATGCGCCGATTGTTTCATACAATGGCTTGATGGCGGAACTGATCCTGGTGCGGCACGCGCAGGCGTCCTTCGGCGCGGCGGACTACGACCAGCTCTCGGCGCTCGGCTGGCGGCAAGCGCGCTGGCTGGGCGAGTATTTCGCGGAGAGGGGCGCGACCTTCGACCATGTCGTGCGGGGTTCGCTGCGCCGACACGCCGAGACGCTCGCCGGACTGGGCGAAGGCTTGGGCCGCGGGCTGCAGGCCGATGAAGACGCCCGCCTCGACGAGTACAACAGCCATGCGCTGCTGCATGCCCACACCGGCGGCAACGGGTTGAAGGGCGCCGATCGCAGGTCGCACTTCCGTGCCTTGCGCGCGGCCATGTACGCCTGGACGGACGGCACGCTGGCCGGCTCGGCGCACGAGCCGTTCCCGGCCTTCCGCGCCCGCGTGCTGGCCGCGCTGGATGCGGTCCGCTCCGGCAAGGGGGAACGGGTGCTGGTGATCAGCTCGGGCGGCCCGATCTCGACCATGCTCGCCGAGGTGCTGAGGATGCCCGCGCGCGGCGTGGTGGACCTCAATCTGCAGTCGCGCAACACCGGGATCACCGAGCTGCGCGCCGGGGAACGCGCCATCCAGTGCGTGAGTTTCAACAATGTTCCACATCTGGACCGGCCCGACCGGGCGGGGGCCATGACCTACGCCTGAGGCAGGGGCGGCCTAGGGGTCCTGCGCCAACAGCAGCCGCCCGAGCCACCAGGCGGCGCCGGCGATGAAGGCCGAGCACGGGATGGTGAGCACCCAGGCCCAGACGATGGTGCCGGCCACGCCCCAGCGCACCGCGGAGACGTTGTGCGCGGCACCGACCCCGACGATGGCGCCGGTGATGGTGTGCGTCGTGGATACCGGGATGCCGGCGGTGGTGGCCACGAACAGCATCACAGCGCCACCGGTCTCGGCGCAGAAGCCGCCCACCGGCTTCAATTTGGTGATGCGCTGGCCCATGGTCTTGACGATGCGCCAGCCGCCGAAGGCAGTGCCCAGCGCGATAGTGAAGTAGCAGGCAATGACCACCCACACCGGCAGCGGGTCCTTCGTGCCAAGGTAGCCGCCCGCGATCAGCAGCATCCAGATGATGCCCGCGGTCTTCTGCGCATCGTTACCGCCGTGACCCAGCGAGTACATAGAGGCGCTAAAGACCTGCAGCCGGCGGAACCAGCGGTCCACCCGGCTCGGCGTCTGGCGCACGAAGATCCAGGACACAGCGAGCATCAGCAGCGCCCCCAGGAGCAGGCCGGCAAGCGGCGAGATGAAGATGAAGGCGACCGTCTTCAGGATTCCGCCGGTGATCAGCGTCGAGGTGCCGGCCTTCGCCACCGCGGCGCCGACCAGGCCGCCGATCAGGGCGTGCGAGGAGGAGGAGGGGATGCCGTACCACCAGGTGATCAGGTTCCACGCGATCGCCCCCACCAGCGCGCCGAACACCACGTAGTGGTCGACGATGCCCTGGTCGATGATGCCGCGGCCGACCGTGGTGGCGACGCTGAGGTGGAACACGAACAGCGCGGCGAAATTGAAGGCAGCCGCGAGCATCACCGCCTGGTAGGGCGACAGCACCCGCGTCGAGACCACCGTGGCGATGGAGTTCGCCGCGTCGTGGAAGCCGTTCATGAAATCGAACGCCAGCGCCACCAAGATCAGTGTGACCAGGATGCCGAACCCGAAGCTGGCGGAGGCGCCGTCCATCGCGGTCAGGAATTCTCGAGCACGATACCCTCGATGACGTTGGCCACGTCCTCGCAGCGGTCGGTGATCAGTTCTAGCAGCTCGTAGATCGAACGCAGCTTGATCAGCTGCTTGAGGTCCGCCTCGTCGCGGAACAGCTTGGACATGGCCGAACGCATGACGCGATCGGCGTCGGACTCCAGACGGTCGATCTCGGCGCAGGTCTTGAGGATCGCCTCGCTCTGCCTGAGGTTGTTGAGCAGCGCCACCGCCGCCTTCACCCGGTCGCAGCACATCTGGCAGATCTCGGCCAGCTGGCGCGCCTCCGGGCTCACCTTGCGGATGTCGTAGAGCACGATGGTCTCGGCGACGTCCTGCATCAGGTCGAGGATGTCGTCCATGCGCGTGATCAGCTGGTGGATCTGGTCGCGGTCGAACGGCGTGATGAAGGTCTTGTGCAGCAGGGTGATGGCTTCGTGCGTGATCTTGTCGGCGGCGCGCTCGGCGCCGTCGATGCGTTGGGCGTGCGTCTCGGCCTGGCTGAAGTCGGCCATCATCGCCGCCAGGCTGCGGCTAGCCTCGATGATCCGGTCGCCGTGGGCATTGAACAGTTCGAAGAAATTACCCTCGCGCGGCATCAGGCGGCTGAACATGCGACCTCCTAAGGAGCGACCGATTATGTCATTTCTACCATGTGGCCGCAGGCTCAGATCACGCCGGATCGCTGCAGCGCGCCGAGTTCCTCCTCTGGCAGGCCGAGCCACTGTCCGTAGACCTCGGTGTTGTGCGCCCCGGGCGCGGGCCCCGAGGTGCGCGCCGAGCCCGGGGTGGCCGACAGGCGTGGCACGACGCCGGGCAGCGCGACCGAGCCGAAATCCTCGTCGCGAACTCGCGTGATGGAGCCACGCGCGAGGACGTGCGGGTCCTGCATCACCTCGCGGTTAGAGTACACCGGCGCGGCCGCAACGCCGGCCTCCGAGAGTTCGCGCACCGCGTCCCGCGCCGTGCGTGATCCAAGCCACTGCGCGACGATCGCATTGAGTTCGGGCTGGTGGCGCATGCGCTGCGGGTTCGTGGCGTAGCGGGGGTCGGCGAGCAGGTCCTCGCGCCCGATGAGCCGGCACAGGCGCTCGAACACGTTCTGCGTCGCGGCGGTGAAGCTCACCCAGACGCCGTCGCCGGCGCGGAACATGCCGCTGGGCGACACGTAGGCGTTGCCGCCGCCCACCGGCTCGTGGACCAGACCCAGCTGGTCGTACTCGATCGGCAGCACTTCCAGCAGGCGCATCATCGCTTCGGTGCAGGACAGGTCGATCTCCTGCCCGGGGGACCCGGGGTTGCGGGCGCGATGCAGCAGCGCGGCGAGGATGCCGAAGGCGCCGAAGACGCCGGCAATCGGGTCTCCGATCGGGTAGCCGGGATGCAGCGGCGGATCTCCCGGCGCCCGCGTGATGTAGGCCAGCCCGGAATACGCCTCGAACAGGCGCGCGAAGCCGGCGTAGTTGGCGTAGGGGCCGGTCTGGCCGAAGCCGGTGACGCGCAGGATGACCAGGCCTGGCTGCAGCGCCCATAGTGCGTCCTTGCCCAGGCCCCATTTGTCCAGGGTTCCGGGGCGGTAGTTCTCGACCAGCACGTCGAAGCGCGGCAGCAGGCGCCGGAACAGGTCCTGGCCGGCTGCCTGCCGCAGGTCCAGCGTGATCGCGCGCTTGTTGCGGTTGACCGCCTTCCACAGCAGCGGCTTGCCGTCCTTGTGCGGTGGCATGGCACGCAGCGCATCCCCGCCTGCGTTTCCCCTCACGGGCAGTTCGACCTTGAGAACCTCGGCGCCGAAGTCCCCCAGCAGTGCCGCGGCAAACGGACCCGCGATGACGTTGGAGATGTCGAGGAGGCGCAGCCCGGCGAGCGGGCCGGCCCCCTGCGCGCTAGGCTCGGAAGCCAAGGCCCAGCGATTCCAGTTGCGCGATGCCGCTGGCGTCGAAGCCCCAGGCCTGCAGTGCCGTGCGCCCGCCTTCGCCACGCTGCGGCGGCGCGCCGCGGATGGACCCCGGCGTGCGCGAGAAGCGCGGCGCTGGCGCGGGCTGCGCCACCTTGCCCGAGGTGACGAAGGTCCGTCGCTCCGCGTTGTGCGGATGGGCGCGCGCCTCGGAAAAACCGAGCACCGGCGCGAAGCAGGCGTCCGAGCCCTCGAACACCGCGCACCATTCGTCCCGGGTTCTCGTCCGGAACACTTCGGCGAAGCGCGCACGCAGCACGGGCCAGCCTTTGGGATCGAGTTGCGCGGGGAGCGATTCGCCGGCGATGCCCAGGCGCTCCAGCAGCTCGGCGTAGAACTTGGGCTCGATGGCGCCGATGGCCACATGCCGGCCATCCTTCGTTTCATAGGCGTCATACCACGGTGCGCCGGTGTCGAGCACGTTCTCGCCGCGGGCCTCGCTCCAGCGGCCGGCGGCCATCATGCCGGCGAACATGGTCGCGAGCAGCGAGGCGCCGTCCACCATCGCCGCGTCCACCACCTGGCCCTTGCCCGAGGACTTCGCCTCCAGCAGCGCGCAGGCGATGCCGAAGGCGAGCAGCATGCCGCCGCCGCCGAAATCGCCCACCAGGTTAAGCGGCGGCACCGGCGCGCCGCCGGCGCGACCGATGGCGTTGAGCACGCCGGTGAGGGCAATGTAGTTGATGTCGTGCCCGGCGCGGGGCGCCAGGGGCCCATCCTGCCCCCAGCCGGTCATGCGGCCGTAGACCAGTTTCGGATTCAGCTTGAGCAGGACGTCGGGCCCGAGGCCCAGGCGTTCCATGACGCCGGGACGGAAGCCCTCGATCAGGGCGTCGGCCTTGGCCGCGAGCGCGGCTGCGACGCCGGATGCCGATTTCAGGTCCAGCGTCGCTGAGCGACGGCCGCGCAGCATGACGTCGAACCAGCGGTCGCGGCCCAAGCCCAGGCGCGGATCGTCCGGGCGGTCGATGAGCAGCACGTCGGCGCCCATGTCCGCGAGCATCATGCCGCAGAACGGCCCGGGGCCGATGGCTTCGAACTCAAGCACCCTGATGCCGGACAACGGACCCATGGCCCGAATCATAGCCTGCGCCGGCGCCCTGAAGCGCGGCGCAACAGAATGGTTGACGGGCCTCTACGCGCGCAGGTAGCTTGAGGGTCCACCAAGTCGAACCGAACCGGAGGGAATCTCCATGCAGTCGTTCTTGGCAGCGCGGCTTGCCGCTGCGATCCTCGCGCTGGCAGCGACCGGCACCGCCGCGCAACAGCAGGTCACGATCCTGACGTCGTTTCCCAAGGAGCTGACTTCGGCGTACAAGGCTGCCTTCGAACGGGCCAATCCGGGCATGCGGGTCGAGATCCTCAACAAGGGCACCTCGGCGGGCGTTGCCTACCTGCGCGAGACGCGCGCCGGGGACCGGCCGGACGTATTCTGGGCTTCCGCGCCGGATGCCTTCGAGGTGCTCGCCAAGGACGGCCTGCTGGCAAAGTTCGACCCGGCCGTGAAGGGCATCCCGGATAAGATCGGCAACTACCCGGTGAACGATCCGCAGGGCTTCTACCGCGGGCAGGCGCTCGCCGGCTACGGGCTGATGTGGAACACGCGCTACCTGGCGGCCAACAAGGTTCCGGCGCCCAAGGAGTGGGCGGACCTGGTCAAGCCGGTTTATTTCGGCCACCTGGCGACCTCGTCGCCCTCGCGCTCGGGCACCACGCACCTGACCATCGAGACCATCCTGCAGGCCGAAGGCTGGGAGAAGGGCTGGTCGCAGGTGCTGCAGATCGCGGGCAATGCTGTGGCGATCACCGAGCGCAGCTTCGGGGTCCCCGACGGCGTCTCCAACGGCCAGTTCGGCATCGGCCTGGTGATCGACTTCTTCGGCCTGGCGGCGAAGAACTCCGGCTTTCCGGTGGAGTTCGCCTACCCCTCGCAGACGGCGATCGTCCCGGCCAACATCGCGCTGGTCAACGGTGCGAAGAACGCCGACCTCGGCCGGCGTTTCATCCAGTTTTCGCTTTCGCCGGCGGGCCAGGAGCTGCTGCTCGACCCGAAGATCAGCCGCCTTCCGGTGCTGCCGGAGACCTATCGCAAGGCGCCGGCGGGATACCCGGACCCCTACGGCGGGAAGATCCGCGCCAAGGTGAACTTCGACTCGGAACTCTCCGAATCACGCTATTTCGTCGTCAGTGCGCTGTTCGATCACGCCATCACCTTCCGGCACAAGGAACTGGTGGCGGCGACCAGGGTGATCCACGAGGCGGCGGTGAAGCTCGCGGCCAAACCCAATGCGCAGGGGCAGCGGCTGCTCACCGAGGCGCGCGCGCTCGCGTTCACGCCGGTGGTGGACGAGACGAAGACCCGGGACAAGGGCTTTCTTGCCCTGTTTCGCGAGACCAAGCGCGACGCCGCCAGGCAGAAGCAGATGACGGCGCTGGAGGAGCACTGGGGCAAGCAAGCGCGCCAGAACTACGACAAGGCCGCGGCGCTCGCCCGGCAGGCGGCGGCCGCGGCGAAGTGACGCGGTGAGCGCGCCGCTGGCCGCGCCCGGCGCGGTGGCTCCGCTGAACGCGGAGGCGGGACGGTGGAGCGCCGGGCAGGCGGCGGTGGCGCTCGCCATTGCGGCATTCCTTCTCGCCTTCCTGATCTGGCCGGTGCTGACGGTGATCCGCGTCGCGGTCACGGAGCCCGACGGCAGCCTGACGCTGTCGCACTTCGGCTCGTTCTTCCAGCTCTCGCTGATGCGCGAGTCCTTCGCCAACAGCCTGTACGTGGCGGGGATGACGGTGGTGCTGGCGACGCTGATCGCGGTGCCGCTCGCCTACATCACGGTGCGTTTCCGCTTCCGCGGCGCGATCCTGATCCAGACCCTTGGCGTGTTGCCCCTGATCATGCCGGCATTCATGGGCGCAGCCGCGATGCAGCTGCTGTTCGGCCGCTCCGGATCGGTGAACCAGCTGCTCGGCCAGTGGTTCGGTTTCACGCTGCCGATCATGGAGGGCCTGAAAGGCGTCATCTTCGTCGAGACGTTGCACTATTTCCCGTTCATCCTGCTCAACCTTTCGGCGGCCCTCGCCAACATCGACAGCGCGATGGAGGAATCGGCGCAGAACCTGGGCGCCTCGGGCTGGCGCCTGTTCCGGCGCATCGTGTTCCCGCTCGCGCTGCCGGGCTATGTCGCCGGCGCCTCGCTGGTGTTCATCAAGGTGTTTGACGACCTTGGCACGCCGCTGGTGCTGAACGTTACCAACATGCTTGCGCCGCAGGCCTACCTGCGGGTCACCTCGATCGGCATCGAGGACCCGATCGGCTACGTCATCTGCTTCATCCTGGTGGGCTTCTCCATCGCCGCCATGGCCGGATCAGCCGCTTTCCTGCGCGGCCGCGACTTCGCCACGCTGCAGCGCGGGGCGGCGGCCGCGCCGCGCCGCGACCTGCGCCCCTGGCAGGCGGTGCTGGCCTACGGCTGGATCGTGGGTGTCCTGCTGCTGGTGCTCTCGCCGCACCTGGGCATCCTGATGCTGTCGCTGTCCAAGGTCTGGAGCTTCACGCTGGTGCCGGAGATCTGGACGCTGGACAACTACTCGGTCGTGTTCCGCGATTCCACGCGCATGATCACCAACACCTTCCTTTACTGCGGCCTTGCCGCGCTGCTCGACGTCGTGATCGGCACCGCCATCGCCTATCTGGTGTTGCGCACGCGGGTGCCGGGGCGGCAGTGGCTCGACCACATGGCCACCGTGGCGCTCGCCATGCCGGGCGTGGTGCTCGGCATCGGCTACCTGCGCACGTTCCGCGACACCGAGATCCCGTTCACCGGCGAGGCGCTGCTGGGTTCCTGGCTGATCTTCGTGCTTGCCTACACGGTGCGGCGCCTGCCCTACGCGCTGCGCTCCTGCAACGCCGCGCTGCAGCAGGTGCACCTGTCGCTCGAGGAGGCGGCGCAGAACTTGGGCGCCTCCCGCGCGCGCGCCATCTGGCGCGTGGTGGTGCCGCTGATGGCGGGCGGCATCCTCGCCGGCTTCGTCACCAGCTTCATCACCGCGGCGGTGGAGATCTCGGAGACCATCCTGCTGACCAGCCGCGAGAGCCTGGCGCCGATGTCCTACGGCATCTACCTGTACATGCAGTCCATCGCCGGGCGCGGCCCGGGCGCCGCGCTCGGGGTGGTGGCGATCGTGATGGTGGCCCTGGGCACCTATCTGTCGCACCGCTTCGTCGCCGCCCGCCATGCGCAGCAGTTCATGAAAGGACAGAGGCCATGACAACCGGCACCGGCGCACCGGTCCGCGTCGAGGCGCGCGGCGTCACGCTCGCCTTCGGCGCCAGTACCGTGCTGCGCGACATCCATGTGCGCATCGAGCCGGGAGAGTTCTTCGCGCTGCTGGGCCCCTCGGGCTGCGGCAAGTCGACGCTGCTGCGCCTGATTGCCGGCTTCAACCGCGCGCAGCGCGGCGGTATATTCCTGGATGGCGTGGACATCAGCGCGGTGCCGCCCTGGGAGCGCAACGTCGGCATGGTGTTCCAGAGCTACGCGCTGTGGCCCCACATGTCCGTGGCGGAGAACGTCGCCTTCGGGCTGGAGGAGCGCCGCCTGCCGCGCCAGCGGGTGCGCGCGCGGGTGGCCGAGGTGCTGGAGCTGGTGGGGCTGGCCGAGTTCGGCGGGCGCCGTCCCGGCCAGCTCTCCGGCGGCCAGCAGCAGCGCGTCGCGCTCGCGCGCACGCTCGCGATCGAGCCGCGCGTGCTGCTGCTCGACGAGCCGCTGTCGAACCTGGACGCGCGGCTGCGCCATCACATGCGCCGCGAGCTGCTGGCGATGCAGCGCAAGCTCGGCATCACCACGATCTTCGTCACCCACGACCAGGAAGAGGCGATGACCACGGCCGATCGCATCGCGGTGATGGACCAGGGCGTGGTGCAGCAGGTGGGCTCGGCGCTGGAACTCTACGACGCGCCGGCGAGCCGCTTCGTCGCGGAATTCGTCGGCACCATCAACCTGGTGCCCGCCGGTGATCCGCTGTTCGCCGCGCTCGTCGCCGAACCGGGCGGTGCGACGCACGCTGCGTTCCGGCCGCATTCGGTCCTGCTGGCGCAACGCCCGGGGGATCCGGCGCACCACTGGATGCCCGCGCGCGTCGCCGAGCGGGAATTCCTCGGCGAGTTCATCCGCTACCGGCTCGAAGCGGCCGGGCGCGAACTCATCGCCGACCTGCCGCACGCGCTCGGCAGCGCGGGCTTCGCTCAGGGCGCGGGCGCCAGCCTCGGCATCGATCGCACCCAGGTCCGGCTGCTGGGCGCCTAGGCAACGGGCGGGGGCGCGCACCACGCGCTCGCGCCGGCATCATCCCTGCCGGTGCGAGCGCCTCGGCGTCAGGCTACTGGTCGATCTTGATGCCCGTCTCGCGGATCACCTCGCCCCATCGGTCGGACAACTCGCGCGCGGTCTTCGCCATCTCGGCGGGGGGCATGCCGGAGGCCTCCGAGCCGCCGTCGGCGAACAGCTTCACCACGTCCGGGTGCTTGATGGCCTTCGCCAGGTGCTGGTAGACCGCCTCCACGGTCTGCGCGGACATGGCCGCCGGGCCCCAGAACCACAGGTAGCCCCAGTAGCCCACGTCGTAGCCGGCTTCGCGCATGGTCGGCAGGTCGGGAACGGTCGCCATGCGGGTCTCCGCGGCGTGGGCCAGCATCTTCACCCGGCCGGAGCGCGAGTTGGACAGCGCCGTGGTCGGGCCGTCGAAGAACAGCTGCACGATGCCCGACAGGTGGTCCTTCATGGCATCGCCGCTGCCCTTGTAGGGTACGTGGACGATGTCGATGCCGGCCTGGCGCTTCAAGCGCTCGCCGTTGAGGTGCGAGGTGGAGCCCGGGCTGAACGAGGCGAAGTTCAGCTTGCCCGGATGGGCCTTGGCGTAGGCCACGAGGCCCTTCACGTCGTTGAACGGCAACGAGACGTGCGCGGTCAGCACGGTGGCGGACTTGGCGCC
>VGIA01000021.1 GCA_016868105.1 Betaproteobacteria bacterium | reverse complement strand
CTGCCAGTCGTCGGCGTAGTAGAGGCTGCCCGGGATGGTGTGGGCGCACACCAGGGAGACGACTTGGTCGGCATTGCGCGCGGCAGGGCTGGTGTCTTGGCGAAACCGCTGCCGGTAGACCGGCACCTCCAAGGGCGAACATCTCAATGAGACGGTTCCTGATCGAGGCCGGCAACTGGCTCGCCTCCCACACCGAGCGCACGCTGTAGCGCCTGCCGCAGCGGCAGCATTTGCGAAGACGGCCATCGGAGAACTGGTAGCTCGAACCATGATTGCATGCAGGACAGCGTTTCATCTCCAGACCAGTGTAAAAAATCTGGTCCGGTTAGGCTGGGGATTACCAAAGAAAAACGCCGTCACTTGGACGGCGTTGGATGTTGCTGGGGGTATTGATGGTGGAGGTGGCGGGAGTCGAACCCGCGTCCGCAAGCCTTCCACAGTCAGGACTACATGCTTAGCCTGGTTCTTTGAGCTTCGCCCCGGACCCGCCAACCGGCAGGCTGGTCTTCGGCTAGCCGCTTCGACGGATCACCGGGGCAAAGCGGCCATACCCCGGAGAGGGGCTGATGAAAATGACGCTGCACCTCTTTTAGGAGGCCTGACCCATCAGCAGATCAGTGCAGCGTCTCGCCGGTATTAGGCGGCGAGAGCGAAACGCTCGTCGTTGGCGTTTATGGTGTTTGCAGATGGATTTACGAGGTCACTGCGCCTCGGCATGCCCTGGGCTGCTTCAACACCTGCGTCGAAACCAGGTCACCCCCGCTTTCGATGCAAAAAGGCATATTACCCCACATCGGGTCTCAAAGCCGGGAAATCAAGTCCTCCGGCCGCTGCAGGATGGCCTCGGCGTTCCAGTCGGGAAGGTTCTCGCCATAGCCCCAGGCCACCGCCACCGGGCGCATGCCGGCGGCGCGCGCGGCCTGGATGTCGCGCAGGTCATCGCCGAGGTAGACGCAATCCGAGGTCGCGACCTGCAGTTCGCCGGCCGCATGCAGCAGCGGGGCCGGGTGCGGCTTCAGGTGCGGCGTGGTGTCGCCGCAGACCACGCAGGCCGCGCGCTCGGCCAGGCCCAGGCGCTTCACCACGTTCCGCGTCAGGCTGGTGGACTTGTTGGTGACGATGCCCCAGCGCAGGCCGCGCCACTCGATTTCGGACAGCAGCGCCTCCACCCCCGGGAACAGGCGCGTGTCGATGCAGATGTTCTCGGCGTAGTGCTTCAGGAACGCCTCGCGCAGCGGCGCGTATTGATCGTGCTCGGGCAGCACGCCCATGCCCGCTTGGAGCAGGCCGCGCGCGCCGGAGGAGGCGTGGCCGCGCAGTTGCTCCAGCGGCACCTCGTCCAGGCCGCGCTCGGCCCGAACGCGGTTGAGCGCGCGCGACAGGTCCGCCGCGGTGTCGGCGAGGGTGCCGTCGAAGTCGAACAGGACCGTGCTAGCCATCCTTGCCGCAGCAGACGAGGTAATTCACCCCGCAGTCCTCTCCCAAGCGGTAGGCCTTGGTCAGCGGGTTGTAGCTCATGCCCTTGAGCTCGAGCGTCCGCAGCCCGGCGTCGCGGCACCAGCGCGCCAGTTCCGAGGGCTTGACGAAGCGCGCGTAGTCGTGAGTGCCTTTCGGCAGCAGCTTGAGCAGGTACTCGGCGCCGATGACCGCGAAGAGGTATGCCTTCGGATTGCGGTTGATGGTGGAGAACACCACCCGTCCGCCCGGTTTTGCCAGCTTCGCGCAGGCCGCGACCGTGCTGGAAGGGTCGGGCACGTGCTCCAGCAATTCCATGCAGGTGACAAGATCGTACTGCCCGGGGCGCTGCGCGGCCAGGTCTTCGGCCGAGGACAGCAGGTACTCCACCTCCAGCCGGCTCTCCAGCAGGTGCAGCTGCGCCACCTTGAGCGGCCTCTCGCCGAGGTCGATGCCGGTGACGCGCGCTTCCAGGCGCGCCATGGCCTCGGCGAGGATGCCCCCGCCGCAGCCGATGTCGGCCACCGCCTTGCCGCGCAGCGCGCAAAGCCCGTCGATCCAGGCGAGGCGCAGCGGGTTGATCTCGTGCAGCGGCCGGAACTCGCCCTGCGGGTCCCACCAGCGATGCGCGAGCTCGCTGAACTTGGCGAGCTCGGCCGGATCGGCGTTGGTCTGCATGCCTGGCATTGTCCAATGGCGCCCCAGAAACAAAAAGCCCCGCCGGAGCGGGGCTTTCTGGAGGTCGGTGCGCGCCTAGTTCCGGCGCGTGCCGATGATCTCGATCTCAACCCGGCGGTTCTTCTGGCGGCCGTCCGTGGTCTTGTTGCTGGCCACAGGCTGCTTCTTGCCCTTGCCCTCGGTGTAGATCCGGTTGGGCTCCACGCCCTTGGACACCAGGTAGGCCTTGACCGACTCGGCGCGGCGCACAGACAGCTTCTGGTTGTAGGCGTCCGAACCGATCGAGTCGGTGTGGCCGATCGCGATCACCACTTCCAGATTGATGTCCTTCACCTTGGCGGCGAGGTCATCGAGCTTGGACTTGCCTGCGGCCTTCAGCACCGCCTTGTCGAAGTCGAACAGCACGTCGGCGGCGAGGGTCACCTTGGCCGCGACAGGCTTGGGCTTATCCGGGGCGGGCTTCGGCTTTGGCGCCGGAGCCGGCTTCACCGGGGGCGGCGGGGGAACAGCAGGCTGCGCAGCAGGCTGCACAGCAGGCTTCACAGCAGGCTTCACAGCAGGCTTCGGAACCAGGTCGGGGTCGCACTCGGCCGTGGCCATCGCGGGCGTCCAAGAACCTGTGCGCCAGCACTGGTTGCTGCCGTTTTTCCACACCGCGCCCCCCGGGCCGGTCCAGTAGCCCTGCGCTAGCGCGTTGAAGGACGTGCCGGAGATCGCGACGCCGGCCGACACGAGCAGCAAGGTCCAAAGCTTATGGTTCATGCGTCTCCCTTTCGGCTCCTCTGGAATAAGTCGAATATACCCTGTTTTTCATTAATTTCAACGCGTTCCCAAACCTCCAGGAACATTGTGCCATAAATTGACGCGGGTGTCCAAGCCGCAAAGCGCATCATTTTGCAGTTCGCCGTCCCGCAGCAAGCAGCGGCCGGCGACCCAGACATGGCTGACCTGCTGCCGACCCGCAACATAGACCAGGTGCGACAGCGGGTCGAAGCACGGCTCGAGTTCTGGCGCGCCGGTGAGGCATACCGCGGCGAGGTCGGCCTCCTTGCCCGGCACAAGGGAGCCGATGCGCCGCTCCAGGCCGAGCGCGGCGGCGCCCCCCAGGGTCGCCGCGCGCAGTGCGGCCTTCGCCGGCAGCGCCTGGGCATCCTTGGCGACGGCCTTGGCGAGCAGCGCGGCGAGGCGCATTTCCCCGAGCAGGTCCAGGCGGTTGTTGCTGGCCGCGCCGTCGGTCCCGAGCGCGATGCCGACGCCGGCCTGCGCCAGCCTCGCCACCGGGGCGAAGCCGCTGGCGAGCTTGAGGTTCGAGCTCGGGCAGTGCGCCACGGTGGCGCCGTGGCGCGCGAGCAGCTCGATTTCCGGGTCCAGCAGGTGCACCGCATGCACCGCGATCAGCCCGGGGCCGGCGAGGCCCAGGCGCCGCAGGCGCTCCAGCGGCCGCACACCATGCTGCGCCCAGGATTGCGCGACCTCCTCCTCGGTCTCGTGCAGGTGCACGTGCACCGGAACTTCGATCTCGGCGGCGAGGGTGGCGATCTTGCGGAAGGTGGCGTCCGACACCGTGTAGGGCGCGTGCGGCGCCAGGCAGAACGACAGCAGCGGATGCTCCCGCCAGCGGTCGCGCAGCGCGAGCCCCTTGCCCAGGTAGTCGTCGGGGTCCGAGGCGTAGGCCGACGGCAACTCGATCACGATCATGCCCAGCGCGGCGCGCATGCCCGAGGCCTGGGCGGCGCGCAGCGCAGCCTCGGGGAAGAAGTACATGTCGTTGAAGCAGGTGATGCCGCCGCGCAGCATCTCGGCGCAGGCGAGCAGGGTGCCGTCCTCGACGAACTGCGGCGAGACGTGCTTGGCCTCCGCCGGCCAGATGTGCTCTTGCAGCCAGCGCATCAGCGGCAGGTCGTCCGCGAGGCCGCGCATGAGCGTCATCGCGGCATGCGTGTGGGCATTGACCAGCCCGGGGATCAGGGCGTGCTCGGGCAGGTCCTCGCGTTCGTAGTCGGCGAACCGCGCTTCGGCCTGGGCGCGCGGCAGCAACGCTTCGATCCGGCCGTCGCGCACCGCCACGGCGTGGTCGCCCAGGACCGCGCCGTCGGGCTCCACCGGCACCACCCAGCGCGCGCTGATGAGGAGTTTCTGCGTCATGCCGCCGAAATGGAACGCAGTATAGAGCACGCGGCGCCGCGGCGGCCCCGGATCGCGAGGGGAAAACCGCGGCCCGCATGGTAAAATCGGGCCTCGAAAACGCAGCACGCGCCAGCCCGATTCCCGCCGCAACGGCCGCCGCCCGCCGCCCACAAAAAAGAGCCGCAATGGAAGCCTTCGCCAAGGAAACGCTCCCGGTCAGCCTCGAAGAGGAGATGCGCCGGTCGTACCTGGATTACGCCATGAGCGTCATCGTCGGGCGCGCGCTGCCCGACGTGCGCGACGGCCTGAAGCCGGTGCACCGCCGGGTGCTCTACGCGATGCACGAGCTGTCCAACGACTGGAACCGCGCCTACAAGAAGTCGGCGCGCATCGTCGGCGACGTCATCGGCAAGTACCACCCGCACGGCGACACCGCGGTCTACGACACCATCGTGCGCATGGCGCAGGATTTCTCCCTGCGCTACATGCTGGTCGACGGCCAGGGCAACTTCGGCTCGGTGGACGGCGACAACGCCGCGGCGATGCGCTACACCGAGATCCGGATGGCGAAGATCGGCCACGAGCTGCTGGCCGACATCGACAGGCAGACGGTCGACTTCGGCCCGAACTACGACGGCTCGGAGCACGAGCCCCTGATCCTGCCGGCGCGGATCCCGAACCTGCTGATCAACGGCTCCTCCGGGATCGCGGTCGGCATGGCCACCAGCATCCCGCCGCACAACCTGGGCGAGGTGGTGGACGCCTGCCTGAGCCTGCTGGAGAATCCGGCCTGCGCCATCGAGGACCTGATCAAGCTGATGCCGGCGCCTGACTTCCCCACCGCCGGGATCGTCTACGGCATCGCCGGGGTGCACGAGGGCTACCGAACCGGGCGGGGCCGCGTGCTGATGCGCGCCCGCACCCATTTCGAGGACATCCCGGGCAAGAACGAGCGCCAGCAGATCGTGGTGGACGAGCTGCCCTACCAGGTCAACAAGAAGGTGCTGCTGGAGCGCATCGCCGAGCTGGTCACCGACAAGAAGATCGAGGGGATAGCGGATATCCGCGACGAGTCCGACAAGGAAGGCATCCGCGTCGTGATCGAATTGAAGCGCGGCGAGCTGCCCGAGGTGGTGCTCAACAATCTGTACAAGCACACCCAGCTGCAGGATAGCTTCGGCATGAACATGGTGGCGCTGGTGGACAGCCAGCCGCGCCTGCTGAACCTCAAGGAGATGCTCGAGGCCTTCATCGGCCACCGCCGCGAGGTGGTGACGCGGCGCACCGCGTTCGAGCTGAAGCAGGCGCGCGAGCGCGGCCATATCCTCGAGGGGCTGGCGGTGGCCTTGTCCAACGTCGACGAGGTCATCGAGCTCATCAAGCGCGCCCCCTCGCCGGTGGAGGCCAAGCAGGCGCTGCTCGGCCGGCCCTGGCAGTCCGATCTGGTGCGCGAGATGCTGGCGCGCGTCGCCGCGGCCAATCCGGGCGCCATCAGCGCGGCCTCGTTCCGCCCCGAGGGCCTCGCCGCCGAGTTCGGCCTCAGGGACGACGGCTACCGCCTGTCGCCCGAGCAGGCGCAGGCGATCCTCGAATTGCGGCTGCAGCGCCTCACCGGCCTGGAGCAGGACAAGATCCGCGACGAGTACCGCGAGGTCATGACCACCATCGCCGACCTGCTGGACATCCTAGACAAGCCGGCGCGCATCACCGCCATCATCGCCGCCGAGCTGAAGGCGGTGCGCGAGGAGTTCGGCGACAAGAGGAGGAGCGAGATCGTCACGGTGGCCGAGGACATCTCGCTCGAGGACCTGATCGCGCCGCAGGACATGGTGGTCACCTTCTCCCACGGCGGCTACGTCAAGTCGCAGCCGCTGGCCGATTACCGGGCGCAGCGCCGGGGCGGCCGCGGCCGCACCGCGGCCACCACCAAGGACGACGATTTCATCGAGCGCCTGTTCGTGGCGCATTCGCACGACTACCTGCTGTGCTTCTCCAACCGGGGCCGCCTGTACTGGCTCAAGGTGTTCGAGGTGCCGCAGGGCGGCAGCACGGCGCGCGGCAAGCCGATGGTCAACATGTTCCCGCTGGAGGAAGGCGAGAAGGTCACCGCGGTGGTGCCGGTGAAGGAATTCGACGCCAACCACTTCGTGTTCATGGCCACCGCCCGGGGCACGGTGAAGAAGACCCCGCTGGCGGACTTTTCGCGCCCGCGCCCCTCGGGGATCATCGCCGTGAACCTCGATGAGGGCGATTACCTGGTGGGCGCCGCGCTCACCGACGGCAACACCGACGTCATGCTGTTCTCCACCGAGGGCAAGGCGATCCGCTTCCACGAGCAGGACGTGCGGCCGATGGGCCGCCAGGCCACCGGCGTGCGCGGCATGCGCCTGCCCGAGGGCGGCCCTGAGCGCGTGGTCAGCATGCTGGCGGCCAGGGACGAGAAGCAGTCCGTGCTGACCGCGACCGAGAACGGCTACGGCAAGCGCACCGCGATCGCCGAATACACCAGGCACGGCCGCGGCGGCCTGGGCATGATCGCCATCCAGGCGAGCGAGCGCAACGGCGCCCTGGTGGGCGCGGTGCTGGTGGAGGACAGCGACGAGGTGATGCTGATCTCCACCGGCGGGGTGCTGATCCGCACCGCGGTGGCGCAGATCCGCGAAATGGGGCGCTCGACCCAGGGCGTGACGCTGATCGCACTGGGCGAGGGCGAGAAGCTGGCCGGCGTCGAGCGCATCCTCGAGCGCGACGAGGACCTCGCCAACGGCAATGGCGGCAACGGCAATGGCGGCAGCGGGCACCCGGATGCGGGGGATACCTCCGAGGCGCCCCCGGCGCCGACGCTGCACTGAGGCGGGAGGCAGGCCGCATGCGGATCTTCAATTTCAGCGCCGGCCCGGCGCTGCTCCCGGAGGAGGTCCTGTCGCGCGCCGCCGACGAGATGCTCGACTGGCACGGTTCCGGCATGTGCGTGATGGAGATGAGCCATCGCGGCAGGGAGTTCACCTCCATCGCCGCGGAGGCGGAGAAGGACCTGCGCGAGCTGCTCGCCATTCCGGCGAACTACCGCGTCCTGTTCCTGCAGGGCGGCGCGACGCTGCAGTTCGCGCAGGTGCCGATGAACCTGCTCGCGGGCAAGGGCAAGGCCGACTACGTCATCACCGGGCAATGGTCGAAGAAGGCGCTCAAGGAGGCGCAGGCCTACGGCGACATCCATGTCGCGGCCTCCTCGGAGGACCGCAAGTTCGCCTACGCGCCGATGCAGTGGAACCTGCGCCCGGAGGCGGCCTACGTGCATTACTGCTCCAACGAGACCATCGGCGGGGTCGAGTACCACGCCATCCCCGATTCCGGCGGACTGCCGTTGGTGGCCGACGCCTCGTCGCACATCCTGTCGCGGACGCTCGCGGTGGAGAAGTTCGGATTGATCTACGCCGGCGCGCAGAAGAACATCGGCCCGGCGGGGCTCACCATCGTCATCGTGCGCGACGACCTCCTCGGCAAGGCGGCCAGGGGCACGCCCTCGGTGATGGACTACAAGCAGCAGGCGGCGGCCGACTCGATGCTCAACACGCCTGCGACCTATGCCATCTACCTCTCGGGGCTGGTGTTCAAGTGGCTGAAGGCGCTGGGCGGCCTGCCCGAGATCGAGCGCCGCAACATCGCCAAGGCGAAGCTGCTCTACGAGCTGCTCGACCGCGGCGGGTTGTACCGCAACGCGGTGGCGCCGGGCGACCGCTCGCGCATGAACGTGCCCTTCACGCTGGCCGATGCGAAACTGGACGACGCCTTCCTCAAGGGGGCCGAGGCGCACGGCATGGCGCAGTTGAAGGGCCACCGCTCGGTGGGCGGGATGCGGGCCTCGATCTACAACGCCATGCCCATCGAGGGCGTGCGCGCCCTGGTCGACTACATGAAGCAGTTCGAGAAGCAGCATGGCTAGGCGCGCAGGCAAGCTCGAGGTGCTGGTGCTGAACCCGATCGCGCAGGTGGGCCTGAAGCGCCTGCCCGCCGAGCGCTTCAGCGTGGTCAAGGAATCGAGCTCGCCGGACGTGATCCTGGTGCGCTCGGCCGACATGCACGGCATGGCGTTCGACCGCAACCTGAAGGCTGTGGGGCGCGCCGGCGCCGGCACCAACAACATCCCGATCCCCGCGCTGTCCAAGCTCGGCGTGCCGGTGTTCAACGCCCCCGGCGCCAACGCCAACGCAGTGAAGGAACTGGTGGTGGCGGGCATGCTGATCGCGGCGCGCAACCTCGCCCCGGCGCTGGAGTTCGTCAGCCGCCTCGACAAGGAGGCGAAGGATCTCGAGAAGCTGGTGGAGGGCGGCAAGAAGGCCTATGCCGGGGTCGAGCTTCCCGGCCACACGCTGGGCATCGTCGGCCTGGGCAAGATCGGCAGCCTGGTGGCCGACTCGGCGATCCGCCTGGGCATGAACGTGCTCGGCTACGACCCGGAGATCACCGTGGAGGCGGCCTGGAGCCTGCCCTCGCAGGTGCGCAAGGCGCACTCGGTGGACGAGCTGCTGCGCGCCAGCGACTTCGTCAGCCTGCACGTGCCGCTGGTGGAGAAGACCCGCCACCTGGTGAACGCGAAGAACTTGAAGCACCTGAAGGCGGGCGCGGTGCTGCTCAACTTCTCGCGCGAGGGCGTGGTCGACGACGAGGCGTTGCTGAAGAGCCTGGCGGCGAAGCACCTGCGCTGCTACGTCACCGATTTCCCCTCCGCCGCGCTGCTCGGGCAGTCAGGGGTCGTGGCGCTGCCGCACCTGGGCGCATCGACCGCCGAGGCCGAGGATAACTGCGCGGTGATGGTCGCCGACCAGGTGCGCGAGTTCATCGCCCACGGCACCATGGAGAACGCGGTCAATTTCCCCAACGCGCAAATGCCGCGCGAGTCGCCGTGGCGCCTGGCGATCGCCAACGCCAACGTGCCGAACATGCTGGCCAGCATCTCCAAGGCCATGGGCAGCCGCAGGATCAACATCCACACCATGCTCAACAAGTCCAGGGGCGAGATGGCGTACACGCTGGTGGACGTGGACAGCCCGGTGCCCGAGGAGGCGCTGGAGAGCCTGCGCGCCATCAAAGGGGTGCTCGCGGTGCGCTACCTGCCGGCGGAAGCGTGAGCCGCAGGACCAGGGGCGAGGCGGACATCGCCGCGCTGCGCGGCGAGATCGACGCCATCGACCAGCGCCTGCTCGAGTCGATCAACCGGCGCGCGGCGCTGGCGCGGCGCATCGGCGAGCTGAAGGCGGGGGCGCCGGCCTACCGGCCCGAGCGCGAGGCGGCGATCCTGCGCCGGCTGGCGGCCGCGAACCGGGGGCCGCTTGCCGCCGAGCGCATCCTCGGGGTGTTCCGCGAGGTCATTTCCGCCTGCCGCGCCCTGGAGCAATCGCTGCGCGTGGCCTACCTCGGACCGGCGGGCACCTTCAGCGAGATGGCGGTGCTGAAGCAGTTCGGCCACGCCGTCCAGGCTCTGCCGTTCGCCTCCCTTGACGAGGTCTTCCGCGCCGCGGAGACCGGGGCGGCCGATTTCGCCGTGGTTCCGGTGGAGAACTCGGCCGAGGGCGCCGTCGGCCGCAGCCTCGACCTGCTGCTGCAGACGCCGCTGCGCATCTGCGGCGAGATCCGCCTGCGCGTGCACCAGAACCTGATGCGCAAGGCGGCCGGGAACAAAGCCCGAATGGCGGGCCTGAAGCGCGTCTACTCGCACGCGCAGTCCCTCGGCCAGTGCCAGCGCTGGCTGGCGCAGCACCTGCCCGATACCGAGCGGGTGCCGGTGGCGAGCAACGCCGAGGCGGCGCGCCTTGCCGCCCGGGAGGCGGCGGCCTGCGCCATCGGCCCGGAGATCGCCGCCGCGCGCTACGGCCTCAGGCTGCTCGCGGCCAACATCGAGGACGAGCCCAACAACGTCACCCGCTTCCTCGCCCTGGGCGCCATCGATCCGGGCCCCAGCGGCCGCGACGCCACCTCGATCGTGATGTCGGCGCCGAACCAGCCCGGCGCGGTGCACGCGCTGCTGAGCCCGATCGCGCGCCACGGCGTCAGCATCTCGCGCCTTGAATCCCGCCCGACGCGCGTCGGGCAGTGGGAGTACTACTTCTACGCCGACCTGATCGGGCACCGCTCCGAGGCGCCGGTGGGCGCCGCCCTGGCCGAGCTGGACAAGCTCGCCCCCTTCCTGAAGGTCCTGGGCTCCTACCCGGTGGCCGACTGAGGTAAACGACCAAGATGAAAATGGATCCCTGCGAGCTCGCCCCGTCCCACATCCGCTCGATCGCGCCTTACCAGCCGGGCAAGCCGATCTCGGAGCTGGCGCGCGAGATGGGGCTGAAGCAGGGGGGCATCGTCAAGCTCGCCTCCAACGAGAATCCGCGCGGCATCGGGCCGCGCACCCGCAGCGCGATCGACGCCGCCCTTGCCGAGGTGGCGCGATACCCGGATGGCAACGGCCACGACCTGAAGCTGGCGCTGTCGAAGCGCTATGGCCTCGACATGGGCTCGATCGTGCTCGGCAACGGCTCCAACGACGTGCTGGAGCTGGTGTCGCTCGCCTTCCTCGGCCAGGGCCGCTCGGCGGTCTACGCCCAGCATTGCTTCGCCGTCTATCCGCTGGCGACGCAGGCGCGCGGCGCGCGCGGCATCCAGGTGCCGGCGAAGAACTGGGGGCACGACCTCGCCGCCATGGCCGCCGCGGTGGAGGCCGAGACCAGCGTGCTGTGGATCGCCAACCCGAACAACCCGACCGGCACCATCGTGCGCCCGGAGGAACTGGAGGCCTTCCTGCGCAAGGTGCCCGAGCGCGTCATCGTCGTGGTCGACGAGGCCTACAACGAGTACCTGCCGCCCGACCTGAAGGCCGAGACGGTGAAGTGGCTCAAGCGCCACCCGAACCTGATCGTGTCGCGCACCTTCTCCAAGGCCTACGGCCTGGCCGGCCTGCGCGTGGGCTACGCCTTGGCCCATCCGTCCGTGGCCGAGGTGCTCAACCGCGTGCGCCAGCCGTTCAACGTCAACAGCCTCGCCCTGGCCGCGGCCGCGGCGGCGCTGGACGACATGGAGTTCGTCGCCTGCAGCTACGCCGAGAACCTCTCGGGCCTGCGCCAGATCGAGGAGGGCGCGCGCGCCCTCGGCATCGAGTGGATCCCTTCGCACGGCAACTTCATCACGCTGCGCGTGGGCAAGGCCAACGAGGTCTACCGCAGGCTGCTCAGGCGCGGCGTGATCGTGCGCCCGGTGGCCGGCTACCAGCTGCCCGAGCACCTGCGCGTCACCGTCGGCACGCCCCAGGAGAATGAGCGCTTCCTGGTGGCGCTCGCCGCAAGCCTGAAGTACTGATGCGCACGCAACGCGAAGCGACGCCGCGCTTCGACACGGTCGCGATCGTCGGGGTCGGGCTGATCGGCGGCTCCTTCGCGCTGGCGCTCAAGGCGGCCGGGCTGTGCGGCCGGGTGGTCGGCGTCGGCCGCGGCGCCGCCAACCTCGAGTCCGCCCGCCGACTGGGCGTGATCGATGCCATCGCCACCGATCCGGCCCAGGCAGCCGGCTGCGACCTGATCATGATCGCGACCCCTGTGGCCCAGTTCGAGCGCGTGCTCGCGGCACTGGCGCCGGGCCTGCGCCCGGGCAGCCTGGTGACCGACGGCGGCAGCACCAAGCGCGACGTGGTCGCCGCGGCGCGCAGGGCGCTGGGGCCGAAGCTGGCGCAGTTCGTTCCCGGCCACCCGATCTCGGGCGCCGAGAAAAGCGGCGCCGAAGCGGCGAAGGCGGACCTGTTCCGCGACTGCCGCGTCATCCTCACGCCGCTGGCCGAGAACGCGGCCGCCGACCTCGCCCGCCTCGAGGCCCTGTGGCGGGCCTGCGGGGCGCGCGTGTCGCGCATGGATCCGGAAACGCACGACGAGGTGCTCGCCGCGGTGAGCCACCTGCCGCACCTGCTCGCCTACGCGCTGGTGAAGGAGCTCGCCGACCGCGGCAACGCGGCGCAGCTGTTCAGCAATTCCGCCGGCGGCCTGCGCGATTTCACGCGCCTCGCCTCCAGCCATCCGGAGATGTGGCGCGACATCTGCGTCGCCAACCGCGACAAGCTGGCGGCCGAGCTGGGCGCCTTCGAGGCCCGGCTGCGCGCCATCCGCCCCCTGCTGGAGGCGGGCGACGGCGCGGCGCTGGAGCGGCTGTTCGCCGAGGCGCGCGTGGTGCGCGGGAAATGGCTGCGGGGCGGCTTGCAGTGAGGGCGCCTCCGTGCGCTCGCTGACGGTGGGGCCGTACCGGCGCGCCGCCGGCACCGTGACGCTGCCGGGCTCCAAGAGCATTTCCAACCGCGTGCTGCTGCTCGCGGCGCTGGCCAAGGGACAGACGGTGGTGCGCGGCCTGCTGCAGGCCGACGACACCCGGGTCATGGTCGAGGCGCTGCACAAGCTGGGCATCCCGGTGGACAACCGCGACCTGGCGCGCGTGATCGTGCCTGGCAAGGGCGGCAGGCTGGGCAAGCGCGGGGAGCTGTTTCTGGGCAATGCCGGCACCGCGTTGCGGCCGCTGACCGCCGTGCTCGCGTTCGGCGCCGGCAACTACCGGCTGCTGGGCGTGCCGCGCATGCACCAGCGCCCGATCGGCGACTTGGTCGACGCCTTGCGCGCGGCGGGGGCGAAGATCGAATACCTGGGCAAGGCGGGCTACCCGCCGCTGTCGATCGAGGCGGCAAAGATCGACGTCTCGAAGCCGGTTCGCGTCCGCGGCGCAATCTCCTCGCAGTACCTGAGCGCGCTGCTGATGGCGATGCCGCTGGCGGTGAAGGCCGGGGCGCTCGGCGTGATCGAGGTCGAGGGGGAATTGATCTCCAAGCCCTACGCCGAGATCACCGTCAACCTGATGCGCAGGTTCGGCGTCGAGGTCTCCCGCCACGGCTGGCAGCGCTTCGAGGTGTCGAACGCGAAATACCGCAGCCCGGGCGAGATCTTCGTCGAGGGCGACGCCTCCTCTGCGTCCTATTTCCTCGCCGCGGGCGCCATCGCCGGCGGTCCGGTGCGCGTACGGGGCGTGGGCCGCGGCAGCATCCAGGGCGACGTGCGCTTCGTCGAGGTGCTGGAGAAGATGGGCGCCAAGGTGGCGCTGGGCGAGGACTGGATCGAGGCGAGCGGGAATGGAAGGCTCCGGGCCTTCGACCTAGACCTCAACCACATCCCCGACGCGGCCATGACCGCGGCGGTCGCCGCCCTGTTCGCGGACGGTCCCTGCGTCATCCGCAACATCGCCAGCTGGCGGGTCAAGGAAACCGACCGCATCGCAGCGATGGCCACGGAGTTGCGCAAGCTCGGCGCCACGGTACAAGCAGGCGAGGATTACCTGCGCGTAGTCCCGGGCACGCTGAAGCAGGGCGCCCTCATCGACACCTACGATGACCACCGCGTGGCGATGTGCCTGTCGCTCGCCGCCCTGGGCGGGGTGGCCCTGACCCTCAACGACCCGGATTGCGTCGCCAAGACCTTCCCCGACTACTTCGCGCGCCTGGCCGCGATTGCCTCATGACTGGCCCGGACAGCCACCCCAGGGTGCCGGTCATCGCCATCGACGGACCGACGGCCTCCGGCAAGGGAACCGTGGCGAGCCGGGCGGCGGCGGCGCTGGATTTCCATTACCTCGAGAGCGGGGCCCTCTACCGCCTGGTTGCCTACCTGGGCGGTTCAGACCCGGTCCGTGATGCCGCGGGGCTGGATGTGGCCTTCCGGGATGGGAGTATTATCCTCTCCGGACAAGATGTTACGGATCACATCCGCACCGAAGCGGTCGGCAACCGGGCCTCCGAAGTGGCGAAGATCCCCCAGCTCAGGGGTGCGCTGCTGGCGCGTCAGCGTGCGTTTCGCCGCCCCCCGGGTCTGGTGGCCGACGGACGCGACATGGGGACGGTGGTGTTCCCGGACGCCGTCCTGAAAGTGTTCCTGACGGCGAGCGCGGAGGTGCGCGCCACGCGCAGGCATAAGCAGTTGATAGACAAAGGAATCCATGCTAACCTCGCGGCCCTTTCCCGTGATTTGGCAGAGCGGGATGCGCGAGACGCCGCCAGGGCGGTGGCGCCGCTCAGGCCTGCAGGAGACGCCGTTGTGCTCGATTCATCCGCGCTCACGGTCGACGAAGTCGTCGATAAGGTGCTGATGCTCTTCAGGAAAAGGAATGCAGGGCTCGCCTAGCGGCGGCCTCTTTTTGCAACCCAACCCGCGGCGCTGATCGCAAGCCCGCGGTTTAGAACGTTTTTCATAAGGTTCTCGAAAACTTCCTCATGGCCGCTGTTTCCCCCGTCGCACCGAAGTCCGCCCCGCAAGCCCAGCAAGCCTCCCCCGAGTCATTCGCCGCCCTGTTCGAAGAGAGCCTGACGCGCAAGGAAATGCGCATCGGCGAGGTCATCACCGCAGAGGTCGTGCGCGTGGACCAGAACTTCGTGGTGGTGAACGCGGGCCTGAAGTCCGAGAGCGTCATCCCGCTGGAGGAGTTCCGCGACGACGCCGGCACGCTCAACGTCAACCCGGGCGATTTCGTCAGCGTCTCCATCGAGGCGCTGGAGGACGGCTACGGCGAGACCCGCCTGTCGCGCGAGAAGGCCAAGCGCCTCGCCGCCTGGATGGAGCTGGAAAAGGCGCTGGAGACGGGCGAGAAGGTGCAGGGCGTGATCACCGGCAAGGTGAAGGGCGGGCTCACCGTCATGGCCAAGGGCATCCGCGCCTTCCTGCCCGGGTCGCTCGTCGACCTGCGCCCGGTGAAGGACACCACGCCGTACGAAGGCAAGACCATGGAGTTCAAGGTCATCAAGCTCGACCGCAAGCGCAACAACGTGGTGGTGTCGCGCCGCGCCGTGCTGGAGCAGACCGCGGGCGCCGAGCGCGAGCAGCTGCTCTCCAGCCTCGCCGAGGGCGCGGTGGTCAAGGGTATCGTCAAGAACATCACCGACTATGGCGCCTTCGTCGACCTGGGCGGCATCGACGGCCTGCTGCACATCACCGATCTTGCCTGGCGCCGTGTCAAGCACCCGACCGAGGTGGTCAACGTCGGCGACGAGGTCACCGCCAAGGTGCTCAAGTTCGACGCCGAGAAGAACCGGGTGTCGCTGGGCCTCAAGCAGCTGGGCGAGGATCCCTGGGTCGGCATTTCGCGCCGCTACCCGCAGCTCACCCGCCTGTTCGGCAAGGTCACCAACCTCACCGACTACGGCGCCTTCGTCGAGGTCGAGGCCGGCATCGAGGGCCTGGTGCACGTCTCCGAGATGGACTGGACCAACAAGAACGTGCATCCGTCCAAGGTGGTGCAGGTGGGCGACGAGGCCGAGGTCATGATCCTCGAGATCGACGAGGACCGCCGCCGGATATCGCTCGGCATCAAGCAGTGCATGCCCAATCCCTGGGAGGACTTCGCCCGCGAATTCAAGAAGGGCGATCGCGTCAAGGGCCAGATCAAGTCCATCACCGACTTCGGCGTCTTCGTCGGCCTCGCCGGCGGCATCGATGGCCTGGTGCACCTGTCGGACCTGTCCTGGAGCGCGGCCGGAGAGGAAGCCGTCAAACGTTTCAAGAAGGGCGACGAGGTCGAGACCGTGGTGCTGGCGATCGACGTCGAGCGCGAGCGCATCTCCCTGGGGATCAAGCAGATCGAGGGTGACCCCTTCACCAATTTCATCGCCGGGCACGAGAAGAACTCCATCATCACCGGCACCGTGAAGTCGGTGGACGCCAAGGGCGCGGTGGTCCAGATCACCCCGGAAACCGAGGGCTACCTGCGCGCCTCGGAGTTCTCGCGCGAGCGCATCGAGGACCTGCGCACCGCGCTGAAGGAAGGCGACAGCGTCACCGCGATGATCATCAATGTCGACCGCAAGAACCGCTCGATCAACCTGTCGGTGAAGGCGAAGGACGCCGCCGAGGAGACCGAGGCTATGAAGCAGCTGCGCAGCGGAAGCGTGGCCAGCGCCGGCACCAACCTCGGCGCCCTGCTGCGCGCGAAGCTCGACAAGAGCGGCCCGCAGCAGTAAAGCGCGCGGTCCACAGCCTCAACAAGAGGGGTCCGATGACCAAGTCCGAACTGATCGCGCGGCTGGCGCAGCGTTACCCGCAGCTGGTGGCGAAGGACGCGGAGTACGCGGTGAAGATGGTCCTCGATCTGATGACGCACGCGCTGCTCGAGGGCAACCGGATCGAGATCCGCGGCTTCGGCAGCTTCGGCCTCAACTACCGCCCGCCGCGCACCGGGCGCAACCCGAAGTCGGGCGAGAAGGTGCAGGTGCCCGAGAAGCACGTGCCGCACTTCAAGGCCGGCAAGGAGCTGCGCGAGCGCGTCGACAGCATGGACCCGGAGGCGACCATGGCCATGCCGCCGCGGCCGCGACGGGCCGCCTCCTGAGGCGCTAGCGGCGCGCGCCGGGGGGACCGACCCGGCGCGCCGCCGCCGCAACCGGATCCGGCGAGGCCATGCGCATTCTCACTTGGGCGATCAGGCTGGCGCTGTTCATCCTGCTGCTCGCCTTCGCCGCCAAGAACACCGACCCGGTGGCGCTGCGTTTCTTCTTCGACGCCGCCTGGCAGCCGCCGCTGGTGGCGCTGCTGCTGGCGTTCTTCGCCGGCGGCGCGCTGCTCGGGCTGTTGGTCGCCGCAGCCCTGCTGCTGCGCCAGCGCCGCGAACTGCAGCGCCTGCGCCGGGAACTGGGCCGCGGCGAGGCGCGCGCAGTGCCCGCGGTCCCGGTGCCGCCCAGCCCGGCCGAAGGCTAGCGGCAAGGGGCGCGGCGCGGTGGAGTTCGAGATCTGGTGGCTGATCGGGATCCCGATCTTCTTCGCGCTGGGCTGGCTGGCGGCGCGCATCGACATCAAGCACCTGGTGAGGGATTCGCGCGCGCTGCCCAATTCCTACTTCAAGGGCCTCAACTTCCTGCTCAACGAGCAGCCCGACAAGGCGATCGAGGCCTTCATCGAGGTGGTGAAGGTAGACCCGGAGACGGTCGAGCTGCACTTCGCGCTGGGCAGCCTGTTCCGCCGCCGCGGCGAGCACGACCGCGCCATCCGCATGCACCAGCACCTGCTGGAGCGCGCCGACCTCGGCGCCGAGCAGCGCGCCGCGGCGCTGTTCGAGCTCGGCCAGGACTACCTCAGGGCGGGCATCCTCGATCGCGCCGAGGAGGTGTTCCGCAAGCTCGCCGAGGGGCCTGCGGCCGCGCAGTTCTCGGAGTCCCGCCGCTTCCTGCTGGAGATCTTCCAGCAGGAGAAGGAATGGCAGAAGGCCATCGCCATGGCGCGGCGCCTGGAGACCGAGACCGGCGTCTCGCGCGCGCGGGAAATCTCGCATTTCCTGTGCGAGCGGGCGGCCACCGAAGCCACGCATTCACGCCCGGATGCGGCGCGCGCGCAGCTGCAGGCGGCGCTGGAGGCGAACCGCAAGTCGGTGCGCGCCAGCATCCTGCTGGGGGACCTGGAGCGCGCCGCCGGCAAGTGCGAACCGGCGATCGAGAACTGGAAGCGCGTCGAGCAGCAGAACCCGGCCTACCTCGCGCTGGTGGCGCAGCGCTTGCTGGAGGCGCACCGCGACGCCGGGCGCCTGGAGGAAGGCCTGACGCTGCTCGCCGGCTACCTGGAGCGGTACCCCTCGCTGGACCTGCTGGACACGGTGTTCCGCGCCACGCTGGAGGCGCGCGGGGCCGAGGCCGCCTACGCGCTGGTGCGCGACGAACTGCGGCGCAACCCGACGCTGCTGGGGCTGGACCGCCTGCTGGAGGCGCAGATCATCGCCGCGGCCAGCCCGGACCGCCGCCGGGACCTGGAGCTGGTGCGCAACCTGGTGCACAGCCATACCCAGCGCCTGGCGCGCTACCGCTGCGAGAACTGCGGCTTCAAGGCGCGCCAGTTCCACTGGCTGTGCCCGGGCTGCGGCGCCTGGGAGAGCTACCCGCCGCGGCGCAGCGAGGAATTCGATCTGGCGCCATGAAGCAAGGGCATCCAACGTGAACATCAGCGTCATTGGCACCGGCTACGTCGGCCTGGTGAGCGGCGCCTGCCTCGCCGACATGGGCAATCATGTCCTCTGCCTGGAGGTGGAGGCGGCCAAGGTCGCCGCGCTGAACGCCGGCCGGATCCCGATCTACGAGCCGGGGCTGGAGGCGGTGGTGCGGCGCAACCGCGAGGCGGGCCGGCTGAGCTTTTCCACCGATGCCGCCGCGAGCGTGGCACACGGGGTGCTGCAGTTGATCGCGGTGGGCACGCCCTCGGGCGAGGATGGCGCCGCCGACCTGCGCTACGTGCTGCAGGCGGCGCGCGAGGTCGGGCGGCGGATGGAGGACTACCGCGTCATCGTCAACAAGTCCACCGTGCCGGTCGGGACCGCGGACAAGGTGCGGGCGGCGGTGCAGGCCGAACTCGCGGCGCGTGGCAAGGCGATTGCGTTCAGCGTCGTCTCCAACCCGGAGTTCCTCAAGGAAGGCGCGGCGGTGGAGGACTTCATGCGCCCGGACCGCATCATCATCGGCTCGGAGGACGAGCGCGCCACCGCGCTGATGCGCGAGTTGTATGCGCCGTTCCAGCGCAATCACCAGCGCCTGATGCTGATGGGGGTGCGCTCCGCGGAGCTCGCCAAGTACGCCGCCAACGCCATGCTGGCGACGCGCATCTCTTTCATGAACGAGCTCGCCAATCTCGCCGAGGCGCTGGGGGCGGACATCGAGGAGGTGCGCAGGGGCATCGGCTCGGATCCGCGCATCGGCACCCATTTCCTGTACCCCGGGGCCGGATTCGGCGGTTCCTGCTTCCCCAAGGACGTGCGGGCGCTGCAGCGCAGCGCCGAGGCAGCTCGCCGGCCGCTGCGCGTGCTGGCGGCCGTCGCCGAGGTCAACGAGGCGCAGAAGCACGTCCTCGGGGCCAAGATCCGCGCCCGCTTCGGCGAGGACCTGCGCGGCAGGACCTTCGCCCTGTGGGGACTCGCCTTCAAGCCCAACACCGACGACATGCGCGAGGCGCCCAGCCTGTCGCTGATCGCGGACCTGCGGGCGGCGGGGGCGAAGGTGCGCGCCTACGACCCGGTGGCCAGGCAGGCGCTGGAGGGGGTGACGCTCACCGACTCGGCGCAGGAGGCGCTGCGCGGCTGCGACGCGCTCGCCATCGTCACCGAGTGGGCGGAGTTCCGCTCGCCGGACTTCGCCGCGCTGAAGCAGGCGCTTGGCACCCCGGCGGTGTTCGACGGCCGGAACCTGTACGATCCGGCCATGATGCGCGCGCTCGGATTCGAGTACTTCCCGATCGGCAGGAAGCCGTGAAGGGACCCGACACCCGCAGGGCGCGCGTGCTGGTGGTCGGCGATGTCATGCTCGATCGCTACTGGCACGGCGAGGCCACGCGCATCTCGCCCGAGGCGCCGGTGCCGGTGGTGCTGTTCCGGCGCGAGGAGGCGCGCGCAGGGGGCGCGGCGAACGTCGCCGCGAACTGCGCCGCGCTGGGCGCGAAGGCGCATCTGTTGTCGGTGATCGGCAAGGATGCGGAAGGCGCGGCGCTGCGGCGCATCCTGCACCAGGCCGGGGTCAAGACCGGGTTCCACGAGGACGCGTCCATCCGCACCACGCAGAAGCTGCGCGTCATCGGCCGCCGCCAGCAGCTGCTGCGGATCGACTTCGAGACCCCGCCGTCGCGCGAGGTGCTCGCCTCCAAGCTGGCCGATTTCCGCGCCGCGCTGGCGGCCTGCGACGTGGTGATCCTGTCGGACTACGGCAAGGGCGGCCTGGCGCACATCTCGCGCATGATCGGGCTGGCGCGCGCGGCGGGCAAGAAGGTGCTGGTGGATCCGAAGGGAGACGACTATTCGCGTTACATGGGCGCGCACCTGGTGACGCCCAACCTCGCCGAACTGCGCGAGGTCGTCGGCAGCTGGAGGAACGAGAACGACCTCGATCGCCGGGCACAGGGGCTGCGGCGCCGGCTGGGGCTGGAGGCCCTGCTGCTCACCCGTGGCGACCAGGGCATGTCGCTGTACCGCCAGGGCAAGGTGCTGCGCGTCGCCGCCGACAAGCGCGAGGTGTACGACGTCAGCGGGGCCGGCGACACCGTGATCGCGACCCTGGCGGTGATGCTCGCCGCCGGCGAGCCTCTGCAGCGCTCGGTTCGCCTCGCCAACCGCGCAGGCGGCATCAAGGTCACCAAGCTGGGCACCGCGGTGGTGACCGGCAAGGAACTGTTTGCAACCTAACGGGATCGGCCATGCTGCATGTCGTCACCGGCGCCGCGGGATTCATCGGGTCACGGCTGGTCGCCGCCCTGAACCGGGCCGGGATCACCGAAATCCTCGCCGTGGACGACCTCGAGGACGGCGCCAAGGTGCGCAACCTTGCCGCAGCCGAGATCGCCGATTACCTCGACAAGCGCGAATTCCTCGCCCAGCTCAAGTCCGGCCGCCTCGACGGCTCCATCGAGGCGGTGCTGCACCAGGGCGCCTGCTCCGACACCATGGAGCGCGACGGCCGCTACATGATGGAGAACAACTACGGCTATTCCAAGGCGCTGTTCGACTGGTGCCGGGAGCAGGAAGCCCCGTTCCTCTACGCCTCCTCGGCCTCGGTCTACGGCGCTGGGGTCGACTTCGCCGAGCAGCGCGAAAACGAGCGCCCGCTCAATGCCTACGCCTATTCCAAGTTCCTGTTCGACCAGTACGTGCGCCGGCGGCTGGGGCAGACCGGCGCGGCCGGTGCGGGGCAGGTGGCCGGTCTGCGCTACTTCAACGTCTACGGGCCGAACGAGGCGCACAAGGGCCGCATGGCCTCGGTGGCCTTCCATGCCTTCCACCAGTTCCGCGCCGAGGGCCGGGTGAAGCTGTTCGAGGGCAGCGACGGCTACGGCGACGGCGGCCAGCTGCGCGATTTCGTGCACGTCGACGACGCGGTCGCGGTCAATCTCTGGCTGCTGGAGAATCGCGAAGTGTCGGGCATCTTCAATTGCGGCACCGGGCGGGCGCAGACCTTCAACGAGCTCGCCGCGGCGGTCATCAACGCCGCCAGCGGCGGCGACCAGGCGGCGGAGGACCTGGCGCGGCGCGGGCTGATTGAGTACATCCCGTTCCCGCCGCAGCTGGCGGGCAAGTACCAGAGCTACACCCAGGCCGACCTGGGCGCGCTGCGCGCGGCGGGCTACGAGGGCGAATTCATGCCGGTAAAAGAGGGCGTCGCCGCCTACGTCGCGGAGCTGATGCAGGCATGAGCGGGAACGCCTACCGGACGCTCGAGGAGTTCATCGGCGAGACGCCGCTGGTGCGGCTGCAGCGGCTGCCGGGCGCGGACAACGCGCGGCGCGGCAACCTCATCCTCGCCAAGCTGGAGGGCGACAACCCGGCCGGATCGGTGAAGGACCGGCCGGCGATGTCCATGATCCGGCGCGCGCTGGAGCGCGGCACCATCAAGCCGGGGGACACGCTCATCGAACCCACCTCCGGCAACACCGGCATCGGCCTCGCGATGGCGGCGGCGATCCGCGGCCTGCGCATGATCCTGATCATGCCCGAGCACCTGTCGGTCGAGCGGCGCCAGACCATGCGCGCCTACGGCGCCCAGATCATCCTCACGCCGCAGAAGGGCGGCATGGAGGGCGCGCGCGACCTGGCCGAGCGCATGGTGCGCGAGGGCAAGGGCGTGATGCTCGACCAGTTCGCCAATCCGGACAACCCGCTCGCGCACTACGAGACCACGGGCCCGGAGATCTGGCGCGACACCGGGGGCCGGATCACGCATTTCGTGTCCTCCATGGGGACGACCGGCACCATCATGGGCTGCTCGCGGTTTTTCAAGGAGAAGAAACCGGCGATCCAGATCGTCGGCTGCCAGCCCGAGGAGGGCTCGCAGATTCCCGGCATCCGGAAGTGGCCGCAAGCCTACCTGCCCAGGATCTACGACAAGTCGCGCGTGGACCGGCTGGAATATGTCAGCCAGGCCGACGCCGAGGACATGGCGCGGGGCATGGCGCGCGAGGAGGGCATCTTCGGCGGTATCTCCTCCGGCGGCGCGATGGCCGTCGCCCTGCGCATCTCGCGGCAACTGGAGCGCGCCGTCATCGTCACCATCGTCTGCGATCGCGGCGACCGCTATCTGTCCACCGGGGTATTCCCGGATTGATCCCAGTCCTCGCCTTTGACATCGAGACCGTGCCCGACGTCGCCGGCATCCGGCGCCTGCACGGCCTGCCGCAGGACCTGCCCGACGCGGAGGTGGCCGAGGTCGCGTTCCAGCGCCGCCGCATCCAGACCGGCGGCGATTTCCTGCCGCCGCAGCTGCATCGGGTGGTGGTGATCTCCTGCGTGCTGCGCGAGGCCGAGGGTATTCGGGTTTTTTCGCTCGGCGAGCCCGAGTCCACCGAGCGCGAGGCCATCCAGCGCTTCCAGGACGGCCTGGAGAAGTACGTGCCGCAGCTGGTGTCCTGGAACGGCGGCGGCTTCGACCTGCCGGTGCTCAACTACCGGGGACTGGTCCATGGCGTGTCCGCGGCCAGGTTCTGGGACCAGGGGGAGGACGACAAGGACTTCCGCTGGAACAACTACCTCTCGCGCTACCACGCCCGTCACACCGATCTGATGGACCTGCTGGCGATGTACCAGCCGCGCAACAACGCGCCGCTGGACGAGGTCGCCCAGCTGGCCGGGCTGCCCGGCAAGATCGGCATCGGCGGGGCGAAGGTCTGGGAAGCCTACCTCGCCGGCAAGCTCGCCGAGATCCGCGGCTATTGCGAGGCGGACACCGCCAACACCTACCTGCTGTGGCTGCGCTTCCAGCTGCTGCGCGGGGTGCTGACCGAGGCCCAGCACCGCAAGGAGTGCGGCGTGCTGCGCGAGGCCCTGGAGAGGCAGAGCTCGCCCCATTGGCGCGAGTTCCTGTCGCTTTGGAAATCCTGACGGTCCAGGCGCTGGACGCCGAGGGCCGCGGCGTCGCGCGCAACGCCCAGGGCAAGGTCGTCTTCGTCGAGGGCGCCCTCGGCGCCGAGCGGGTGGAGGCCCGCAAAGTGCACGACAAGCGCAAGTTCCAGCTGGCGCAGGCCACCCGCATTCTCGAGCCCGCCTTCGGGCGGCGCGAGCCGCGCTGCCCCCACTTCGGCCGCTGCGGCGGCTGCGCCACCCAGCACGCGGACGCCCGCACCCAGATGGCCGCCAAGCAGCGCGGGCTGGAGGACTGCCTGGCGCGCATCGGCAAGGTGAAGCCCGAGAGCCTGCTGCCCATCGTCTACGGCGAGGAATGGGGCTACCGGCGCCGCGCCCGGTTCTCGGCCCGCTACGTGGAAAGCAAGGGCGGCGCGCTGGTAGGCTTCCGAGAGCGGCGCTCGACCCTTGTCGCCGACATGCGGCGCTGCGAGGTGCTGCCGCCGGGGATCGCCGGGCTGATCGCGCCGTTGCGCGAGCTGGTCGCCGGACTGTCCGTCCGCGAGCGCCTGCCGCAGATCGAGGTCGCGGCCGGCGAGGGCGGGACGGTGCTGCTGTTGCGCCACCTCGAGCCGCTGAGCGCCGCGGACAAGGCGCGGCTGCGGGCGTTCGCGCAACACCATGGCGTCAACACGTGGTTGCAGCCGGAAGGGCCGGACAGCGCGAAGCCGTTCTGGCCGGAGGCGCACGAGCCGCTGCGCTACGACCTGCCGGAGTTCGGCCTGCGCATCCGATTCCGCCCCTCGGACTTCACGCAGGTGAACTTCGGCGTCAACCGCGTGCTGGTGTCGCGCGCCATCGGGCTGCTCGACCCGCGGCCGGGCGAGCGCATCGCGGACCTGTTCTGCGGTCTGGGCAACTTCACCCTGCCGATCGCGGTGCGCGGGGCGGAGGTGATCGGCTTCGAGGCCAGCGCGTCGCTCATCGAGCGCGCGCGGCAGAATGCGCTGGAGAACGGCGTCGTCGCCCAGTTCGAGGTCGCGGACCTGTTCCGGCCCGACCTGGGCCATTTCGGGCGCTTCGACAAGTTCCTGCTCGACCCGCCGCGGGAGGGCGCCGCCGGCGTGGTCAAAGCGCTGCCCGAGGCCTGGCCGCGCCGCATCGTCTACGTCTCCTGCGACCCGGCGACGCTGGCGCGCGACGCCGACACGCTGGTGAACGCGAAGGGCTTCCGCCTGGTGTCCGCCGGGGTGGTGAACATGTTCCCGCACACCGCGCACGTGGAGTCCATCGCGCTGTTCGAGCGCTAGAAACGAAAAAGGGCGCCTCGCGGCGCCCTTTACCTGCTTGCGGGCGCGGGGATGTCAGTCCTTCTCGCCCGTCAGCGCCGACAGCAGCTGCAGCAGGTTGGCGAAGATGTTAAACAGGCTCATGTACACGCCGGTGGTCGCCAGCACGTAGTTGGTTTCGCCGCCGGTCACGATCCGCGACAGGTCGTGCAGCAGGAACAGCGAGAACACCAGGATCACCGCGCTGGAGATCGCCAGCGACAGCGCCGGGATCTGCAGGAACATGTTGGCGATCATCGCCACCAGCAGCACGATCATGCCCACGAAGAGGAATTTTCCCATGAAGCTGAAATCGCGCTTGGTGGCGACCGCCACCATCGCCATGCCCATGAATACCGCGCCGGTGCCGAAGGCCGCGTAGCCCACCAGCTGCATGCCGTTCTTCAGCGCCAGGGCGTAGTTGAGCAAGGGCCCCAGGAACCAGCCCAGCAGGCCGGTCATCAGCAGCAGCAGGCCGATGCCGAGCACGCTGTTGCGGTAGCGGGCGATGCCCAATTGCAGTCCGATCACCGCACCCAGCATGATGAAGAAGCTGATGATGGGCGAGCCGGTGATGATCCAGGCCGTGGCCATGCCCAGATACGCGCCGGCGACCGTGGGCACCATGCTGAGTGCCAGCAGCAGGTTGGTATTGCGCAGGACTCTCTGCGCCTCGGGCGCCAGCGCGCCGCCGGCGACCTGGCCGGGCGCGGGGCCGAAAACGCTGTCGTTCGAACGGGCTGGTTCCATCGAAATCCTCCTAGTTGTAGCGGCTAAGACTACCAAATTTCCGCAAAGTTTCTACCCTGTTTCCCCTTTAGGGTTTAAGGAATTACGCGTCTCCACGGGCCCCATTACAATATCGGCGCCAGGGCACGATTTCAACCTGGAAGGGTGGCAGAGCGGTCGAATGCACCGGTCTTGAAAACCGGAAGCCAGCCAGTGGCTCGTGGGTTCGAATCCCACCCCTTCCGCCATACTTATCTTAAATCAATAACTTACAGATGTTTTTCTGTATCCATACCCAAACGCATACCAAAGCGCAGCGCGTCGGTAATCCGCACAGTTTTCACCAGGTAGCGGGCCTACCAAGCCTTTGCATGGCGCTGTGGCCGGCGCTAGAAGCGCACTTCTAGCAGACTGACCTAGCCCGAAATAACGGTGCCAGAAGAAGTGAGAGGATTCCACCGACTGGATCAGGATTCAAAGCTGTTCATTCGCGAAGCTGCGCTTCTGAGACCCAGCCGGTTCCGGCATTAAGTGACGATTCGCCGATTGCGACATATCCCCGCCGCACAAGGGCTTTAGCGTCTCGCCGGAAAACCCTGGTGCTATTGATTTTCAGCTCTTCAGTCGGCGCTATGTAACCTGGTCGGACACCTAAGTAGCACGCTACTCACTTTTTAGCACCATGACACACGCTCAGCGCTTTCTAATCCCGGTTCTTGTCCTGCTCACTGCCGGCGGCTGCGCCTCTTATGGGCCCTCAGACGAATCAATTGGCCTTGATCGCGATCGCATTATTGAAAAGCTTGGGCCGCCCACCCATGAGCGAATCACCGAATCAGGAGCTGTCCTGGAGTACGCCCGGGGCCCTTACGGTCGGCACACATACTTTTTGATACTGAACTCTGCCAGCCGAGTCGATCGCTGGGAGCAGGTGCTTCATGAGAGAAACTTTAACAAAATACTTCCAGGCGCGACCAAAGACCAGGTCAGGTCATTGATTGGCCAATCCTTCGAGATATTGCCGCTGGCTCGCGGCCGAGGCGAGGTCTGGTCCTACCGATACGAGACCCCATTATGCGTGTGGTTTCAAATTGAATTCGACCAACAAGGTCTTGTTCGGTCGGCAGGCGACGGAATTCCTCCGGAGTGCTTAAACCGGCGATGGCTGATGGTGTTCTAGCTGATGACAGAGCCTGGAACATTTCAATGCGAACGGTGTTCCCCGCCAGCGCAATGGCCTCGAATGCCAGTGCCGCTATATCACCCACCCCGCGTGCCTCGGCGAGGCCGGACAGCAAGCTCGATACGTCGGCAGGGGGGCGGCGGCGGGGTCCATTCCAATCATAGCTGGTTTGGAATTCCTATACTCCGATGCAACTGTACGGCCCTCAAAAAAACACGCCCGGCACTCGGTCGGGCGCAAGCCTAAACCCTGTCAGGAGGAGCTTATGAATCGTGGACGAGGAAGCCGGGCCGGATGGATGCAGTCATGGTCGCCGGATGGTCGATGGCGGGTGCGGCGAAGTCAATCGCGCGCGGCGCGGGGGTTCGTGATGCGGCGGCCTGTTCGGCTGCCCGCTCGTTCCGCCGCGGGCCACCAAGCCCCGGAATCGGCTGGCGTTTCGGCTAGAATCGCGGCCCTTAGCTTCCACTAGTCATGGCCCTCATCGTCCAGAAATTCGGCGGCACCTCGGTGGGCTCGATCGAGCACATCAAGAACGTCGCCTGGCGCGTCGCCAAGTGGCAGGCCGCCGGCCACCGCGTCGTGGTGGTGCCCTCGGCCATGTCCGGCGAGACCAACCGCCTGCTCGCGCTCGCCGCCGGGCTGCAGGAGCACCCGGATCCGCGCGAGCTGGATGTGGTCGCCGCCACCGGCGAGCAGGTCACGGTGGGCCTGCTCGCAATGGCGCTGCTCGCGCTGGGCGTGCGCGCGCGCAGCTACACCGGCTGGCAGGTGCGGGTGCTGACCGATTCGGCCTTCACCCGCGCCCGCATCCTCGCCATCGACGAGATGCGCCTGCGCCAGGGCCTGGAGAACGGCTGCGTCGCGGTGGTGGCAGGCTTCCAGGGCGTGGACGCCGAGGGCAACATCACCACGCTCGGCCGCGGCGGCTCGGACACCTCCGCGGTGGCGCTCGCCGCGGCGCTCGGGGCCGATGAGTGCCAGATTTACACCGACGTCGACGGCGTCTACACCACCGACCCGCGCATCGTGCCCGAGGCTCGGCGCCTGACCACCATCAGCTTCGAGGAAATGCTCGAGATGGCGGGGGCCGGCTCCAAGGTGCTGCAGATTCGCTCGGTGGAATTCGCCGGCAAGTACAAGGTGCCCACGCGCGTGCTCTCCAGCCTCACCGACCCGAAGCTGCCGGTGGAGGAGGAGGCGCGTTCCGGAACCCTCATCACTTTCGAGGAAGACCCGCACATGGCGATGGAAAAAGCCGTCATCTCAGGCGTCGCGGCGCAGCGCGACGAGGCCAAGGTCACCGTGCACGGCGTGCCCGACAGGCCCGGCATCGCCTACGCCATCTTCGGGCCGATCGCCGACGCCGGCATCAACGTCGACGTCATCGTGCAGAACGTCGCCCACGACGGCACCACGGACCTGTCGTTCACGCTCGGCCGCGGCGATCTCAAGCGCGCCATGAAGATGCTCAACGACCAGGTCAAGCCGCACATCGGGTGCCGCGAGATCACCGGTGACGACCGCATGGCCAAGATCTCCATCGTCGGCCTGGCGATGCGCTCGCACGCGGGCATCGCGGCCAGGATGTTCCGGACGCTCGCCGAGGAGGGCATCAACATCCAGATGATCTCCACCTCGGAGATCAAGATCTCGGTGGTGATCGACGAGAAGTACGCCGAACTCGCGGTGCGGGTGCTGCACAAGGCGTTCGAACTGGAAAACGCCTAGCAGGATAGAATAGGCATGGTTCGCGCCGCACAGACACACCGGAGTGATGCCCGAGTGGCCGAAGGGGGCGCCCTGCTAAGGCGTTATACCGGCTTAAACCGGTATCGAGGGTTCGAATCCCTCTCACTCCGCCATACACATAGTTAAATCAATGACTTACAGATGTTTTTCTGTGGGCATACCATATCGCATACCAAAAAGTAGCGCGTTGGTAATCCGCACAGTGTCCACCGAATAGCAGCCCTACCCAGCCTTCGCATCGCGCTGCGGCCGGCGCTACAAGCGCACGACCAGCAGACCGCAGCCTCAAGCTCGAAGTGCTTGCCTGCCATAGTTAACCAAGCTTCTGTGCAAGCTCTCCGGCTTTAAGATGGGTATACCGCTTTAGCATCTGTAGCGTGCGGTATCCAGTAACACTGGCAACTTCCATAGAGTTTAGGCCCCGCTCAAACAGCCTACTTGTAGCTTCATGGCGCAGATCATGAAAGCGAAGATCCACAAGATGCCGGTCAGTTCAATGGGGCAAATATCCGCGTAACTGTACCTGCTACAAGGGTCTGGGCTTGGGCTGCGGCTTGAAAATGCGGTACGACTGGTGGCAGGCCAGACACTGGTGGCGCACGCCGATATAAGCGGCGTTCAAATCGCCACCTGACTCTATGGCAGCAGCCAGGTCATCCACGGCCTTGCGAAAACCTGCGACATGCTGGCCGAACTCTTCCGGTTGCTGCCAGATTTCCAGCTTGGCACCATGTTGTCCGATCTGTGTCTCCGTGCCTGGCACAAACAGCGTATCCAGTGTTCCCGCCAATCCCAGCAAGGCTTGTGCCTGGCCGCGCAACTGGCCCTTGAATGGCGCGTCATAAATGACCACCGCTTCAATCGCTCGGAAATGCGCAGACTTCGCCAGCATTTGCTGGCGGCGATATAGCGTGATGCGCTGATGATCCGTGGTGATCTCCAGCGGCTTGATGTGATCCTTGAGATTGCCCCAGGGGCCCGGCACCACGGATTGCGCCAACACCACAGCCGGCAACAGTGCGATGATCATGGTTGCTACGGCAACAGGGTTGCCTGTTACAGGTTGCCTATGCAAAAAGCCGCCAAACATCCTGATACTCCAACTCCCTGATCATGCTCTGGCGCGGCACGGAGGCTGTTAACCACAACTACGTGCGGACCAACTGACGCCTGTTGTTAATGCAACTCTATTGCATTTATACCGCAAAAGCAATCCTTGCCTGCCAGTGGCAATGGGAATGCTCCGGGCGAAATCTCTTCTTTGGCATCTTCCGACTCCTTCTTCCAGGTTAAACACTACATTCAACCTGGTACAGATAAAGCCGGTCAGTTCACCCTCACCCTGGCGGGTTGCGGCATGCGCGGCGTCAGTCGATCGACACGCCCATGCCAGGCAGGGTTTTCTCCCAGTACGCCGCTTCCTCGGCGAGCTGCCTGGCCATCTCGGCAGGTGTGTTGCAGATCGCGATGTTGCCGAATTGGACCAGCCTTGCCTTGGCGTCCGGTTCACCGAGAGCCTTGCAGAAGGCGGTCTGGAGCCGTGCCGTGATCGCTCTCGGCGTGCCGGCAGGGGCAGCGACAGCCCACCAGTTGCTTGCGTTGATGGCCGACAGTCCCACCTCGGCAAAGGTCGGTACCTCGGGCATGGCTTGGAGCCGGGTCGGGTTGGATACCGCCAGTGCGCGCAGCTTGCCTTCCTTGACATGCGCGGCACCCACACCCGCCCCGCCCAGGTAGAACTGGACCTCGCCCGCGAGCAGCGCAGCGACCGCCTGGGATGCGCCCTTGTAGGGCACGTGCTGCATTCCCAGATTGAACGCGCGGTTGATGGCTTCCGCCGAAAGGTGCGGGGTGGAGCCGCTGCCAGGCGACCCGTAGTTCACCTTGCCTGGCTGGGACCTGGCCCAGGCGGTGAACTCCTGCAGCGAACGCGCCGGGACCCTGCCCGCGGAATAGATCACCGAGGGCACGTTGACCAGGATGGTCACCGGCTCGAAGCTCTTGAGGGGGTCGAAGCCGAGGTTCTTGAACAGGAACTGGTTGATCACCAGATTGTTGCTCGCGGCCATCAGCAGGGTGTATCCGTCCGGAGGCGACTGCTCCACGTGGCGCGTGCCGATGTTGCCGGTCGCGCCGACCAACGCGATGCTCATGGTGTCGTTCCCTTCATCAGATCTCTCAGGGCGGTGGCCGTGTCGGCCGGCGCTTCCTGCGGTACGTTGTGCCCGACGCCGGGCAGCAGGCGCCGCTCGTAGGGGCCGGCGAAGAACCGGGCCTGGCTGTCGTTCTCGGGCGCCGGTCCCACACCATCGTGGCCACCGTGGAGGTTGATGGTTGGTACGGTGATCCTGGGCTGCTTGGCCAGTTCGGCCTCGATTGCGAAGAGCGCGGGATCGCCGGGCGCATAGCCGTAGCGGTGACGGTAGGACTGGATCACGACGTCGACGAAGTCGGGATTGTCGAACGACACCGCGCTTCGCTCGAAGGTCGCTTCATCGAAGCGCCATTCCGGCGACCACAGACGCCACAGCAATCGGCAGATGTCGCGTCGGTTCTTGGCGAGGCCGGCACGACCGCGTTCGCTGTGGAAGTAATATTGGTACCAAAAGCGATGCTCCTGAGCGGCCGACGCCGGCTCGCCCGAGGCCGCAATGTTCTGGATGTTGTAGCCGGTGCAGCTCACCAGGCAGCGCACGCGCTCGGGTTCCAGCGCCGCGACGATACAGGCTGCGCGCCCGCCCCAGTCATAGCCGGCTAGGGCCGCGCGCGCGATGCCGAGGGCATCCATGAACTGCATCAGGTCGTGGCCCAGTGCCGCTTGCTCGCCCGAACGCGGCGTGGCGGGCGACAAGAACCGTGTCGGCCCATAGCCACGCAGGTGGGGCACGAGCACGCGGCACCCTTGGTTGGCCAGCGGCGGGGCGACTTCGTCGAAGCTCCGGACGTCATAGGGAAAGCCATGGAGCAGGATCACCGGCGCGCCACTGGCGGGGCCGTGCTCGTCATAGGCAATCTCCAGAACGTCGGTGCGCACGCTTCTTGGAACCATGAGTAGACCTTAGAACGTCAGTGATGGATAGGAAAATCTATCCGACCCAGGCTGCGTTGCAGCGCACGATTTGGCCATTCTCCCGCTCCCCGGTCCCGGTTTGACGGCGCACAATGCAGCTTATGTCGCCCCACGAGCCGCTATTGGTAAGCAATCTGCGAGTGAGCTGGCTGGGACGATCATACCGGGCGGCACGGACGGCCGCTGCGACCTCTTGGTCGGTTCCGCCTCGCCGCTTGCGATAAAGCCCGCCACCGCCGCGCGGCCGCTAAGCCTGCGCGTGTCCCGCCCCGGCGCGGCGGCCGGTCGAGGCCGACACCGCCGCCAAGGAATACCTCCAGGCGGCGCTAGCCGCGCAGGTGGCAGGCAACCTGCCGCCCGCCGCCGAGGTCCCTGAGCGGCGGCAGCTCGCTGCTGCAGACCGGGTCCTTGCGATACGGGCAGCGGGTGTGGAACGCGCAGCCCG
>VGIA01000020.1 GCA_016868105.1 Betaproteobacteria bacterium | reverse complement strand
GCGGGACTACGTCAAACGGGTGATGGCGAACACCATGTACTACTCGCAGCTCTACGGCGGCACGCCGCTGGCGCTCAAGGACCGCCTGGGCGTGATCCCGGCGCGGGCCGCGAGCGAGCGCTTCAACGAACAGCTGCCCTAGGCGATAATCGCGGAATCCGGCGCGACCGCGCGCAGGATCGTCCCTGGAACCTGAATGAATAAGGCGAATTTCCTGGTAGTGGGCGGCAGCGGCTTCGTCGGCCGCCACCTGGTCGCCGCCCTGGCGGCGCGCGGCGCTCGCGTCACCGTGCCGACGCGGCGGCGCGAGCGCGCCAGGGACCTGATCCTGCTGCCGACGGTGGAGGTGGTCGAATGCGACGCCGGCGACCGGCACGCGCTCGCCGCGCTGGCCGGGGGACGCGATGCCGTGGTGAACCTCGCCGGCGTGCTGCACAGCCGCCGCGGCCGCGTGCGCGGGCCCAACGACTACGGCCCGGATTTCGCCGCGGCGCACGTCGAGCTGCCGCTGGCGCTGGTCCGTGCCTGCCGCGAGGCGGGCGTGCGCCGGCTGCTGCACATGGGCGCGCTGGGTGCCTCGCCCTCGGCGCCCTCGGAGTACCTGCGCTCCAAGGGCGTGGGCGAGCGCGCGGTGCTGGATGCCGGCGACCTCGCCGGCTGCGTGTTCCGGCCTTCGGTGATCTTTGGCCCCGACGACCATTTCCTGAACCTGTTCGCGAGGCTCGCGGGCTTCTCGCCGGTGCTGCCCCTCGCCTGCGCGGAGGCGCGTTTCCAGCCGGTGTACGTCGGCGACGTGGTGGCGGCCTTCCTCGCCGCGCTCGACAGCCGCGAAGCGCGCGGCAGCTACGACCTGGGCGGACCGAAGGAGTACACGCTGCGGGACCTGGTGAAGTATGTCTGCAGCACCACCGGACGCACGCGGCTGGTGCTCGGGCTGCCGGATGCGGCCGCCTGGCTGCAGGCCGTGGTGATGGAGCGGCTGCCGGGCCCGCTCATCACGCGCGACAACCTGCGCTCGATGCAGTTGCCGAACGTGACCGCCAGCCCGCTGCCCTTTGGCCTGGCGCCCACCGCGCTGGAGGCGGCGGCCCCCTCCTGGCTCGCGCCTGCGGGCCCGCGCGAGCGCTATCCCGCGCTGCGCTGGCGCGCGCGGCGCTGAAAGCACCGGCGCAGCCGCCGCGGTGAAGGCCTACGTCGTCGGCGGCGCGGTTCGAGACCAGCTGCTGGGCGAGGCGGTGGTGGACCGCGACTGGGTGGTGGTGGGCGCCACCCCGGAGCAGATGACGGCCGCGGGCTTTCGTCCGGTGGGCAAGGATTTCCCGGTGTTCCTGCACCCGCAGACGCACGAGGAATACGCGCTCGCGCGCACCGAGCGAAAGAGCGGCCACGGCTACAAGGGCTTCGTGGTTTACTGCGCGCCCGAGGTCACGCTGCAGGAGGACCTGTCGCGGCGCGACCTCACCATCAATGCCATGGCGCGCGACGAGGACGGCGTGCTGATCGATCCCTTCGGCGGCGAGCGCGACCTGCGCGCCGGGATCCTGCGCCATGTCAGCGCCGCCTTCGAGGAGGATCCGGTGCGGATCCTGCGCGTGGCGCGATTCTCCGCGCGCTACCCGTTCCGCATCGCCGACGAGACCATGGCCCTGATGCGCCGCATGGTGGAGCTGGGCGAAGTCGAGCACCTCGTGGCCGAGCGCGCCTGGCAGGAACTGGAGCGCGGCCTGTCGGAGCCGCATCCGGACCGCATGTTCCAGGTGCTGGCGGCCTGCGGCGCTGCGGCGCGGCTCATCCCCGAGATCGATCCCGGCCCCGAGGCGCTCGCGGCCCTGCGCCGCGCCGCCGCCGCGCGCTACTCCTCCACGGTGCGCTTGGGCGTGCTCGCCTGGTTTCGCGGCGCCGCGGCCGAGGCCGGCATGCAGGCGCTGTGCGAGCGCGTGCGGGTGCCCAACGACGAGCGCGACCTCGCGCGGCTCGCCTGCCGGCTGCGCGGTCGCATCGAGCTTGCCCAAGAGGCGGATGCCAAGGCATTGCTCGGCATCCTCAAGTCCACCGACGCGCTGCGCCGCGCAGAGCGTTTGCGGCAGCTGCTCGCGGTGGCGCAGGCGGCGGACCCTTCCGAGCGCATGCGGCGCACCGCGCTGCGCCTGGAGCGCGCGCTGGCCGCGGCACTGGGCGTGGACGGGGGTGCCGTGGCGCAGGCCGCGCCCGACCCGTCGCGGATCCCGGGCCTCATCGACGCCGCCCGTGAACGCGCGATAGCTGCCGCGCTCGCCGCGCAGTAGACTGCGCCGCCCCGTTGCCGCAGCGCACGCTGGAGCCCCGATGATCGACCTGTACACCTGGACCACGCCCAACGGCCGCAAGGTCTCCATCATGCTGGAGGAGTGCGGGCTGCCCTACCGCGTGCACCCGGTCGACATCGGCAAGGGCGAGCAGTTCAGGCCCGAGTTCCTCGCCGTCAATCCCAACAACCGCATCCCGGCGATCGTCGATCCCGAGGGCCCGGATGGCAAGCCGCTGCCGCTGTTCGAATCCGGCGCGATCCTGGTCTACCTGTCGGGCAAGGCGGGCGGCCGCTTCCTGCCTGCGACCGACCGCGGCAAGTACATCGCGCTGCAATGGCTCATGTTCCAGATGGGCGGCGTCGGCCCCATGCTCGGCCAGGCGCACTATTTCATGCGCGCGAAGAGGGACCAGGTTCCCTACTACATCGAGCGCTACGGCGCCGAGGCCAAGCGCCTCTACGGGGTGCTGGACAAGCGCCTGCAGCAGGCGGCGTACCTGGCCGAGGAGTACTCCATCGCCGACATCGCCACCTATCCCTGGGTGGCGCGCCACGAATGGCACCGCGTGGACCTGGCGCAGTTCCCGGCGGTGAAGCGCTGGTACGATGCGATCTCGCTCAGGCCCGCGGTGCAGCGCGGCATGGCGGTGCCGCCCGTCGCTTAGTGGAGACGGCCAATGCCCTCATCGGGCGGCGCCTGCTTCACGCCGAGGAGCCGCTGGAGCTGCTCTGGTGCCCGCAGACCGTGGATGCGAATCGCACGCCGCTGCTGTTCGTGCACGGCGCGCACCTGGGCGCCTGGTGCTGGGAGGAGCACTTCCTGCCCTGGTTCGCCGCGCGCGGCTTCCCGGTCTTCGCGCTGTCGCTGCGCGGCCACGGCGCGAGCGGCGGCCGCGAGCGGCTGAACCAATTCGGCCTCGCCGACTACGCGCTCGACCTTGCGGGGGTCGTGGCATCGGTCGGGCGAGCGCCGGTGCTCATCGGCCATTCCATGGGCGGCATGGTGGTGCAGAAGTACCTGGGCACCGCGGCCGAGGGCGATTGCGCGGCGGCGGTGTTTGCCTGCCCGGTGCCCAGCTTCGGCCTGCTGCCCTCCACGATCTCGCTCGCCTGGACCCGGCCGGCGCTGTTCGCCGGCATCCAGCGCATGGCCGCGGGCGGGGCCGCCTCGCCGCAGGTCCTTGCGGATGCCTTGTTCGCCGGGCCGATGGAGCAGGGGCGCCTCGCCGGCATCCATCGCCGCATGCAGCAGGAGTCCCGGCGCGCGCTGATGGACATGTCGGGCTGGGGGCTGCCGCAGCTGTGGACCATGCAGCGCCTGCGCATGCTGTGCCTGGGCGCGCAGAAGGACATCCTGATCCCGGCCTCGAGCGTGCGCGCGAGCGCGCGCATGCTGGGCGCGGAGTACCGCGAACTGCCGGGCCTGGGTCACGCGGTGATGCTGGAGACGCGCTGGGAGGCGGCGGCGCGGCCGATCCTGGAGTGGCTGGAGGAAAACGACTTCTAGCGCGGCTTGCGCGCATGCCGCGCGAGGAAGGCGTTGATGTCCTCGATCCGCAGTTGCGGCTCGCCCGGGATGGGGCTGGAGCTCACCACGCGGTTCATCCATTCCATGTTCTTCTCCATGCGCGCCACCACCGCCGGCCATTCGCTCGCGGTGTAGCGCGCCGGATCGGGCAGCACGTGGCACTGGTTGCACGCGAGGCGAAAGGCGCCCCCCTCGGCGCGATAGGCTTCCGGCACTTTCCTCGGATCCAGCGGCTTCTGCGCCCGGCGCTGCAGGTAGGCGACGAGCACCCTCGCCTGCTCCGCCGAGGGCGCCTCCACGCCCGCCATCATCTCGGCCATCAGCCGGCCCATGTTGCCCTTGCCCTGCATGCGCAGCACCATGCGCTCGACGATCGCCGGCCACTTCTCGGCGTGGTGCATCGCCGGGTTGGCGAGGTTGTGGCACTGGACGCAGTAGCGCGCGGTGAGCTGCGCGCCGCGCGACCTGGGCTCGGGCAGGTCCGCCGGCTCGAACCCGGGGGGCAGGATGCGCTCCAGCATCGGCCCGTGCGGGCTTGCGGCCCAGCGCCCGCGCGCCTGCTCCATCTCGCCGCCCGGCGCGGCGAACGCGGCGAACGTGGCAAAGGCCGCGAGCAGCAGCGCGAGCAGGCTAGAGCGCATGCGCGCGGTCGCCGCGGGACAAACCGAGCAGCGGTCCTTCCACGCCGCGGCCCAGCGCCAGGAACTTGAACAGCTCGCCCATCTCCGAGGGCGCGAGCAGCTTGTGTACCGCCGAGGCGGCGGGCAGGTAGCGCTTGGTGTCCGCGGGGTCCTTCTGCTGCAGCAGGTCGGTGATGCTGCAGTTGATGAGGAACTGCGCCTGGCTGGCGTAGCCCAGCACCTCCAGCCCGCCGGCGGTGGCGGCGCGCGCGAGCGCGCTGAAGTCCACGTGCGCCGTGATGTCCTGCAGGCCGGGCAGGTAGAACGGGTCGCCGTGCGCGCGGTGGCGGTAGTGGCAGGCAAGCGTGCCGACCGAGCGCTGCGGGTGGTAGTACTCGGGCGCCGGGAAGCCGTAGTCGGAGATGAGGATCGCGCCGCGCTCCAGTGCGCGCGCGACGAGGCGGATCCAGGTCGGCGCGATGAGGCTGATCTCGCTTTCGTAGCTGCCCGAGGGCGGAACCTGGATCGCGAGGGCGCGGGCGGCCTCCAGCAGCGCGCCCTCCGCCGGGCGCAGCGACCAGGCGAGCCGGCCCTCGTTGGCGCACACGCCGCGCTCGAAGATGCCGTCGGCGCGCCAGGCCAGCGCGTGCACCGGCATCGCGTCCAGCACTTCGTTGGCGAGCATCACGCCGCGAAAGCGCTGCGGCATGCGCTCGAGCCACTGCACGCCCGGGCCCAGGCGCCGGCGCTGGCGCTCGCGCAGCTCGGCGCTCGTCTCCAGGATGAAGTAGGGGCACCGCAGCTCCCCCAGCAGCTGTTCGGCGAGCGCCCCGCTGCCGGCGCCGAACTCCAGCACCGCCTCGCCCGGCTGCAGGAGCTGCGCCACCTGGCGCGCCAGCGCGCGCCCGAACAGCGGCGAGAGTTCCGGCGCGGTGACGAAGTCCCCGCCGGCGCCGAACTTGCGCGCGCCGGCGGCGTAGTAGCCCAGGCCCGGCTCGTGCAGGACGAGCTCCATGTAGCGCGCGAACGAAATCCAGTTTGCCTTCGCCGCCAGCTCCGCGGCGAGCCGCTCCAGCAGCCTGCGGCTGGCGGCGAGCGCCGCATCCTCCGGGAGCGCAACTGCCCGGGCCGTCGTGTCGGAGGCCTTCATGCGGGGGAATTTACCCTAGAATTCGGCGCTTACGATGAATCCGGATCTCCAGGGCAAGGCTGCGCTGGTCACCGGCGCCGCGCGCCGGGTCGGCGCTGAGATCGCGCGCCGGCTGCACGCGGCCGGCGCGGACGTGGTGATCCACTACCGGGGATCGGGGGCCGACGCGGCCAAGCTGGAGGAGGAACTGAGCGCGCTGCGGCCTCGCAGCGCGCACCGGGTGAAGGCCGACCTGCTGGCGCCGATCGCGCCGCGCGCGCTGGTGGAGGCAGCGCTGGCGCAGTTCGGGCGCCTGGACATCCTGGTGAACAATGCCTCCGCCTTCTATCCCACGCCGGTGGGCGGCATCGAGGCGACGCACTGGGAGGAGCTGATCGGCTCCAACCTGCGCGCGCCGCTGTTCCTCGCGCAGGAGGCCGCGCCGCACCTGGCGAAGCAGGCAGGTTGCATCGTGAACATCGTGGACATCCACGCCGAGCGCCCGCTCAAGGGTTACACGGTGTATTCGGTCGCGAAGGCGGGCCTTGCCGGGCTGACGCGCTCGCTCGCGCTGGAACTGGCGCCTTCGGTGCGCGTCAACGCGGTCGCCCCCGGCGCCATTGCCTGGCCCGAGGACGGGCAGTTCGAGCCGGCCGAGCGCGCGCGCATCGTCGCCACCACGCCGCTGGCGCGCGTCGGCGAGCCCGAGGCGATCGCCCGGGCGGTACACTTCCTCGCCACCGCCCCTTTCGTCACCGGCCAGGTGCTGGCAGTCGACGGCGGCCGTTCGGTTTTCCTCTAGGAGAGACCATGGCCTGGACCCGGCGCTATGCGGTCTGGACCGGCATCGGCTGCATCGGGCTCATGGTCGCCGGCATCGCCGGCCCGAAGGCGGTGTCGCCGCGGTGAGCCTGCCATGACCGATAGCCGCAAGGACCGCTACGAGCGCAACAAGCTCGCCAAGCGCCTGCGCCGCCAGGTGGGCGAGGCCATCGCCGATTTCGGCCTGATCGAGGCGGGCGACCGGGTGATGGTGTGCCTCTCGGGGGGCAAGGACAGCTACGGCATGCTGGAGATCCTGCTGGCGCTGAAGGAGAAGGCGCCGGTGGATTTCGAGCTGGTCGCGGTGAACCTGGACCAGAAGCAGCCCGGGTTCCCGGAGCGCGTGCTGCCGCAGTACCTGGAAGCGCGCGGCGTGCCGTTCCGCATCGTCGAGCAGGACACCTATTCGGTCGTGAAGCGCCTGGTGCCCGAGGGCAAGACGATGTGCAGCCTGTGCTCGCGCCTGCGCCGCGGCGTGCTCTACCGCGTCGCCGGGGAGCTGGGCGCGACCAAGATCGCGCTGGGGCATCACCGCGACGATGTGCTGGCGACCTTCTTCCTGAATCTCTTCCATGCCGGGACGCTGCAGGCGATGCCGGCCAAGCTGGTGTCGGACGACGGCCGGCAGGTGGTGATCCGGCCGCTGGTGTACGTCGCCGAGAACGACCTCGCCGCCTTCGCCGAGCAGAAGGCCTTTCCCATCATTCCCTGCACCCTGTGCGGCTCGCAGCAGAACCTGCAGCGCAAGGTGGTCGGGCGGATGCTGCAGGAGTGGGCGCGCACCGAACCGGGGCGCATCCAGTCCATCCTGCGCGCGCTCACGGATGTGCGGCCCTCGCACCTGCTGGACCGGAAGCTGTTTGACTTCGCCGGGCTGAGGGCGGGTGTGAACAATACCGAAGAGCCGGTCCGGGTGGTCGGGTTCACGGAACTCGGCCAGCCGTTGTTTGCCGAATAGCGACGGCGCGCGCCCGCAAAGCGGTTCTCGCCTTTTCCGCCCTCGCCATCGTCCCCGCCCTGGTGGTGGGCCGCGCCGAGGCCGCTCTGGCTGCGCTTGCGCAGTCGCTCACAGGCCGCTAGCGACGAGCTTTCGTCAAGCCGCAGCCGGCTGCGCCGCCGGCCGCGCCTCGCGGATCGGCAGGTTGACCAGCGCGGCCGCGGCCGCGAGCGCCATGTCGGCGTACCACAGCCAGGCGTAGCTCCCGGAGGCCTCGATGGCGAGGCCGCCCAGCCACGCGCCGAGGAACCCGCCCAACTGGTGCGACAGCAGCGTCATGCCGAACAGGGTCCCCAGGAACCGCACGCCGAACAGTTTTCCCACGATGGCCGCCGTGGGCGGCACGGTCGCGAGCCAGGTCAGGCCCAGGCCCGCGGCGAACAGGTAGAACGTGAGCGCGGTCTTGGGCGCCACCAGGTAGGCGGCGATCAGCGCGGCGCGTGAGCCGTACATCCAGGCGAGGAGGTACTTGCTGCGGTACTTCGCGGTGGCGAAGCCCGCCGCGAGGCTGCCCACGATGTTGGCCAGCCCGATGATCGCGAGCGACCAGCTGGCCACCGTCGGTGGCAGCCCGCACAGGTCCACTTCCTGTGGCAGGTGCGTCACCAGGAACGCGATGTGAAAGCCGCAGGTGAAGAAGCCCAGGTTCAGCAGCTGGTAGCTGCGGTCGCCGAAGGCCTGGCCGAGCGCGCGCCAGGGCGAGGCGCCCTCGGCCGGGTGCGCCGGGGCGGCGGTGCGCTTGCCCGCGACGGTGCGCACCAGCGGCAGCGCAGCGAGGGTGGCGGCGGCAAGAGCCCAGAGCGCGGCCATCCAGCCCATGGCCTGGATCAGCGCCTGCGCGATGGGGGCGAACACGAACTGGCCGAAGGAGCCCCCGGCGTTGATGATGCCCGAGGCCTTGGCGCGCGCTTCCGGCGGCAGGCGCTGCGCCGCGGCGCCGATCAGCACCGAGAAGCTGCCGGCGCCCGAGCCGATCGAGGCGAGCAGGCCGAGCGCGACGGTCAGGCCCAGGCCCGAATCCATCAAGGGGGTGAGCGCGATGCCGGCGGCGAGCAGGACGATCCCGCCCGCCAGCACCGGCGCCGGGCCGTGCCGGTCGGCGAGCGCGCCGGCGACGGGCTGGATCGCGCCCCAGGTGAATTGCCCGACGGCGAGGGCGAGGCTGATGGTCGCGATGCCCAGGCCGGTCGAGGAATTCAGCGGCGAGACGAACAGGCCGAAGGACTGGCGCACGCCCATGGTCACCATCAGCAGGGCGGCGGCGGCCAGGGTGACGGCCAGGGCGGCGCGGGCGGGGGTGGCCATGGCGCATGATAGCCCAAGGACGGTCTTGTCAAACTAAATTTGACAAACTAGAATTCCCGCCATGCCCGACACCAGCTGCGCCGCGCGCCTCGTGGACCTCTTCGGCTCCCAGGCCGAGGTCGCGCGCGCCTTCCAGCTGGACCGCGCCGTGGTGCACAACTGGGTGAAGACCGGCTACGTTCCGGCCCGCTGGGCGGGCGAGGTCGAGCGCCTCACCCAGGGCCGCATCAGCGCCGTGGACATCGTCATCGAAGCCAGTGCCAAGAACCCGGTGCGCGTGAAGTCGCGCCCCGAGCACGCCCCTTTCGGAATGTCGGAGAACGATCCCGTGACGCAATTCGCCCCCGCCAAGCGCATCCAGTCCTTCCACCCGCCGCAGAGGACGCTCATGGGTCCCGGCCCCACCGAGATCCACCCGCGCGTGCTCACCACCATGAGCCAGCCGGCGATCGGGTACCTGGACCCGGTGTTCGTCGAGATGATGGAGGAGCTGAAGTCGCTGCTGTGCTACGCCTACCAGACCAGGAACGCGCTCACCTTCCCCATCTCGGGCTCCGGCTCGGTGGGCATGGAGTTCTGCTTCGTCAACATGGTGGCCCCCGGCGACAAGGTGATGGTGTGCCAGAACGGGGTCTTCGGCGGCCGCATGCTGGAGAACGTGATCCGCTGCGGCGGCGTCCCGGTGCTGGTCGAGGACAAGTGGGGCGAGCCGGTGGACCCGCAGAAGGTGGAGGACGCGCTGAAGAAGCACAAGGACGTGAAGGTGGTCGCCTTCGTGCACGCCGAGACCTCCACCGGCTGCCAGTCGGACGCGAAGCAGCTGACGCAGATCGCGCACAAGCACGGCGCCCTGGTGATCGTGGACGCGGTGACCTCCCTTGCCGGCACCCCGGTCAAGGTGGACGAGTGGGAGATCGACGCCATCTACTCCGCCAGCCAGAAGTGCCTGTCGTGCACCCCCGGCCTGTCGCCGGTGTCGTTCTCCGAGCGCGTGGTGGAGCAGGTCAGGAAGAGGAAGGACAAGATCCACAGCTGGTTCATGGACATGAACCTGCTGCTGGGCTACTGGAACGCCGGCACCCGCACCTACCACCACACCGCGCCGACCAATTCGCTGTTTGCCCTGCACGAGGCGCTGCTGCTCATCCGCGAGGAACGGCTGGAGAACGCCTGGGCGCGCGCCACGCGGCACCATCTCGCGTTGAAGGCGGGCCTGGAGGCGATGGGAATGAAGCTGCTGGTCGAGGAGAAGTACCAGCTGCCGCAGATGAACGCGGTGCAGTGCCCCGGGGGCGTGAATGAAGCCGAGGTGCGCAAGCGCCTGCTGAACGAGTTCAGCATCGAGATCGGCGCCGGCCTGGGGCCCCTGGCCGGCAAGATCTGGCGCATCGGCCTGATGGGCTACTCCTGCCGCCCGGACAACGTCATGCTGTGCCTGTCGGCCCTCGGTTCGGTGCTGGACGACATGGGCTATGACGTGCACGTCGGCGATGCGGAAGCGGCGGCGCACGGCGCCTATGCGCAGATGCATGCGAAGGACGCGCAGCGCAAGAAAAAAGCGGCCTGAGTGTTCGCGGAGCGTGGGCACGCCCACCCACGCTCTGTCCGGCGCGCTCCGGTGGACTGGGCCCGGGCGAGCTCAGGCGCGCGAGGACAGGCCCAGCCGCTGCCAGATCTCGCCGGCGAGCGCGGCCTGGTTGAGGGTGTAGAAGTGCAGGCCGGGGGCGCCGGCGGCGAGCAGCTTGTCGCACAGCGCGGTGACCACGTCCAGGCCGAAGGCGCGGATCGAGTCGCTGTCGTCCAGGTACCCCTCGAGCTTGAGCCGCATCCAGCGCGGGATCTCCGCGCCGCAGGCATCCGAGAACCGCGCCAGCTGCGAGAAATTGCCGATCGGCATGATCCCCGGGACGATCGGGATGCCGATGCCGGCCCGGGCGCAGTCCTCGACGAAGCGGAAGTAGGCCTCGGCATTGTAGAAGTACTGCGTGATGGCGCCGTTGGCGCCCGCCTCGACCTTGCGCTTGAAGTTCGCCACCTCGTCGGGCGCCCGGGGCGTCTGCGGGTGGTACTCCGGGTAGCAGCCGACCTCGATGTGGAACCAGTCGCCCGTGGTCGCGCGGATGAAGGCGACCAGTTCGTTGGCATGGCGCAGCTCGCCCGCCATCGCCACGCCCGAGGGCAGGTCGCCGCGCAGCGCGACGATGTGCCGGATGCCGCTTGCCTTGTACTGGCCGAGGATGGCGGCGATGTCCTGCTTCGTCGAGGCGACGCAGGACAGGTGCGGCGCCGCCTCGAACCCGGCGCGGCGGATCTCGAGCACGGTCTCCAGCGTGCCCGCCTGCGTCGAGCCGCCGGCGCCGAAGGTGACCGAGAAGAACCTGGGCTGCAGCCGCCCCAGCTGCTCCCAGGTGTCGCGCAGCCTGTGCTTGCCCGCCGCGGTGCGCGGCGGGAAGAACTCGAAGCTGAAGGTGCGGCCGCTCATCGCCCGCGTCAGTAGCGGTACTGGTCCGGCTTGTAGGGGCCGGCCTTGGGCACCCCGATGTACTTCGCCTGTTCATCGGAGAGCTCGGTCAGCTGGGCATTCAACTTCTGCAGCTGCAGCCGCGCCACCTTCTCGTCCAGATGCTTGGGCAGGGTGTAGACGCCGACCGGGTACCTGGCGGTGTTGGTGAACAGCTCGATCTGGGCGATGGTCTGGTTGGCGAACGAGGAGCTCATGACGTAGCTCGGGTGCCCGGTGCCGCAGCCCAGGTTCACCAGGCGCCCCTTCGCCAGCAGGATGATCCGCTTTCCCCCCCCCTTGCCGTCAGGGAAGATGACATGGTCCACCTGCGGCTTGATCTCTTCCCATTTGTAGCGGGACAGCGCCGCGACCTCGATCTCGTTGTCGAAGTGGCCGATGTTGCACACGATGGCCTGGTCCTTCATCTTCTTCATGTGCTCGTGGGTGATGACGTGGTAGTTGCCGGTCGCGGTGACGAAGATGTCGGCCTTGTCCGCCGCCCAGTCCATGGTCACGACGCGGTAGCCTTCCATCGCCGCCTGCAGGGCGCAGATCGGGTCGATCTCGGTCACCCAGACCTGCGCCGACAGCGCGCGCAGCGCCTGCGCCGAGCCCTTGCCGACGTCGCCGTAGCCGGCCACCACCGCCACCTTGCCCGCCACCATGACATCCGTCGCTCTCTTGATGCCGTCCACCAGCGACTCGCGGCAGCCGTAGAGGTTGTCGAACTTGGACTTGGTCACCGAGTCGTTGACGTTGATGGCCGGGAAGAGCAGCTCCTGCTTCTTCGCCATCTCGTAGAGGCGGTGCACGCCGGTGGTGGTCTCCTCGGTCACGCCCTTGATGTCCTTGGCCATGCGCGAGTACCAGGTCCGGTCCTTGGCGAGCTTCGCCTGGATGGCCTTGAAGAGGCTGGTCTCCTCTTCGCTGCCGGGCTTGGCGATGACGGACGGGTCCTTCTGCGCCTTCTTGCCCAGGTGCATGAGCAGCGTCGCATCGCCGCCGTCGTCGAGGATCATGTTCGGGCCCCGCGTTTGCCCCTCGTGGCCAAACTCGAAGATCCGGTGCGTGTAGTCCCAGTACTCGTCCAGCGACTCGCCCTTGACCGCGAACACCGGCGTCCCGCCCGCCGCGATCGCCGCCGCGGCGTGGTCCTGGGTGGAGAAGATGTTGCAGCTCGCCCAGCGCACCTCCGCCCCCAGCGCCTTCAGCGTCTCGATGAGCACGGCGGTCTGGATGGTCATGTGCAGGCTGCCGGTGACGCGGGCGCCCTTCAGGGGCTGCGCCTGGGCGTATTCCCTGCGGATCATCATCAGCGCCGGCATCTCGGACTCCGCAATGGCGATTTCCCTGCGGCCCCAGTCGGCGAGGGCGAGGTCGGCCACCTTGTAGTCGGTGAACTTCGGGTTGGGTGCGTTCATGGCAGGGCTCTCCATAGTGGTTTCGCGGGGCCCCAAAACGAAGCGCCCGCATCGTTTCCAATGCGAGCGCCGTTGATTATTTGCTGAGCCTGATCCCCCGGTTACCTGGAGAACGCAACGCTCCTCAGCGGGGCGGATTATAGCGCAGGCGTTCGAAAACAGGGAAGGACCGGGATTTGCAGCCGGGCCGGGATCGCGTACCACGACTACGCCATCAGCCCCGAGCTATTCCACTGGCAGACGCAGAACAACGTGGGCCCGGACACACCGGCGGGACGGCGCTACATGGAAAGCCCGCAGAACGGCTGGCGCTTCTTCCTGTTCCTCAGGGAGAGGAAGGATGCGGCGTACTGCGCGCTGGGACCCGCCTCCAAAGTCCATATCGAGGGCGACCGGCCGATGACCTTGCACTGGAACCCGGAGGTTCCGCTGCCGACGGAACTGTTCAGAGCGTTCAGCGTGCTTCGGGGTTGATCGAGGTCAGTCAACCCGCCCGTTCTCCCGGGCGTTGTACATCACAAGCGCGCGCTTTCGGCCCGCCGGGCTGGACGCGACTAAGCCATTGGATTACCATGCTGGTCACCGTCGTAGAGACGCCGGGGTACCTCCGCAACGCCGCCCGGCTGCTGCGCCCGGAGGACAGCGTCGCGATCGTGCAGTTCCTGGCGGCACGGCCGAAGGCCGGGGATCTGATCCAGGGCACGGGCGGCGTTCGCAAGCTGCGCTGCGGGCCGGGACGGTCGGGGCAAGAGTGGCGGGGTGAGGGTGATCTACTACTTCCACGACGAGACAATGCCACTTTACCTGCTGGCGCTGTTTGCGAAGAACGAGAAGGCGGATTTGAGCAAGGCGGAGCGCAACGAGTTGGCGAAGTTGACGGCGATCCTGAAATCAACGACGAGGCATTGAACATGGGTAAAGCGTTCGCAAGCATCAAGCGCGGCCTGGAGCAGGCGATCCGGCACCGCAAGGGCGGGCGGGTGGCGGGGTTGAAGCTGCATGTGCCCCCTGCGGTGGACGTGAAGGCGGTGCGCGAGCGCACTGGGCTCACGCAGGAGCAGTTCGCGGCGACGTTCGCGATCGGCTTGGGCGCGCTGCGTCACTGGGAGCGTGGCGACCGCAGGCCGCGGGGCGCGGCGCTCGTGCTGCTGAACGTCATTGCAAGCGAGCCGGAGGCCGTGCTGCGCGCGGTGCGCAGGCCATGACCTCCATCCCCACCCTCTGGGACTCTTCCATCGTCCCCACCCTCACCTCCTACATCCGCATCCCCGCCAAGTCTCCGCACTTCGACCCGGACTGGGCCAAGCACGGCCACATCGACGAGGCCGTCGAGCTCGCCGCGAACTGGTGCCGCCAGCACCCGGCCCGCGGCATGCACCTCGAAATCATCCGCCTGCCGAACCGCACCCCGGTGCTCTACATTGACGTCCCCGCCAGCGGCAGGACGAGCGCCGGCACGGTGCTCCTCTACGGCCACCTGGACAAGCAACCGGAGATGACCGGCTGGGCCGAGGGCACCGGGCCGTGGACGCCGATCCTCAAGGACGGAAAGCTCTACGGAAGGGGCGGCGCCGACGACGGCTACGCGGTGTTCGCCGCGATCGCGGCACTCAGGTCACTCCAGCAGGAGAACCGCCCGCACGCGAGGTGCGTGATCCTGATCGAATGCTGCGAAGAGTCCGGCAGCACGGACCTGCCGGCTTACCTGGAGGGGCTCGCACCAAGGATCGGCGAGCCGGCGCTGGTGATCGCGCTGGATTCCGGCGCCGGCAACTACGAGCAGCTCTGGGGCACGACCTCGCTGCGCGGGCTGGTGAACGGCCGGCTCACGGTGCAGGTGCTGGACGAGGGCGTGCACTCGGGCGACGCGAGCGGGGTGGTGGCCTCGAGCTTTCGCATTGCGCGCCAGCTGCTGGAGCGGGTGGAGGACGCGAAGACGGGCCGGGTGAAGGACAAGGCCTTCCACGCCGCGATCCCCAGTTCGCGCAGGCTGCAGGCGCAGCGCGTGGCGAAGGCGATGGGCAAACAGGTCCACGCCCGCTTCCCGTTCGTGAAGGGGATGAAGCCGGTGGGTTCGAAGCTGGAAGAGCTGGTGCTCAACCGCACCTGGCGCCCGGCGCTGGCGGTGACCGGCGCCGACGGCCTGCCGCCGCCGGCCTCGGCGGGCAACGTGTTGAGGCCCAAGACGGTGCTCGCGCTGTCGCTGCGCATCCCGCCCACGGTGGGTGGGACGAAGGCCGCGGCACGGCTGAAGAAGATCCTGGAAGCCAATCCGCCCTACGGCGCGAAGGTGAGCTTCGAGGCCGGGCAGGCGGGCACCGGCTGGCACGCGCCGCAGACCGAGGCCTGGCTGGAGAAGGCGATCGACGCCGCCTCCCGGCGCCACTACGGCAAGCCCGCGATGTGGATGGGCGAGGGCGGCACCATCCCCTTCATGGCGATGCTGGGCAAGAAATACCCCAAGGCGCAGTTCCTCATCACCGGCGTCCTGGGGCCGCACGCCAACGCCCATGGGCCGAACGAGTTCCTGCACATCGGCTACGCCAAGAAGCTGACGGCGGCGGTGGCCGATGTGATCGCGGCGCAGTCCGCGATCCTGCCGGCGCACGGCGCCTGAAACGAAAACGGCGGCCGCAGCCGCCGTTGCGTCCGACCACTGAATCGTGGTCCGTCCCGGTTTTACGCCGCCTGCTTGAGCTTGAGGGCCTTGTCGGTCGCCTCCCACGTGAACTCCGGCTCTTCGCGGCCGAAGTGGCCGTAGGCGGCGGTCTTCTCGTAGATCGGGCGCAGGAGGTCCAGCATCTGGATGATGCCCTTGGGGCGCAGGTCGAAGTTCTCGCGCACGAGCTGGGACAGCTTGTCATCGGAGATCTTCCCGGTGCCCTGGGTGGTGACCATGACGCTGGTGGGCTGCGCCACGCCGATGGCGTAGGACACCTGCACCAGGCACCGGGTCGCCAGGCCCGCGGCGACGATGTTCTTCGCCACGTAGCGCGCGGCATAGGCCGCCGAGCGGTCCACCTTGGAGGGGTCCTTGCCGGAGAACGCGCCGCCGCCGTGCGGCGCCGAGCCGCCGTAGGTGTCGACGATGATCTTGCGCCCGGTGAGGCCGCAGTCGCCCTTGGGGCCGCCGATGACGAAGGCGCCGGTCGGGTTGACCAGGTACTTCACCTTGCCCTTGATGAGGTTCTTGGGCAGCACCGGCTTGATGACCTGCTCGATCACCGCTTCCTCGATCTGCTTGTGGGTCAGGTCCGGCCCGTGCTGGGTGGAGAGCACCACGGTGTCGATGGCATCCGGTTTGCCGTTCACATACTTGATGGTCACCTGCGACTTGGCGTCGGGCCGCAGCCAGGGCAGCCGCCCGTCGCGGCGAATTTCGGACTGGCGCTCGACCAGCCGGTGCGAGAGGTAGATGGCGATGGGCATCAGGCCCGGGGTCTCGTCGCAGGCGTAGCCGAACATCAGGCCCTGGTCGCCGGCGCCCTGGTCCAGGTCCAGGCCCGAGCCTTCGTTCACCCCTTGCGCGATGTCGCGCGACTGCTCGCCGTAGGCCACCACCACGGTGCAGCCGTCGGCGTCGAAGCCGATCTTGGGATCGGTGTAGCCGATGCGGCGGATGGCCCCGCGCGCGACGTGCTGGAAATCCACCTTGGCGTTGGTCGTGATCTCGCCGGCCAGCACCACCAGGTTGTCCTTGACCAGGGTCTCCGCGGCGACGCGGGAGCGGGGGTCCTGGGCTAGAATCGCGTCGAGCACCGCGTCCGAGATCTGGTCCGCCACCTTGTCCGGGTGGCCCTCGGAAACCGACTCGGATGTGAACAGGAATTCGCTCATCTCTGACCCGCCGTAACTGGAAGGGCGCAAGGATATCAAAGAATGTCCTCCTTCCCCAGCAGACTGATGAGAATTGCGGCATGCGTGCCGCTGCCGCTGGCGCACGCGGTGGGCGCCCTGCTCGGGTGGGCAATGCATGGGTTGTCGCCCACCTACCGCCGGCACCTCAGGGACAATCTCGCGGCGGCGGGCTACACCGACCCCGCCACCCGCCGCGCCGCCATCGCCAGCGCGGGCAGGCTGCTGGCCGAGCTGCCCGCGGTGTGGCTGCGCTCCGGCAGGCAAGTCGCCGCGCTGGTGACGCAAATGCGCGGCCTGGAGCTGGTCGATGCCGCGCGCGCGCAAGGCAAGGGCATCGTGTTCCTGACCCCGCACCTGGGTTGTTTCGAAGTCACCGCGCAGGTGGCCGCGGAGCGCTTTCCGATCACCGTGCTCTACAGCCCGCCGAAGATGGCCTGGCTGCGGCCGGTGATAGAGCAGGGCCGCGGCGGCAAGAACGTGCGCCTCGCCGGCGCCGACCTGTCCGGTGTTCGCGAGCTGCTGGCGGCGTTGAAGCGCGGCGAGGCCGTGGGCATCCTGCCCGATCAGGTCCCCGGCGAAGGCGAAGGCGAGTGGGCCGAGTTCTTCGGCAAGCCCGCCTACACCATGACGCTCGCGGCGCGCTTCGCGCAGCGCGAGGACGTGGAATGCCTCATCGCCTACGGCGAGCGGCTGCCGCGGGGCCGGGGCTACATCGTGCACGTGCGGCCGCTGCCGCCGGCGCAGGCGGGCGAGACGCAGACGCGGCGCGTGAACCGCGCGCTGGAAGCGCTGGTCCGCGAGCTGCCCGGGCAGTACCTCTGGGGCTACAACCGCTACAAGCCGCCCAAAGCGAGATGAGCCGCCTGCTCTTCGGCCTGCTCTGGGTCGCCCACTTCCTGCCGCAGCGCCTGCTCGCCACGGCGGGCGAGGCCGCGGGCGCGGCGGCGTTCTGGCTCATCCCGGAGCGGCGGCGCGTGACGCGCATCAACCTGGGGCTGTGCTTCCCGCAGATGGACCAAGGCGAGCGCGAGCGGCTGGCGCGCGCGCACTTCCGCGCCTTCGTGCGCGGCATCGTCGAGCGCGGGGTGCTGTGGTGGGGCTCGCGGGAGCGCGTGGAACGCATGGTGCGGATCGAAGGGATGGAACATCTCGCGGCGCTGCAAGGAAAGCCGGTCCTCCTGCTTTGTCCGCATTTCGCGGGGCTGGACGCGGGCTTCGCGCGGCTTGCCTGCGAGCTGGACATGGTGTCCATGTACGCCAAGCAGAAGGACGAGCGCTTCTCGGCGCTGCTTCTGCGCGGCCGCGCGCGCTTCGGCAACCAGCGCCTGGTGTCGCGCCAGGAAGGCATCCGCGCCACGCTCGCCGCGATCAAGGAGGGGCGGCCCCTCTACTACCTGCCCGACCAGGACTACGGCCCGAAGGACGCCCTGTTCGTGCCCTTCTTCGGCGTGCCGGCGGCCACGGTGCAGGGGCTGTCGCGCCTGGCGCGCGTCTCGGGCGCAGCGGTGCTCACCTGCGCCACGACGCTGCTGCCGGGCGGCGGCTGCGTCCTTCGCATCGGCGCGCCGTGGGACAATTTCCCCACTGATGAGGCCGCCGCCGACACCCGCCGCATGAACCAAGCCATCGAGCGCCTGGTGCTGGAGCACCCCGAGCAGTACAACTGGATGCACAAGCGCTTCAAGACCCGCCCTGCCGGCGAGGCCGGGTTCTACTGATGGGCCTGTTGAACGTCGCCGTCATCGGCGCCGGCCACATGGGCCGCTACCACGCCGAGAAGCTGGCCGCCACCGAAGGCGCGCGCCTGGCCGCCATCGTCGACCCGGACGCGGCGCAGGCGGGCGCGCTGGCCAAGAAGCTGAACTGCGCGGTGCACGCCGGCTATCGCGACGTCCTTGGCAAGGTGGACGCCGCGGTGGTGGCCACGCCCACCGAACACCACCACGAGATCGCGCTCGCGCTGCTGGGCGCCGGCGCGCACGTGCTGGTGGAGAAGCCCCTTGCCCTGACGGTGGGGCAGGCCGACGAGCTGGTCGCCGCGGCGAGGCGCGCCGGGCGCGTGCTGCAGACCGGGCACGTGCAGCGCTACGCGAGCGCGTTCCAGGCGCTCGCCGCGCGCATCGACCGGCCGCTGTACATCGAAGCCGAGCGCCTGGCGGAGTTCAAGCCGCGCGGCACCGACGTGGACGTGGTGCTGGACCTGATGATCCACGACCTGGACCTGGCGCTCGCGCTGGCGAAGAGCGAGGTGACGGCGGTGGGCGCGAGCGGCTTTCGCGTCCTCTCCAGCGACATCGACATCGCCAACGCGCGGATCGAGTTCGCGAGCGGCTGCATCGCCAGCCTGTCGGCGAGCCGCGTCAGCCAGGCTGCGGTGAGGAAGCTGCGCCTGTTCCAGCCCGGCCTGTACGTGTCGGCGGACCTGCAGGCGGGCAGGCTACGCTACGTGCGGCGGCAGGACGGCGCGTTGTCGGAGGCCGAAGAGACGCACCAAGGCAACGACGCCCTGGCCGAGCAGGCGCGCGCCTTCGTCGCCGCGGCGCAGGGCCGCTCGCCGGTGGCGGTGAGCGGCGAGCACGGCCGGCAGGCGCTCGCGCTCGCGCTGGAGGTCAGCCGCCTGGTGGCGGCGCGGTTGCAGCACCACGGGGAACGGGCGTGATTCACATGGGCCAGGACAGGATCCCCATCGCCGACCCGGCCGCGGAGAACGCCGAGCTGGCGGGCGAGCTCGAGGCCGCGGTGAAGCGCGTGCTCGCCTCGGGCCGCTACATCCTCGGGCCCGAGGGCGCGGCCCTCGAGGCCGAACTTGCCGCCTACACCGGCGCGGCGCACGCCGTGGGCTGCAATTCCGGCACCGACGCGCTGCACCTCGCCCTGCGCGCCGCGGACATCGGCTCGGGCGACGAGGTGATCATGCCCGCGTTCACCTTCGTCGCCACCGCCGGGGCGGCAAGCTGCGTCGGCGCGAAGCCGGTGTTCGCGGACATCGACCCGGCCACGTTCTGCCTGGATCCGAAGTCGGTGGAGAAGGCGCTCACGCCGCGCACCCGCGCGCTCATCGCGGTGCACCTGTACGGCCAGACCGCGCCGCTGGCGGAACTCTCGGCGCTGTGCAAGGACCGCGGACTCACGCTGGTGGAGGACTGCGCGCAAAGCCTGGGGGCGGACGAAGGCGGCCGTCGAGCCGGCAGCTGGGGCGCGTTGGGCTGCTTCTCGTTCTATCCCACCAAGAACCTCGCCGCCGCGGGGGACGCGGGCCTCGTGACCGCGCGCGAGGCGCGCCACGCCGAGCGCCTGAGGATGCTGCGCCACCACGGCAGCCGCAAGACCTACAGCCACGAGGTGCTGGGCTACAACAGCCGGCTGGACGAGATCCAGGCCGCGATCCTGCGCCTGAAGCTGGCGAAGCTGGATCAGTTGAACGCGCGCCGCGAAGCCATCGCGCGGCGCTACGGCGAGTGGCTCGCAGGCACCTCGCTCGTGCTGCCCAAAGCGCACGGCCGCGGCCGGCACATCTGGCACCAGTACACCGTGCGCCACCCCAAGCGCGACCAGCTGCGCGCGAGGCTGGAGGCCGCGGGCATCGCCAGCATGATCTATTACCCGGTGCCGCTGCATCGCCAGCCGCTCTATGCGCCGGACAACGCGGGCCTGAAGCTGCCGGCCACCGACGAGGCCGCGGCCACGGTGCTGTCGCTGCCCATCTACCCGCAGCTCTCCGAGGCGGCGCAGAAAAGGACCTGCGATACGTTGCGCAGCCTGTTGCCTTCATGCGCCTGAAGTTCACCAAGATGGAGGGCGCGGGCAACGACTTCGTCGTGCTCGATTGCACGGCGCAACCGTTGGCACTCACGCGCGAGCAGCTGCGGCGCCTCGCCGACCGGCACTTCGGCGTCGGCTGCGACCAGGTCCTGGTCGCAGAGCCCTCGCCGGGCGAGGGCCTGGATTTCCGCTACCGCATCTTCAACGCCGACGGCGGCGAGGTGGAGCAGTGCGGCAACGGCGCGCGCTGCTTCGTGGGTTTCGTCCACGCGCGCGGCCTGACGAACAAGCGCGAGCTGCGCGTGTCCACCCCGGGCGGCGTCATCGCGCCGCGCCTGGAGCCCGACGGCGAGGTGAGCGTGAACATGGGGCCGCCCGCCCCGGAGTCGCCGCTGGTGCAGGCGATCGAGCTGGACGGGGCGAAGCTGGCGCTCGCGATCCTGTCCATGGGCAACCCGCACGCGGTGCAGGTGGTGCAGGACCTCGAGGCCGCGCCGGTGACCACGCAGGGCCCCCGGATCGAGCACCACCCGCGCTTTCCCGAACGGGTCAACGCAGGCTATCTGCAGGTGATCAACCGCCACAGCGTCGCCCTGCGCGTCTGGGAGCGCGGCGCCGGCGAGACCCTCGCCTGCGGCACCGGCGCTTGCGCCGCGGCGGTGGTGGGCATCCTGCAGGGGCTGCTGGATTCGCCGGTCCAGGTGCGGGCGCTGGGTGGCACGTTGACCGTGTCCTGGGCGGGGGGGGACAATCCTCATGCCCCGGTTTGGATGAAGGGCCCGGCGCGAACCGTGTTCGAGGGCGAAATCGACCTCTAGCGAAAACAACAACAGGCCACGCACATGTCCCCCGAAGAGATCGCCCAGTTCCTGCGCAGGAACCCGGGTTTCTTCGAGCAGCACCCGCAGCTGCTCGAGACCATCCTGGTGCCGCATCCGCACGGCGGCCGCGCCATTCCGCTCACCGAGCGCCAGATCGTGTCGCTGCGCGAGAAGGCGCGCCAGCTGGAGGGCAAGCTCTCGCAGCTGCTGCGCTTCGGCGAGGACAACGACGCCATCGGCGAGAAGGTGCACCGGCTGTCCCTCGCGCTGCTGGGCGCGCGCGACGCCGCCGCCGCCCAGAACGCGCTGCACTTCCACCTGCGAGAAGACTTCGCGGTGCCCCATGTCTTGCTGCGGATGTGGACCGAGCAGTCCGATCCGGCACTGCGCGACCAGGCGGCCAACATGGGCGCGCCGGCCTGCGGCCCGGCGGCGGGCAACCCGTTCCTGCCGCTCTTTGGCGAGGCGCGCGAGCACGTGCGCTCGATCGCCATCGTGCCGCTGGGGCAGACGCGCAACATCGGCGTGCTGGCGCTGGGCAGCGAGGACCCGCAGCGCTTCTACGCCGAGATGGGCACGCTGTTCCTGCGCCGCATCGGCGAACTGGCCGCCGGCGCGCTAGCCGCGCGCACCTGACATGACCGACGCGGCGCTCGCCGCGGCCTGGCTGGAGGGCTTGCGCCACCAGCGCCGGCTCTCGCCGGCGACCCTGCGCAACTACGGGCACGCCCTGGAGATGCTGTTCGCCCAGCTGAAGGGCACGCCGCTGGCGAAGGTCGAGCCGCAGCAGGTGCGCCGCATGGTGGCGCGGCTGCATGCCGGAGGACTTTCCGGCAAGACCCTCGCCCTCGCCCTGTCGGCCTGGCGCGGGCTGTATCACTGGCTGGTGCGGCACAAGGGCTTCGCCGCCAACCCGGCGCGGGGCGTGCGCGCGCCCAAGTCGCCCAAGACGCTACCCAAGGTGCTGTCGGTGGAACAGGTGCAGCGGCTGCTGGATGGGCCGCTGGCGACGACGCCGCAGGCGGCGCAGGACCAGGCGATGTTCGAATTGCTCTACTCCTCCGGCCTGCGCCTGGCGGAGCTGGTGGCGTTGGACGCGCAAGACGGGCGCCTGGACCTGCGCCAGGCCGAGGTCACGGTGACCGGCAAGGGATCGAAGACGCGCACCGTGCCGGTGGGCGCCCGGGCGCGCGAGGCGCTGCGCGAATGGCTTCGCTACCGAGCCCAGCTTGCCGCGCCCGCGGAGCGCGCGCTCTTCGTCGGTGCACGCGGCAGGCGGATCTCGCCGGGAACGGTACAGATCCGGCTGCGGGCCTGGGCGCGCGCGCGGGGGCTGCAGGCGCCGGTGCACCCGCACCTGTTGCGCCATTCCTTCGCCACCCACGTGCTGCAGTCCTCGCAGGACCTGCGCGCGGTGCAGGAAATGCTGGGCCACGCCAGCATCGCCTCCACGCAGGTCTACACGCACTTGGACTTCCAGGCGCTGGCAAAGGTCTACGACGCGGCGCATCCGCGGGCGAGGAGAAAGTGAAATCCCTGCACCTGAAGCCGGGGCGCGAGAAGTCGGTGCGGCGCAGGCATCCGTGGATCTTCTCCGGCGCCGTCGAGCGGGTGGACGGCGCCCCGGAATCCGGCGAGACGCTGCTGGTGAAGAACGCGGCAGGGCAGCCGGTGGCGGTGGCCGCCTGGAGCGCCGCCTCGCAGATCCGCGCCCGGATCTGGAGCTTCGACCCCGGGCAGCGGGTGGAGGCGCCGTTTTTCGCGCAGGCGGTGGCGCGCGCGGTCAAGGCGCGCGAGGCGCTGCCCGCGGCCCGGCATACGAACGCCCTGCGCCTGGTGCACGGCGAATCCGATGGCCTGCCCGGGGTGATCGCGGACCGCTATGCGGAGGTGCTGGTGGCGCAGTTCCTCTCCGCCGGCGCCGAGCGCTGGCGCGGGGCGATCCTGGAGGCGCTGGCCGCCGCGACCGGCTGCGAGGCGATCTACGAGCGCTCGGACGCGGAGGTGCGCGCGCTGGAGGGGCTGCCGCCCAGGACCGGATTGGTCCGCGGCAAGCGCGAGGCGCGGCGCTGCCCGATCGTGGAGCAGGGCCTCAATTTCCGCGTGGACGTCGAGTCGGGGCAGAAGACCGGTTTCTTCCTCGACCAGCGCGACAACCGCCAGCGCATCCGCGCCCTCGCGGCCGGACGCGAGGTCCTGGACTGCTTTTGCTACACCGGCGGCTTCGCCCTCGCGGCGCTGGCCGGCGGCGCGAAGCGCGTGCTGGCGCTGGACAGCTCGGGCCCGGCGCTGGAGCTGGCGCGCGAGAACCTGTCGGCGAACGCGCTGGAGGCCGCGCGCATCGCCTTCGAGGAGGCGGACGTGTTCGCCCGGCTGCGCAGGCTGCGCGACGCGGGCGCGAAGTTCGACCTGGTGATCCTCGACCCGCCCAAGTTCGCGCCCACCGCGGCGCAGGCGAAGAACGCCGCGCGCGCCTACAAGGACGTGAATCTCCTGGCGCTGAAGCTGCTCGCCCCCGGCGGCCTGCTGGCGACCTTCTCCTGCTCGAGCGGGGTGTCCGCCGAGCTCTTCCAGTCCATCGTCGCCGGCGCGGCGGCGGATGCAGGGGTGCACGGCAATGTGATTGAACGCTTCCATGCAGGGGCGGATCATCCGGTGGCGTTGAGCTTCCCGGAGGGGGAGTACCTGAAGGGATTGTTGATTTCGAATTAAATCAGGGACGGACCACGATTATTTGCGAGCGTCCGTCAACGAGCCGGGCTCTTGCCCGTTCTCCGGGTATGCCTCGCCATGCCCGGATCGTGATTCCAGATACGCCGATGCACGTCGTCCAGCGCGGAAACAATCGCGCCGCTTGTTTCGTGGACGACCAGGACCGGGCGTTCTACCTCCACCATCTCGGCAGGCTGGTATCGGAGGTATGCTGCACTTTGCACGCGTACTGCCTGATGACCAACCACGTGCACCTCCTGGTGACGCCGGAGCGGGCCGATGGTTGCGCGGACCTGTTCAGGCGATTGGGAGTGGTCTACACGCAATACTTCAACAAGCGCCACGACCGAACCGGGACACTCTGGGAAGGACGCTTCCGGTCATGCCTGGTCCAGACCGAGGCCTATCTGCTGGCGTGCTATCGCTATATCGAGCTCAACCCTGTCAGGGCGGGCATGGTGGCGGATCCGGCGTCGTACCGTTGGTCGAGTTACGGCGCCAACGCCGGGGATATCCAGGATCCGCGCATCACGCCGCACGCCGAGTATCTTCGCCTGGGCGCGGATAGGGAGGAACGCCGCAGGCAGTATCGAGCCTTGTTTGGGTCCGAGCTCGGCACCGAGCTGGTGCGCGACATCCGTGCGATGACCAACGCGGGCTACGTACTCGGCTCGGAGGCGTTCCAGCGGGAAGTTGGCCGCAGGCTCGGTCGCCGCGTCGTTCCAGGAACGGCCGGCAGGCCGGTGCTTGCCGAAGCCGTGGATGGTGCGCAGCACGACTTACTATGAGCGCAACGACAATCGTGGCCTGTCCCTGACTCTCATCCATGGCTTGGAGAAATCGTGGTCCGTCCCTGTTTTCTCCGCTTCACCCTGCGGTAGTAGAATCCCCGCCCTTCGAAAGGGCGTGACATGGAACAAGACCAGATGGTGCCGGTGACGATCCTGACCGGTTTCTTGGGCGCGGGAAAGACCACGCTGCTCAACCGGATACTCAGGGAAGACCACGGCCACCGCATCGCGGTGATCGAGAACGAGTTCGGCGAAACCGGCGTCGATTCCGAAATTATCGAGAAGGCCGATGAGCAGATCGTCGAGATGAACAACGGCTGCATCTGCTGCACCGTGAGGGGGGATCTGATCCGGATCCTGGGCGACCTCAAGGACCGGCGCCAGAAAGGCAGCCTCAGGTTCGACCGCGTGGTGATCGAGACCACCGGCATGGCCGATCCTGGCCCGGTGGCGCAGACCTTCTTCACCGACGAGGACATCGGCGCCTACTACCTGCTGGATTCCATCGTCACCGTGGTCGACGCCAAGCACGCCCCCGGGCAGCTGGACGAGTTCACCGAGGCGCAGCAGCAGGTGGGCTTCGCCGACCGCATCCTGATCTCCAAGACCGACCTCGTGGACGAGGCGGCGGTGAAGCAGCTCTCGCAGCGCATCCACCGCATGAACCCGCGCGCGCCGGTGAAGAAGGTGCACTTCGGCGAAGCGCCGATCGGGGAGATCCTGGACATCCGCGGCTTCAACCTGAACGCGATCCTGGAACTGGACCCGGAGTTCCTCGCCGACACCCACCACGACCACCACGACGAGGTGGAATCGTTCGTGTTCCGGTCGGACAAGCCCTTCGAGGGCGACAAGCTGGAGCAGTTCCTCTCCGGCATGATCCAGGTCTACGGCCCGGACCTGTTGCGCTACAAGGGCGTGCTGTGGATGAAGGACAATCCCCACCGCGTCGTGTTCCAGGGCGTGCAGATGCTGATGGGCGGGGACATGGGCAAGCCTTGGCTGACGACGGACACCAAGCAATCGGTGCTCGTCTTCATCGGCAAGAAGCTGCCCAAGGAGCTGTTCCTCGCCGGGCTGGAGCAGTGCCTGGCGAAGTAGGGCTCAGGCCCCGGGGCTGAGCAGCGCGGGCCTCGCGCAGTCCGTGACCGCAGTCTGGCTCGGGTTCCGCCGCCTTCGAAGGCCTGTCAGAATGCGTTCATGACCCTGCTCCAGATCCTCCTCGCCACGCTCGCTGGCGGCGTGCTCTCCGTGCTGGCCGCGGCGCTGGTGTCGCTGACGCTGCTGTCGCAATGGGCGCCGCGGCTGGTGGCCTACGCGGTGGGCGTGCTGCTGGGCGCCGCGTTCCTCCACCTGCTGCCCGAGGCGATCGAGGCCGTTGGCCCGCAGGAGGTGCTCGCGACCTGCCTCGGCGGCCTGCTGGCGTTCTTCGTGCTGGAGAAGCTGACGCTCTGGCGCCACGCGCACGCCGGGCTGCACGAGCATGGCCACGCGCACAAGCCGGCCGGAACCATGATCCTGGTCGGGGACGCGCTGCACAACTTCGTCGACGGCATCCTCATCGCCGCGGCGTTCCTCACCGAACCGGAGCTGGGCTGGGTGGTGGCGATCGGCATCATCGCGCACGAGATTCCGCAGGAGACCGGCGATTTCATGGTGCTGCTCGCCAGCGGCTGGAGCAGGCGCTCGGCGCTCGGCTGGAACCTGCTGGCGAGCCTGGCGGCGGTCGCCGGCGGCCTGCTGGGCTACTTCGCGCTGTCCGGCGCGGAGGCCGCGGTGCCCTACGTGCTGGCGGTCTCGGCGGCGAGCTTCCTCTACATCGCGGTGGCGGACCTCATCCCGGAGCTGCACCGGCACTGGCGCCTGCCGGAGGCAGGCGCGCAGCTCGCGCTGATCGCCGCCGGGGTGGCCACGCCGGTGCTGCTGCATTCGCACTGAGCCCCCACACGCGCAACAGGGTTGCATCTGCACCGGGCATGCCCTACTATGCAGCCATGCAGCGCAGGCAGGCCGAACAAGTCGCGGCAGCCCGGGTGCGCGCGACCGGGGAGCGGGTGACGCCGGCGCGGGTGCGGGTGCTGGCGGCCCTGCTGCGGCGGGGCGAAGCGGCGAGCCACCATGAGCTGGAGCGCGGCCTGGCGGCCGACGCAATCGACCGCGTCACGCTGTACCGGGTGCTCGACTGGCTGCTCGGGCAGGGGCTCGCGCACCGGATTTCCGGCGCTGACCGCACCTGGCGCTTCACGGCGGCCGACCGTCGCCACGACGCCCACGCCCATTTCCACTGCAATCGATGCGACAAGGTGCTGTGCCTGGATGAGTTCAAGACGCCGCGCCTTCCGGCGCCGATGCCGCGCGGATTCCAGGCCGAGGGCATGGAAGTCACCGTCAAGGGCCTCTGCGCCGGCTGCGCCTGAGGCGCGCGCGCGCGCCGTCACACACACTGGAGAGCGTCATGAGCCAAGCGCAGATGGTGCCTGTCACCATCCTCACCGGGTTTCTCGGCAGCGGCAAGACCACGCTGCTCAACCGCATCCTCAAGGAGGACCACGGCCACCGCATCGCGGTGATCGAGAACGAATTCGGCGAGGTCGGGGTGGACAACGAGATCCTCGAGCGCGGCGAGGAGCAGGTCGTCGAAATGAACAACGGCTGCATCTGTTGCACGGTGCGCGGCGACCTGATCCGCATCCTGGGTACGCTCAGGCAGCGTCGCGAGAAGGGGGAGCTCGGATTCGACCGCGTCGTGATCGAGACCACCGGCATGGCCGATCCGGGCCCCGTGGCGCAGACCTTCTTTGTCGATGACGGCATCAGTGCCTATTACCTGCTCGATGCGATCGTCACGCTGGTGGACGCCAAGCACGCCGGCCCGACGCTGGACGAGTTCCACGAGGCGCAGGAGCAGGTGGGCTTCGCCGACCGGATCCTGCTGTCCAAGACCGACCTGGTCGCCGATGACGAGGCGCAGCGCCTGGTCGAGCGCCTGCGGCGCATGAACCCGCGCGCGCCCGTCAAGGCAGTGCACTTCGGCAACGCGCCACTGGAGGAGATCCTCGACATCCGCGGCTTCAACCTGAACGCGATCCTCGAGATCGAACCCGGGTTTCTCGCCGAGGAGCACCACGAGCACGATGACGAGGTCGCTTCCTTCGTGTTCCGCACCGACAAACCCTTCGACGGCGACAAGCTGGAAACTTTCCTCTCCGGGATGTTGCGCGTCTACGGTGCCGACATGCTGCGCTACAAGGGTGTGCTGTGGATGAAGGGCAATGCGCAGCGCGTGGTGTTCCAGGGCGTGCACATGCTGATGGGCGGAGAGAACGGCAAACCTTGGGGCAAGACGGAGAAAAAGCAGTCGGTGATGGTATTCATCGGCCGCAAGCTGCCCCAGGACCTGTTTCTTGCCGGCCTGGAGCAATGCCTGGCGAACTGACCGGGCGCCCGCCTGTCTGTACGATGCGCCCATGCTCAGCCTGTCCGCCATCCGCCAGCGCTACGGCTCCCGGCTCGTCCTTTCCCTGGACCAATTCGAGGCCAGCGCGGGCGAGCACTGGCTGGTGCTCGGCGCATCGGGCAGCGGCAAGACCACGCTGCTCAATCTTGCCGCGGGGCTGCTGCGCGCGACCGAGGGCAGCGTGCGGGCCGCGGGCGAGGACCTGGGACGCCTTGGCGAGGCCGCGCTCGATCGCTGGCGCGGCCGCCACGTCGGCATCGTGCCGCAGAAGCTGCACCTCGTGGCGAGCCTCACCGTGGCGCAGAACCTCGCCCTGGCGCCCTGGCTCGCGGGCCTGCCGCCCGGCGCCGCACGCGCGGCGAAATTGCTCGCGGCGCTGGGCCTCGCGGACAAGGCCGGCGCCCGGCCGGCGCAGCTTTCGCACGGCCAGGCGCAGCGCCTCGCCCTGGCGCGCGCGGTGATGAACCGGCCGGCGCTGCTGCTCGCCGACGAGCCGACCTCGAACCTCGACGACGCGGCCTGCGCCGCGGCCCTGGACCTGCTGCAGGCGCAGGCGCGCGATTGCGGCGCAACGCTGCTCGTCGCGACGCACGACCGGCGCGCCCGCGAGCGCTTCGAGAAGGTGCTGCAGCTGTGACGGCTACGGCAATGCAGGCTGCGGCATGAACCTTGCCGCCATGAGCCTGGCTTACCTGCGCGCGCGTCCGCTCGGGGCTTCGCTCAACGTGGTGCTGCTCGCGCTGGGCGTGGCGACCATCACCGTGCTGCTGCTCGCCTCGCGGCAGCTCGAGCAGCGCATGCATGGCGACGCGCGCGGCATCGACCTCGTGGTGGGCGCCAAGGGCAGCCCGATGCAGCTGGTGCTCTCGGCGGTGTTTCACATCGACGTGCCGCCGGGAAACATTCCGGTGCCGGAGGCGACGAAGCTTGCCGCGCACCGGTCGGTGAAGCAGGCCATTCCGATGGCGCTGGGCGACAGCTACCAGGGCTTTCGCATCGTCGGCACCACGCATGACTACCCGGCGCACTACGGGGCGAAGCTCGGCGCGGGCCGGCTCTGGCAGGGGCCGATGGAAGCGGTGCTTGGCGCGGAGGTCGCGCGCGCGAGCCGGCTCGCGCCGGGGGCGCGCATCGTCGGCGCGCACGGCCTGGGGGGCGGTGCCGGGGCGGAGGACCTGCACGACGATGCCCCATATGACGTGGTCGGGGTGCTGGCGCCGACCGGGACGGTGATCGACCGCCTGGTGCTCACGGCGGTGGAATCGGTCTGGGAGGTGCACGGCACCGGCGGCGAACCCGAGGAGTACCAGGAGTTGACCGCGCTGTTGCTGCGCTATGCCAGCCCGCTTGCCGCGGCGACGCTGCCGCGTCAGGTGAACGCCAATCCGCAGCTGCAGGCGGGATCTCCGGCCTACGAAAGCGCGCGCTTGTTTCGCATGGTCGGTACCGGCGTCGAGGTGCTGCAGGGCTTTGGCGTGGTCCTGATGCTGGCCGCGGGCCTGTCGGTCTTCATCGCGCTCACCAACGCGCTCGAAGAGCGCCGCCGCGACCTCGCGGTGATGCGCATGCTGGGCGCTGGCCGGGGGAAACTCTTCGGGCTGCTGGTGCTGGAAGGCGTGCTGCTGGCGGCGCTGGGGGTGGCGCTCGGGCTGGCGCTCGGCCACGCCGCGACGGCGGCCACCGGCGTGTTGCTCGAGGCCCGCCAGCAGGGCCCCCTGTCGGGCCTGCTCTGGCTGGCCGAGGAATGGTGGATCGTGGGCGGGGCGCTTCTGGTGGGGCTGGCCGCGGCGCTCGCGCCCGGATGGCGGGCCTACCGGACGGACCTTGCCGGCGTTCTGGCCGAAGGCTGAGATCAACTGGTAGCTACCAATGGAGGATGCATGAAAGTCTGGATCGTGATCGCGATGGCGCTGGCGTTGCCCCTGGCCGCGCTAGCGCAGAAGAAGGATGACAAAGACGCGCAGCATGTGAAGCAGGACATTTCCGCCCACCGCACGATCGCCGCTGCACACGAGGCCGCGGCCAAGTGCCTGGAGTCGGGCAAGCCGGAGAAGGAGTGCCACGCCCAGCTCGCCAAGGACTGCGGCAAGCTCGCGGTCGGCAAGTACTGCGGCATGCGCCATCGCCACTAGGGCGCGGCAGTAGAATGTCACCCATGCGCCGCATCGCCGCCTTCGTCCTCGCCGCCTTCGTCGGTTGCGCGCTGGCGCAGTCCCCTGGCGGCGGGCATGCGCCGCCGCCCGGGTCGAAGTTCGGCGCGCCGCCCGACCAGGCGACCTCCGGACCGCTGCCGGAGCGCAAGGACTTGGTGTCCTGGAAGCTGCTCGCGCAGGTGGAGCTGGTGCGGCTGAAGGACCGCTACGCGCCGCAGTTCTCATCGGGCGTGGCCGCGCTCGACCGCAAGGAAGTGAAGCTGCAGGGCTTCATGATGCCGCTGCAGATGGGCGACAGGCAGTCGCATTTCGTGCTCTCGGCCATGCCGGTGACCTGCGCCTTTTGCATGCCGGGCGGACCCGAGCAGTTGGTCGAGGTGAAGGCGAAGCGCCCGGTCGCCTACGGTTTCGAGGCCATCGTGTTGAGCGGGAAGCTCGAAGTGCTGAAGAACGATCCCAACGGCATCTTCTACCGCCTCACCGACGCCGTCCTCGCCAGGTAGCCGCCCGCCCCCGGCGCGGCGCTCAAAAATAACTTAGTTGCATTTACAACTTAGTTGCATTTATAGGCTGCCCCGGCTAACATGCCGGGCATGGCCATTCACAGAACCCTTTGTGCGCGCGCAATCGCCTGCGCCTTTGCCGCCACTTCGGTTGCGCATGCGCAATCGGATGCGATCTACGTCACCCCGCTTACCACCGATGAATCATCGGTGGTCCAGCCCGCCAGCGTGCTGCGCGGCGAGGAGCTGCGCCGGCGCCAGGCCTCGAGCCTGGGCGATACCCTGGACCGCGAGCCCGGGGTTCAGTCCGGCGGCATGGGACCGGGCGCCACGCGCCCGGTGATCCGCGGCCAGGACGCGCCGCGCGTGCGCGTGCTGGACAACGGCCTGGGCACGATGGACGTGTCCAACATCAGCCCGGACCACCAGTCCACGGTGGAAACGCTGGGGGCGACGCAGGTGGAGATTCTGCGCGGGCCGGCGACGCTGATCCACGGCGGCGGCGCCATCGGCGGGCTGGTTAACGTGGTCACCAAACGCATCCCGCGCGACCGGATGCAGGGCGTGGCCGGGGCAGCCGAGCTCCGACAGGGCGCAGGGGGGCGCGAATACACCGGACTGGTCGACCTGAACGGTGGCACCGGCGGCTTGGCCTGGCACGTGGACGCCTTCAGCCGCCACGCGGGGGACTACGACGGGCGGCGCGGCCGCGTGGCCAACAGTTTCGTCGAGTCGCGCGGCGCGAATCTCGGCGCCTCTTTCGTTGGCGATCGCGGCCACGTGGGACTGGGCGCGCAAATGCTCGACGGTTTCTATGGCGTGCCCGGCGGCGAGATGGCGCGCATCGACCTGGATCAGAAGCGCTACGATCTTGAGGGCGAGCTGCGCAACCCGATGCCCGGGTTCGCGCGCATCCGCGCGCGCTTGGGGCGCAACGACTACCGGCACAATGAGATCGAGCAGACAGGCGCAATCGCCACGCGCTTCGAGAACAATGGCACCGAGGGCCGGCTGGAACTGACCCACCGGCCGCTGGGGCCGTTCACCGGCGTGCTCGGCGTCTCCGGCCACGAACGGCGCTTCTCCGCGGTGGGCGAGGAAAGCTTCGTCCAGCCGGTGCGCAGCCGCAACGATGCCCTGTTCCTGTTGGAGGAAGCGCGCGCCGGCAACTGGCGCTTCGAGCTGGGTGGGCGCGTGGAGCGCGAGCGGCACCGGCCCGAGGCCGCGAGCGGTCCGCCCATGCGCAGCTTCTCGCCTACCACCTGGTCGGGCGGCGCAACCTGGGCATTCATGCCCGGCTACAGCGCGGCGGCGACGCTCACGCGCGCGCAGCGCGCGCCCGCCATAGAGGAGCTGTACGCCAACGGCCCGCACCATGCGACGGCCACCTTCGAAATTGGCGACAACGCGCTTGGCAAGGAGGTGTCGCGCAACTTCGATGTGGGCCTCAGGAAGACCGCGGGCGCCTGGCGCTGGAAGGCGGGGGTGTACGCGAACCGCTTTCGCAACTACGTATTCGGGCAGTTCCAGGACGTGGACGGCAACGGGGTGTTCAACAGCCGGCTCGACCGGGTGGACGAAACCAACGCCGCCGACCCGGCGGGGGAGTTACTGAGGCTCAGATACCGTCAGGCCAACGCCCGCTTCCGCGGCTTGGAGGCGGAGCTGGCCTGGCGGCCGCAGGGCGCCTGGAGCATGCGTCTGTTCGCCGACGCCGCGCGCGGCAGGCTGGAGGGCATTGGCAACGTGCCGCGCATGTCGCCATCGCGCCTGGGGCTGGAGGGCAGCTATGGCGCCGGCCCCTGGGGCGCGCACGCGAGCCTGCTGCGGGTGATGCGGCAGGACCGGATTGCGGCTGAGCAGGAGACCGTCACACCCGGTTACACGCGGCTGGACGCGGGCCTGCAGTACCGGGTCCGCCATGGCGGGCAGGTGGTGAGCACCTTGTTCCTGCAGGCAAACAACCTGCTTGAC
>VGIA01000019.1 GCA_016868105.1 Betaproteobacteria bacterium | reverse complement strand
GCGCGAAGGCGAGCAGCACCCAGGCGTTCTGCAGCGCCGCGGCGATGTAGGTGCCCGACCAGCCGGCGGCGGCACCGGCGACGGCGTAGGCCACCGCCATGCCGAGCACGTAGGCGAGCGACAGCAGGAACGCGCGCCGCTTGCCGATGCGCGCGCCCTCGCCGGCGATGATCCCCGACAGGATCGGAATCATCGGCAGCACGCAGGGGGTGAACGCGAGCAGCAGCCCCAGGCCGAGGAAGCTCGCCAGCACCAGCGCCAGGCTGCCGGACTCGAACAGCTGCGCCATCTCGAGGTCGCTGGCGCGGCCGGCGAGCTCGACCAGGCTGCTGAGCGGGCCGCGGTCCGACGCCCCCGTCCCGCCGGCGAGCGCGGCCAAGCGCAACGACACCTGCGAATCCATGGGCACGTAGCACACCCCAACGTCGGCGCAGCCCTGCGAGGTCACGGTGAGCCGCAGCGTGCCGTCGGTGCTCAGCACCGGAATGCGGATGGCGAGGCGCTTGCGGTAGGTCTCCACCTCGCCAAAGAACTCGTCCTTCTTGCGCTCGCCTGGCGGGAGTTCCGCGGCACCCAGCTTCGCCCCGGGCTGGGCCGCGAAGCGGAACTTGTCGCGGTACATGTAGTAGCCCTCGGCGATGACGAAACTCACCTCCGCGGTGCGCTCATCCAGTGCCCGCGCCGAGATGCGGAACGCCTTTTCGGGCTCGAGCAGGTCCACCGGGTTCCCCGCCTGCGCGGATCCGGCGGCAAGCGCGAGGAGCAGGAGAAGGAGGCGGATCATGGGGGCGTGGATGAGCCGGTCTCGGACCCGATCCATTCCAGGTATTCGGGCAGACCGCACTCGATTGGGACCGCGATGATCTCCGGGAGTTCGTAGGGATGGGCGGCGCGGATCGCGGCTTGCAGCCCCGGGTAGCGCTCCGTGGTGGTCTTCGCCAGCAACGGGTGCTCCTCGTCGCGCTGCAGTTCACCGCTCCAGCGGTACACCGAGCGGCAGGGCGCGAGCAGATTGACGCAGGCCGCGAGGCGCTGCTCCACCAGCGTTTGCGCAAGGCGCTCGGCCGCGGCGCGGTCAGGCAGGTTGGTCAGCACCAGCAATGCGGGCATGCTTCAATCCTTCGCGCACCGTCGGATAGGCGAGCCGCAGGCCGAGCACGCGCTTCAGGCGCGTGTTGTCCAGCCGGCGCGATTCGCCCATGAAAGACAGCAGCGCCGGGGGAATTCGCGCGCCCGCCTCGGCGCGCGCGACTCGCGGCGGTCGCGGCAGGCCGGCGTGGTCGGCGACCAGGTCCATCCATTGGGCCATCTTCAGGCGGCTCTCGTCGCTCGCATTGTAGATCCCGCCCGGGGCATCGGGTTGCAGCGCGCGCGCGCAGGCCGCGGCGAGGTCCTCGGCATGGATGTGGCTGGTGAACACGTCGTCCTCGTCCCGCAGCACCGGCGTGCCGGCGCGCACGCGGTCCACCGGCAGCCGGTCGGCGGCGTAGATGCCCGGCGCGCGCAGCACCACCAGGGCAATGCCCCGCGCGGTGCACCATAGCGCAAGCTGGCGCTCCGCATCGGCGCGCCGGATGGCGCGCGGCGTTTGCGGGTTCACCGCTCGCGACTCGTCCACGACGGCGCCGGCGCAATCGCCATAGACCCCGCTGGTGCTGACGTAGACCATCCGGCTGGGTAGAATGCGGGCCTTTTCCAGCGCCGCGAGCAGGTGCGCGGTGCGCGGGTCGGTTTCCCCGGTTGGCGGGGGCGGCGCGCAATGGAGCACCGCGTCGGCTTCGAGCCCGGCGAGGGTTTCGGGCCGGTCCAGGTCGAAGCCCGTGGCGCGCGACCCGTGCCGGCACTCGAACGCCGGTTGCAGGCGCGGCAAGGCACGGCGCGCGACGTCGCCAAAACCGGCCATCAGCAGGCGCTTTTTCACCGTAGCCATTTTCGCAGCGGACATTGTATGCACACCGTCACGGTCCAGCCCGCAGGTCTCGCCTTCCAGGTGGAGGACGGCGAGGCCGTGCTCGCCGCCGCGCTGGGCCAGGGCATCGTGCTGCCCTATGGCTGCAAGAACGGCGCCTGCGGCAGCTGCAAGGGCAAGATCCTGTCCGGCAGCGTGGACTACGGCACTTACCAGAAGAAAGCGCTCACCGACCAGGAGAGGGCGCAGGGCAAGGCGCTCTTTTGCCAGGCCAGGCCGCTGTCGGACCTGGTGATCGAGGCACGCACCGTCGGCGCAGCCAAGGACATCCAGGTGAAGACGCTGCCCTGCCGGGTGCAGAAGATGGAACGGCTCGCCGATGACGTGATGGCCCTGCACCTGAAGCTGCCCGCGAACGAGAAGCTCGCGTTCCTTGCCGGGCAGTACATCGAGTTCCTGCTGAAGGAGGGCGCGCGGCGCAGCTTCTCCATGGCCAACGCGCCGCACGACGCCGAACTGCTGCAACTGCACGTGCGCCACGTCGCCGGCGGCCAGTTCACCGACCATGTCTTCGGCAAGATGAAGGAACGCGACATCCTGCGCTTCGAGGGCCCGCTGGGCACCTTCTTCCTGCGCGAGGATTCCGACCGGCCCATCGTGTTCGTCGCCTCCGGCACCGGCTTCGCGCCCATCAAGGCGGTGATCGAGCACATGATCCACAAGGGCATCGCGCGGCCGATGACGCTGTACTGGGGCGGGCGGCGGCCCAAGGACCTGTACCTGAACGCGCTCGCCGAAGGCTGGGCGGCGCAGGGGCACTTGAAGTACGTCCCGGTGATTTCGGACGCGCTGTCCGAGGACCACTGGACCGGGCGCACCGGCTTCGTCCACCGCGCGGTGATGCAGGATTTCCCGGATCTTTCCGCACACCAGGTCTACGCCTGCGGCGTGCCGGTCATGGTGGATTCGGCAAAGAAGGACTTCCTAGGGCAGTGCCGGCTGCCGGAGGACGAGTTCTACGCCGACTCCTTCACCACCCAGGCGGACCTGGCACCCCGCTAGACTAGCTCTTGGAGGACTGAAACATGCTCATCGGCGTACCGGAGGAAATCAAGAATCACGAATACCGCGTCGGCATGACGCCCTTGTCGGTGCGCGAAGCCGTGCGCCAGGGCCACAAGGTCTGGGTGCAGGCCAATGCCGGCGCCGGGATCGGCGCGACCGACGCCGACTATGCCGCGGCCGGCGCCACGATCATCCCGTCCGCCGCCGAGATCTTCGCCAAGGCCGACCTGCTGGTGAAGGTCAAGGAGCCGCAGGCGGCCGAGCGCGCCATGCTGCGCCAAGGCCAGACCCTCTACACCTATCTGCATCTCGCGCCCGATCCGGAGCAGACCCGCGATCTGGTCAACTCCGGCGCCGTCTGCATCGCCTACGAGACCGTGACCTCGCCGCGCGGCGGCCTGCCGCTGCTGGCCCCGATGTCGCAGGTCGCCGGCCGCATGTCGGTCCAGTCCGGCGCCCATTGCCTGGAGAAGGCCCAGGGCGGCCGCGGCGTGCTGCTCGGCGGCGTTCCGGGTGTGGCCCCCGCCAAGGTGGTGATCCTGGGCGGCGGCGTGGTCGGCACCAATGCCGCTGCCATTGCGCTCGGCATGGGCGCTGAGGTGACCATCCTCGAGAAGAGCACCGAGCGCATGGAAGAGCTGGTCGCGCGCTTCGGCACCCAGCTCAAGACCATCTACTCCACCCAGGGCGCGGTCGAAGACGAATGCGCCACCGCCGATCTGGTCATCGGCGGGGTGCTGATCCCCGGCGCCGCGGCGCCCAAGCTCGTCACCCGCGCCATGCTGAAGGACTGGAAGCCCGGCGCGGTTCTCGTGGACGTCGCCATCGACCAGGGCGGCTGCGCCGAGACCTCCAAGGCCACCACCCATGCCGAGCCGACCTATGTGGTCGACAACGTCATCCATTACTGCGTGGCCAACATGCCGGGCGGTGTCGCCCGCACCTCGACCTACGCGCTGAACAACGTCACCCTGCCCTTCGCGCTCGCCATCGCCAACAAGGGCTGGAGGAAGGCCCTGGCCGACGACGCGCATCTGCGCAACGGCCTCAACGTCGCCCTCGGCAAGGTCACCTGCAAGGCGGTCGCCGACGACCTCGGCTACGACTACACCGCACCCGACACGCTCGCGGCCTGAAACGCGCCGGTGGTGGCGCAGTCGCGCCAGGCCTGACCGCCGGCGATCAGGCCGCGCGCAGCCCCAGTATCCGCCGCGCTTCCTTCGGCGTCGCAGGCCGGCGGTCGAATTTCGCGCAGTTGTCGACGATGAGCTTGACGAGTTCCGCGTTGCTCGCCGCGAGACGGTCGGGGGTGATTCTGAGGTTGTCCTCGAGCCCGGTGCGGCAGTGACCGCCGGTCTCCATGCACCACTGGTTCACTTCCCATTGGTGCCGCGCGACCCCCGCGGCGACCCAGGTTGCGTTCGGGAGCACCTGTTTGAGTTCGGAACGCAGAAAGTCAAAAATGGAACGCCGCGCAGGCATGGCATTCGGGATGCCCATCACGAACTGCACATGCGGAGGATCCTTGAGCAGGCCCTTTTTGACGAGATTGGCGGCGTTGTAGAGCATCGCCAGGTCGAACACCTCGACCTCGGGCTTGATGTCGTTCTCGAGCATGGCCTTGGCCAGACCTTCGACGAAGTCGGGCGGGTTCTCGTAGATGTTGGTCGGGAAGTTCACCGAGCCGGTGGCGAGCGACGCCATATCGGGCTTCAGATACAGCATTGCGCCGCGCCTGGACTGCTCGCGCCCGCGGCCACCGGTGGAGAACTGCACGATCATGCCCGGGCAATGCTTGCGCACTCCCTCCTGCACGCGCCCGTAGAGCTCGGGATCGGAGCCGGGCGACTCGTCCGGATTGCGCACATGGATGTGGACGAGCGAAGCGCCGGCCTCGAAGGCCTCGTGCGTCGACTCCACCTGCTCGGCGGGGACGACCGGAACCGCCGCATTGTCCTTCTTCTTCGGCACGGCGCCGGTAATAGCGACGGTAATGATGACGGGTAGGCTCATGGTCGAATATTATCCTGCCAATGGCGAGCCGCGAACTGTCCTACCAGGACCTGCTGAAGATCGCCGAGGTGATCCGCACCGCGTCGCACTTCGGCGAATTCCGCCTCAAGGTCGGCGACATCGAGGTCAACGTGCGCCGGGCCAATGGAGCGCAAGTGGGTAGCCATGCGCCAGTGGAACCGAAAGGCGAGCCGGAACAAAGGGTTTTGTCGAAAACTGAAGCACCCGCGGATGCGCCGGCGGTGCACGCCCCGATGGTCGGCACGTTCTACCGCGCGCCGGCGCCGGATGCGCCGCCGTTCGTCGAGGCGGGCAGCAAGGTCGAGCCTGGCACCGTGGTCGGCATCATCGAAGTGATGAAGCTGATGAACCAGGTCGAGGCGGGCCTGAGCGGCGTCGTCAGGGAAGTCCTGGTCGGCAACGCGCAGTCGGTCGAGCACGGCCAGCCGCTCATGCTGATCGACCCGAGTTGATCGAATTGCGATGAAACGCTTCGGTTTCGTGGATGTAACGCTGCGCGACGCGCACCAATGCCTCTGGGGCACCCGGATGACGACGGCCATGATGACGCCAATCCTCGAGGAGATCGATCGCTGCGGCTACGACACGATCAACATCCTCGGCGGCGCGGTGTTCGATGTCTGCGTGCGCTATCTGCACGAGGATCCGTTCGCGCGCGTCAAGCTGCTGTGCGAGCGGCTGCGCACCCCAACCGACGCCTTGACGCGAGGCCAGAGCCTCTACACCTTCGAGCTCTTCCCGGACGACGTGGTCGAGCTGAACGCGAAGGTGCTGGCGAAGCTCGGCATCAAGGTGTTCACGGTCTACGACGCGCTGAACGACAACCGCAACCTCGAATCTTCGATCAAGGCCGGCCGCGAGGCGGGGATGAAGATCAACGGCTGGCTGACCTACACGCTCTCGCCGGTGCACACGGACGCGTACTACGTCGCGCGCGCGAAAGAACTCGTCGAGCAGAAGTCCGACATCCTGTGCATCAAGGACCCGACCGGCCTTTTGACCCCGGAGCGCGGCCGCTCGCTCTTTTCGGCTGTGGTCCAGGCGGCAGGCCCGATCCCGGTGCAGCTGCACTCGCATTGCCAATCCGGGCTCGCGCCCGAGGTCTATCAGGTCGCGATCGAGAGCGGCTTCGCCCACGGCTACACCGCGAGCGAGCCGCTTGCGAACGGCGCGTCGCTGCCGGCGACAGAGGAGATCGCCGGGCGCGCCGAGCGATTGGGGTTCAAGACGGGCATGAACCGGAAAGCGCTGAAGCGGGTGGCGGACTATTTCCGCTGGCTGTGCGTGCGCGAGGATAAGCCCGCCGGCGTGCCGGCGAAATACGATCCGGCGCTCTACCAGCACCAGATTCCCGGCGGCATGATCTCCAACCTGCGCTACCAGCTGCAGACGATGAAAATCGAGCACCGCCTGCCCGAGATTCTCGAGGAGGCGGCGCGCGTGCGCAAGGACCTCGGCTATCCGATCGCGGTGAGCCCGTTCGCGCAGTACATCGTCACGCAGGCAGTGCTGAACGTGGTGCAGGGCGAGCGCTACAAGACGATCCCGGACGAGGTCCGCAAGTACGCGGCCGGCTGCTATGGAAAGCTCGCCGCTCCGATTTCCGGCGATTTTCTCGATCGAATCGATTTGAAGGAAAAGGACCTCGTCAGCAACCGACCGGGGGAGAACCTCGAGCCCTGGCTGCCGCGGCTGCGGCGCGAGCTCCCCGGCGCGCTCGACGAGGAGCTGCTGCTCGCCGCCTTCTACGACCGCAAGTTGCTCGCGCCCCTGAGCAAGCCGCCGCCGCAATACAGCTTTCGCACCACGCCGCTCGCCGAGCTCGCGGGCTGGCTCGCGCAGCGGCGCGACATCGAGTACGCGCGCATCCGCTTCGCGGGCACCGAAATGACCTTCTCCTCATGAACGGCAGGGTCGTGCTCGTCACCGGCGCGGCTCGCGGGCTTGGCGCGGGTATTGCTGCCGGTTTCGAAAAGGAAGGCTTCGTCGTTCACCGGGCCGACATCGCGGGCGGCGGCCTGGCGATGGATGTGACGGATCGCGCATCGGTAAGAAAATGCATGGACAAAGTCGGTGCGATCGATGTGCTGGTGAATAACGCCGGCCTTCTCGCCTCCGGACCTTTCGACCAGACCACCGGCGAGGCCTGGGACCGCCTGCTTGCGGTGAACGTCACGGGCATCTTCAATTGCGTGCAGGCGGCGGTTCCCGCCATGCGGGGACGGCGGGGCGCGTCGATCATCAATATCGCCTCGGTGTCGCACGAAAAGGGCGGCGGCGCGATCGGCAACGTCTGGTACGGCGCGACCAAGGCGGCTGTGGTGGCCATCACCCGCGGCCTGGGCCGCGAGCTCGGCGCGCAGGGCATCCGCGTCAACGCCATTGCGCCGGCGGTGGTCGCCACCGACATGGTGAGCGCGCAGCTCGACGCCGCGCTGCGCGAGCGGGTGCTCGCGCGCATACCGCTCGGCCGCCTTGCCGAGGCGGAGGACATCGCAAGGGCGGCCCTTTTCCTCGCCTCGGAAGCCGCGTCGTTCATCACCGGCGAGACCATCGCCGTCGACGGTGGATTTCTGCGCACCTGAGACCTGGCTCGCGATGGCGCCGCCGTTCGTGTTCCTACTCCCCCAGGAGCCCCCATGACGCTCAACGGGAAATCTGCCATCGTCACCGGCGCAGCGAGCGGCATCGGCGCCGAGATCGCCCGCGTCTTCGCCGAGGCGGGGGCGAAGGTCTGCATCGCGGACTTGAATGAACCCCGAACCGGGACGAAGAACACCATCAGCCTGCGCATGGACGTGACCGACGAGGGGCAAGTGGAGCGGGGCGTGGATGAGGCGGTGCGCCAGCTGGGCGGCGTCGACATTCTTGTGAGCAACGCGGGCGTGCAGCACATCGACAGCATCGCCGAGGTGTCTTTCGCCAACTGGAAGCGGGTGCTGGGGATCCATCTCGATGGCGGTTTCCTGACCACGCGCGCCTGCCTGCGGCACATGATCCGCCAGAAGCGCGGCGGCTCGATCATCCTCATGGGCTCGGTGCATTCGCTCGAGGCCTCGGTGCAGAAAGGCCCCTACGTCGCCGCCAAGCACGGGTTGGCAGGCCTGTGCCGCGTGGTGGCGAAGGAGGGCGCGCCGCACGGCATCCGCTCCAACCTCATCTGCCCGGGCTTTGTGCGCACGCCGCTGATCGAGCGGCAGATTCCTCAACTCGCGAAAGAGATGAACATCTCTGAGGAATCGGTCGTCAAGGACGTCATGTTGCGCACGACCGTCGATGGCGAGTTCACCACCGTGAACGAAGTCGCCCAGGTGGCGCTCTTCCTTGCCGCGTTTCCAACCAAAGCGCTCACGGGCCAGTCTATCGTCGTGAGTCACGGTTGGCACATGGGGTAAGCCGGCGTGGGGGTTGTCTGCGCCTACGGAGGGAATCTCTCCGGCAGACCGCGTGATCGGCGCGTGCGCGATGCCCACGATCCGCTCTGCCCACGCCAGAACCGCCTCAAACGTCGCCGGCCAGCTTGAGCCGTTGCACCTTTCCCGAGGGCCCCTTGGGCAGTTCGGCGAGGATGCGGAACTCCCGGGGCGTCTTGTAGCGGCCGAGCTCCCCCAGGCAGAACTGGCGCAGTTCCGCCTCCGACAGGCTCGCGCCCTGCTTCAGCACCACGCAGGCGAGGATGTCCTGGCCGTAGTTCTTGTCCGGGATGCCGACCGCCGCGGCCTCCAGCACCGCCGGATGCTTCAGCAGGGCCTCGTCGATCTCGCGCGGCGCGATGTTCTCGCCGCCCTTGATGATCAGCTCCTTGGAGCGGCCTGAGATGTAGAAGAATCCGTCCGCGTCCGCATGGCCGAGGTCGCCCGTGAGCAGCCAGCCCTCGGCATCGAACGTCTTCGCGGTCAGTTCCGGGGCCTTGTAGTAGCCCGTCATGATGTTCGGCCCGCGCAATTGCAGCTCGCCGTTCACCACGCGCGCCTCGACGCCGCAAGGCAGCCCGAGGCTGCCGTACTTGCGCCTGGCCGGATCCTGCGGGTTGGCGAATGCCACCGACGAGGTCTCGGTCATGCCCATGCACTCGGTCACCGACACGCCGAAGGTCTGCTCGAAGGCGCGGTGCTGCTCGGGCGGCAGCGGCGCCGAGGCCGAGCGGCCGAAGCGCACCTTCGGGAAGGCGTACTTGCGCCCGGGCTCGGCGGCGTTCAGCAGGTAGGCGATGATCGTCGGCACCAGGTTGATCCAGGTCGCCTCGTGGCGCTCGACCATGTCCCACCAGGTCGACACGCTGAAGCGGCGCGGCGCGATCAGGCTGCCGCCGGAGACGAACGGCGTCACCGTGGCGATCACCTGGCCGTTGATGTGGTAGATCGGCAGCGACGACAGGCACCGGTCTTCGGGCCCGAGGCCGTGCCAGTCCGTCACGGCGCGGCCGCCCGCCACCAGGTTGGCGTGGGTGAGCAGTGCGCCCTTGGGCGTCCCCGTGGTGCCCGAGGTGTACATCAAGAGCGCCGGATCCTGCGGCGCGACCGGCTCGAGCTGCTTCGCCGGCAGTTCTTCATCCAGAAAGAGCGCCGGCGAGTCGGTGTCGATGACGATCACCCGGATGCGGCGCTTTACGTCGGCGAGCGCCTCCCCCAGGGCCTTCTCGTATTCGCGCGACGTGAACAGCACCTTGCAGTCGCAGTGATCGAGCACGTAAGCCAGCTGCGAGCGCTGCGAGAGCAGGTTCAGCGGCGCGATCACGTAGCCGCCGACCATGGTGGCGAGGAACAGCAGCGCGGCCTGGTAGCCGTTGTGCAGGTACAGCGCCACCTTGTCGCCGCGCTCAAGGCCTGAGGCTGCCAGGAAGCGCGCCAGGATGCGCCACTGGCGGTCGATCTCGCGGTAGAGCAGGATCCGTCCGCTCTCGGGGGCGATCAGGAAGGGCCGGTCAGGCTGGCGCGCAACATGCCCGGCGAGCACGTCGCGCAGGGTCTGCTGCGCCATCAGCCCCTGCCGTGCTTGGCGAAGTAGCTGCCGAAGATCTCGGACTCGGTCGGGACGCGCTCGGGGATCACGCGGGCGATGCGCGTGATGTTGAGGAAATGGCGCCAGTGCATGTTGTCCGAGAAGCTGTTGCCGCCCCACGTGCCGCAGCCCATCGACAGCGAGAACGGCAGCCCGTTGTCGAAGCTGCCGCCGGTGGCAATGCAATGCGCCTGGTTGACGATCACCCGGGCGACCTCCATCTCGAGGCCGAGCCGGCGCACCTGCGCCTCGTCCCGGGTGTGGATCGACACCGAGTGCCCGCGGCCCTGGTAATCGTAGATCCGGCGGGTGAGCGCAAAGGCTTGGTCGAAGCCCGCCGCGCGGTAGACCGCGAGCACCGGCGAGAGCTTCTCGCCGGAGAAGGGACAGGCGGGGCCGACGCCCGATTCCTCCACCATCAGGAAGCGCGCCGCCTTGGCCGCGGCGTTCTCCACGCCGGCCAGCGACGCTAAGCGCGGCGCGGCCTGGGCCGTCGCGGCCGGGGCGAGCTTGTCGTCGCGGAACATCAGCTTCTGCAGCCGCGCCTTGTCGGTGTCGCCCAGCATCACGCCGCCCGCTTTCGCCAACTCGGCCAGCATCGCGTCGTAGACCGGCGCGAGGATCACAACCGAGTTCTCGGACGAGCAGCTGGTGGCGTTGTCGAAGGTCTTGGAGAGCGCGATCTTTCGCGCCGCGTCGGCGAGCTCGGCGCTGGCGTCCACGATCGAGACCACGTTGCCCATGCCGACGCCGATCGCGGGCTTGCCGCTGGAGTACGCCGCGCGGATGTTGGCCTGCGATCCGGTGGCGGCGACCAGGTCTGCCTGGCGCATCAGCTCGAGCGTCGCCGCCTTGGTCACCGGCGCGGGGAGGATCTGTACCAGGCCGGCGGGCGCGCCCACCTTTGCAAGCTCGGCGTGGACGAACTCGAGCAGCTTCTCGCCGGTGCTGGAACCCTTGGGCGAGGGCGCGAGGATGATCGCGTTGCCGCACTTGATGGCGTTGATGATCTGGTTGGCGGGCGTCGCGCCGGGGTTGGTCGAGGGCGTGATGGCGGCGACCACGCCGACCGGCCGCGCGATTTCCGTGATGCCCTTTTCCGGGACCTCGGCGAGCACGCCGACCGTCCTCACGCCGGCGATGTCGCGCAGCAGGCCCAGGGTCTTGCGATGGTTCTTCTGGATCTTGTCCTCGACGTTGCCGAGGCCCGAGTCGCGCACCGCCATCTCGGCGAGCACGCGGTTGTTCTGCGGCTTCATGATCGCCCAGCCGCAGGCAAGCGCGGCCTCGTCGACGCGCGCCTGCGGCCAGCGGGCGAACTCGCGCTGGGCGTCGCGCGCGCGGCGCACCAACCCAGCGACCGCGTCGCGCGCCTCGGAAACCGGGGTTTGGGCCGCGCCTATCAGGTCAGTTGTCCACCTTGATGTTGGCCGCCTTGGAAACCCTGGCCCAGCGTTCGATCTCGGAGCGCACGTATTTGGCGAACTCCCCGGGGCGCTGGCCGCCGAAGTCGGCGCCGGTGACCTCCCAGACCTTGACGATGGCCGGATCCTTGAGGGCCTTCGACACTTCGGCGTACATCTTGTCGATGACCGTCTGCGGCGTGCCGCGGATGCCCCACATCGCGTACCAGGTTGACACTTCCATGCCCGGATAGCCCTGCTCGGCCATGGTCGGGATGTCGGGGAACTGAGGATGGCGCTTCGGCGCCATCATGCCGATGCCGCGGATCTTGCCCGCCTTGATCTGCGCCGCCGACGCCCCCAGCCCGTCGAACATGACCTCGAAGTTGCCGGCGAGGAAGTCCTGCATCGCCGGCCCGAGGCCGCGGTAGGGAATATGGACCATGAAGGTCTTGGTGCCCAGCTTGAAGAGCTCCGCCGCGAGGTGCTGCGAGGTGCCCGATCCCGGCGAGCCGTAGTTCAGCCGCCCCGGGTTCGCCTTCGCGAACGTCTCGAGTTCCTTCACCGTCTTGAAGTTAGTCTTCGAGTTCAGCACCACCACGTTCGGCACCGTGGCGAGCAGCGTGACGGGGACGAAGTCCTTCTCGAGGTCGTAGCTGAGCTTCGGGTACACGCTCGGCGCGATGGTGTGGTGCACCGCCCCGATCAGGAACGTGTAGCCGTCGCCCCCGGCCCGCGCGGCGTTCGCCGCGCCGACCGTGCCGCCCGCACCGCCCTGGTTCTCGACGATGAACTGCTGCCCGAGGTTCCTGCTCAACACCACCGACAGCGGCCGGGCGAACGTGTCCGTGCCGCCGCCGGCCGGGAACGGGTTGATGAACCGGACCGGCTTCACAGGCCAGTCCTGCGCCCCCGCCTGGGTTGCCAGCAGCAGCCCCGCCAACAAAACGATCTTCCTCATCTTGGCCTCCTCAGACCCTGTTTGCCCGTTTGCCGCGGGATCAGACCATCGCCTTGTACTTCTCCAGCATGCGGCGCGGCTTCCTCAGCGCGTCGCGGCGGAACGGGTCGCCGAGTTCCCGCGTGCACATCATCTCGACGATCGTGGTCTTGCCTTCCTTCTGCGCCTGGCAGGCCGCCCGGAAAGCATCGCCCACATCGGACACCTTGTCCACCACGATGCCCTCGGCCCCCATGGCTTTGGCGATGCCGGCGAAGCTCGGGTTCTCCAGGTCCACGCCCAGGAAGCGGTTGCGGTAGAAGTCGACGTGGTTCTTCTTCTCGGCGCCCCATTGCTGGTTGTTGAACACCACGGCAGTCACCGGAATGTTCTCCCGCACGCAGGTGAGGATCTCGCCGAAGCTCATGCCCCAGGCGCCGTCGCCCACGTACGCCACCGCCGTGCGGTCGGGCGCGCCCGACTTGCAGCCGATCATGGTCGGGAAGGCGTAGCCGCAGTTGCCGAACATCATGGCGCCGAACATCGAGCGCGGCTTGTCGAACGTGAGGTAGGAGTTGGCGACCTGGCAGATGTTGCCGATGTCGGTGGAGACCATCGCATCGGCGGGCATCGCCTTCTGCAGCTCGCGCAGCATCATGCGCGGGTGCATGAACTTCGAGTCCTTGGCGACTTCCAGGCTCCATTGGTCGTTCTCGTGGTCCCAGCCGGCGAGTTCCTTGGTCCAGGCCTCCTTCTCGGCCTTGACAAGGCCCAGGCGCTCCGCCTTGCTCGCCGTGCCCGCCAGGCTGCGGCCCCTGAGGCGCGCGACCAGCGCTTCGGCGGCTTCGCGCGCATCGCCATTCACCGTGACCGAGGTCTTCTTCACCAGGCCCAGCACCTTGGCATCGGCGTCGATCTGGATCAGCTTGGCGTGCGCCGGCCAGTAATCGAAGCCGTACTGCGGCAGCACGCCGAAGGGCCCGAGGCGCGAGCCGAGCGCGACGACCACGTCGGCCTTGGACAGCACCTTCATCGCGGCCTTGGAGCCGTGGTAGCCGAGCGGGCCGCACCACAGGCGGTGGCTGGCCGGGAACGTGTCGTTGTGCAGGTACGAGTTGCAGACGGGCGCATCGAGCAACTCGGCGAGCGCCACGCAGGCGCCGACGCCGTTGGCCGCAATCACGCCGCCGCCGGCGATGATCACCGGGAACTTCGCCCCGGCGAGCACCGCCGCCGCCGCATCCAGGCTCGCGCCGCCGCCGGCGCCGCGCTCGACGCGGATCGGCTGCGCAATCTCGCACTCGATCTCGCCGTAGAAGAAGTCGCGCGGGATGTTGAGCTGCGTCGGGCCCATCTCGAGGATGGCACGGTCGAAGGCGCGCGCGGTCATTTCCGCCATGCGCGCCGGGTTGTTCACGTGCGCCTGGAACTTGGTGATCTTGGAGAAGATCGGCAGCTGGTCGGTCTCCTGGAAGCCGCCCAGGCCAATCGACAGCGAGCCCGTCTCGGGCGTGATCGCGACCACGGCGCTGTGCGCCCAGTACGCCGCCGCGATCGCGGTGACGAAATTCGTGATCCCCGGGCCGTTCTGCCCGATGCACACGCCGTGCTTGCCCGTGACGCGGTAGTAGCCGTCGGCCATGTGCGCCGAGCCCTGCTCGTGCACCGTGGGGATGAAGCGGATGCCTGCGGCGGGGAAGAGGTCCAGCGCGTCCATGTAGGCCGAGCCGACGATGCCGAACACGTTGCGCACGCCCTGCGCGACCATCGCCTCGACGAAGGCTTCCGAGGGCGTCATCTTCTGCTTGCCAATGACGGCGGCAGGGACGGGGATTGTTTCGGTCTTGCCCATGGGGTTTCCTCCTGAACGAGGAGAGAAGTCTTCCACAGCGCCCTCGCGGGGACAAGGCGGAGTGCGAAAATGTGCCGGATTCGTTCCATTTTCTGATAACTTGGCGATTTCATGGCCCGCAAACTCGACCATGCCGCCGCCAGCGTGCGCGCCTTTGCGCTGCTCGACGCGCTCGCCCAGAACGATGGCCCGGTCACGCTCGCCTCCCTCGCGCAGCGCGTGCGCCTGCCCAAGCCCACGGTGCATCGCCTGCTCGGGCAACTCGCCGGCGCGGAACTGGTGGGCCGCGAGCCGGAAGGCCGGCGATTCACGATCGGCCCGAGACTGTCCTCGCTCGCGCTGCGGGTGCTGGCGAATTCCACCCATCGCGGCGCGCGGCGCGCGATCCTGCAGGGGCTGGTCGACGAACTGGGCGAGACCTGCAACCTCACCATGCTCGAGGGCGCGCAGGTGGTCTACCTTGACCGCGTCGAGACGCCCTCGCCGCTGCGCGTCAATCTCCAGCCCGGCTCCAAGGTGCCGCTGCACTGCACCGCGAGCGGCAAGCTGCTGCTCGCGCTGCTGCCCGCCGCGCGGCGCGCGCGGCTGATGGCGCATCTGCGGCTGGAGCGGCACACCCCGTGTAGCTTGGCCGAGCGCAGCGCGCTCGAGGCGCACCTCAAGCGCGTGCGCCGCGAGCGCGTGGGCACCGATGCCGAGGAGTTCATCACCGGCCTGGTCTGCGTGGCGGTGCCGATGCTCTGGCGCGACGGACGCGCGATCGGCGCGGTGGCGATGCAGGCTCCGGTGGCGCGCATGCCCCTGCCGCGCGCGCTCGAACATGTCCCCACGCTGCAGCGCGCCGCGGGCGAACTGGCGGCGACCTTTGCCCAGTAGCGGGGATTCTTCCTAGCGGGCGTCCTCCAGGATCAGATCCGATGCCTTCTCGGCGATCATCACCACCGGCGCGTGGGTGTTGCCGGAAACCAGCGCCGGCATGATCGAGCAGTCGACCACCCGCAGGGCCTGCAGGCCGTGCACGCGCAGGCGATCGTCGACCACTGCCATCGGGTCGCTGCCCATCTTGCAGGTGCCTGAGGGGTGGAAGATGGTCGCGCCGTGATCGCGCGCGAACTCCAGGAGCTCCTCGTCGGTTGTTGCCTGCGCGCCGGGCCGATACTCCTCCGCGACGTAGGGCCGCAGGGCCGCGGTCGAGGCCAGCGAGCGCGCCAGGCGCACGCCCGCCACCGCGCAGCGCCGGTCAAGCTCCGCCGAAAGGTAGTTCGGCTGCATCGAGGGCGGCTCCAAGGGGTCGGCGGAGCGGATGCGCACGGTGCCGCGCGATTCGGGGCGCAGCTGGCAGACCGACATCGTGAAGCCCGGCCAGGGGTGCGGCTTCGCGCCCGCGAGCTCGGCCGAGAGCGTGGCGAAATGGAACTGCACGTCCGGCGTCCTGGACTCCGGCAACGCGCGCGTGAACAGCCCGCCCTGGTTGATGCCGATCGCGAGCGGCCCGCTGCGGGTGAGGACCCATTGCAGGCCGATCTTCAGGCTGCGCCACCAGCTGGCAAGGTCGTCGTTGGTGGTGATCGGGCGCGTGCACAGGTACATGACGCGCAACTGCAAATGGTCCTGCAGGTTCTCGCCCACGCCCGGCAGGTCCTTGAGCACGGGCAGGCCGAAGCTGTGCAGCAGCGCGCCCGGCCCCACGCCCGAGAGTTGCAGCAGCTGCGGGCTCTGCAGCGCGCCGGCGCTGAGGATGACCTCGCGGGCGGCCCTGGCCTCGCGCATCGCGCCGCCCTTGCGGTACTGCACCGCGACCGCGCGCGCACCTTCAAAGAGGATGCGCGTCGCCTGCGCTCCGGTCTCGACCTGCAGGTTTGGCCGGCCCTCGGCCGGCCTGAGGTACGCGGTGGCGCTGCTCGAGCGCCAGCCAGCCTTGGTGAACAGCTGGTAGTAGCCGACGCCTTCCTGGTCACCGCCGTTGAAGTCGGGCCTGCGGCGGATTCCCAGCTCGCCGGCGCCGGCGATGATGGCTTCGATCAGCTCGTGCTTCGCGCCGATGTCCGAAACCGAGCTGAGGCTGCGCCGGAAGTACGGCAGCACCTCGTCCCAGCCCCAGCCGCGGTTGCCGGCCGCCGCCCAGGCGTCGTAATCCTCGCGCTGGCCGCGCACGTAGATGAGGCCGTTGATGGAGGAGGAGCCGCCCAGGCCCCGGCCGCGCGGCCAGTAGATGCGCCGCCCGTTCATGGTCGGTTCGGGGTCGGTCTGGAAGCCCCAGTTGTAGACCGGGTGGAACATGGTCTTGCCGTAGCCGATCGGCAGGTGGATCCAGAGCGAGCGGTCGCGCGGGCCCGCTTCCAGCAGCAGGACGCGGTGGCGGCCGTCGGCGGAGAGCCGGTGCGCGAGCACGCAGCCCGCCGACCCCGCGCCGACGACGATGTAATCGGCCTCGATCATCGCGGCGCCGGGCCGGTGCTCGCCCGCACGATCACCTCCGCCGGCAATTCCTCCACGTGCGCCACCGCGCCGCCGGCGAGGCGCGCGAGCATGCGCGCGGCCGCGCGCCGGCCCATTTCCGCAGCGGGAACCCGCACCGTGGTGAGCGCGGGGGTGACCCCCGAAGCCATGTCGATGTCGTCGAAACCGACGATCGAAAGCCGCGCCGGAACCGCGATGCCCCGGCTCGCGCATTCGGCCAGGGCGCCGATCGCCAGCACGTCGTTGCCGCACACCAGCGCGGTGAAGCCCGGCGAGCGCTCCAGCAGCAGGCGCAACGCCGCGCGCGCCTGCGGCAGCGCGAACTCGGCCTCCGCGATGCGTTCGGGCCGCAGCTCGATCGAGCGCGCCGCGAGAGCCTCGCGCACGCCCGCCAGCCGTTCGCGGGTGCGGTCGTTGTGGGCGGTATGCCCGGCGATCACCGCGAACTCGCGGTGGCCAAGCTCCAGCAGATGCTGGGTGGCGCGCACCGACGCCATGCGGTGGGCGACGCCCACGCACGGGTGGAAGCGCGCCGGGTCCAGCGACCACATCAGGTCATAAGGGACGCCGGCCTGCGCGAGCAGCGTGAACAGTTCCGGGTCATGGTCCATGCCGACGAACACCAGGCCATCCACGCCCCGCTCCAGCAGCGCGCGCGTCACCGCGAGCTCGGCCGAAGGGTCGTATTCGTGAGCGGCGAGCAGCAGCGTGTAGCCCGCCGTCGCCAGCTGGTGCCCCAGCGCCTGCGTGGCCGCCGCGAAGATCGGGTTGTCGACCGGCGGGAACACCGCGCCCACGGTGCGCGAACGGCGCGTGGCCAGCGCCCGCGCCGCCCCGTGCGGGACGTAGCCCAGCATGCTCGCCGCGCCCTGGACGCGCTCGCGCGTTTCCCGGCGCACGAGGCCCGGGTCGGCCAGCGCGCGCGAGGCCGTGGCGAGGGAAACGCCGGCTGCCCGGGCGACGTCGGAGAGCTTCGGGTTGGGGCGTCGAGCCATCGGGGGCAACTCTAGCACTGCCGATGAAAACGTTTGCAGTTGCTTTCTGTTGCACCGCAGCTTGACTATGACGAACCCCTAAAATAGTCTTTGCAAGCGGTTTCATTCTTTGACCAGTCAACAAAAGGGGACAACATGGATCGGTTCACTAGCTGGATGCGCCGCGCGGCCGCGCTCGCGCTCCTGGCCGCGCTGCTGCCGGGCCTCGCGCTTGCGCAGACCCATCGCATGCGGCTGCAGACCGTGGTGCCGGCATCGGCCGACGAGTTCAAGCTGTTGCAGGAGTTCTCCAAGCGCATGGAGGCGATGACCAACGGCCGCCTCAAGATCGAGGTGCTGGCCGACGGCGCAGTGGTCGGCACCGCCGAGACGCTCGACGCGGTGGACAAGGGCCTGGTCGAAGCCGGCTTCGCGTGGACACACTACTGGACCGGCAAGCACCCCGCCGCGACGCTGTTCGGCTCGCCCTCGGCGGGCTCCGGCGTGGGCATGGACCAGATGGCCTGGCTCTCGTGGTTCTTCCACGGCGGCGGCAGGGACCTGTACCGCGAGATGTGGGACCAGCATCTGAAGATGAACGTGGTCGGCTTCATGGTGCAGTCGGTCGGCCCCGAGGCGCTGGGCTGGTTCAAGGAGCCGATCAAGAGCGTCGAAGACCTGAAGAAGCGCCGCTTCCGCACCCCGCCGGGGATCCCGGGCGCGATCTACAAGGAAATGGGCGTGCCGGCGGTGTTCCTGCCCGGGGGCGAGATCATTCCCTCGGCCGAGCGCGGTGTGCTCGACGGCGCGGAATGGTGCTGCCCGGTGACCGATATCGCCTACGGCTTTCAGCGGGCGTTCAAGCATTACTACCTGCAGGGCCTGCACCAGAACGTCGTCAACGCAGACATCTACATCAACAAGAACTTCTGGAACAAGCTGCCGAAGGACGTGCAGGCGATCTTCGAGACCGCGGCGATGGCGTCCCTCATGGACACCATGGCGTATCGCATCCGCGCCAACACACTGGCGCTGATCGAGCTCAAGACCAAGCACGGCGTGCAGGCGCACGACACGCCGCAGGATTACTTCACGGCGTACACGGCGGCGGCGAAGAAGGTCTACGCCGAGACTGCGTCAAAGAACGCGTTCTTCAAGAAGGTGCTTGATTCGCAGACCGCATTCGCCAAGGACACGGTGCCCTACTGGCTCAGCATCCAGAAGCTGAACACGTCGGTCGCCGAGGCGCACCTGAAGGGCGGCAAGTAGCCCGCCGGCAGCGAACCGGTACGGGCGGCCGCCAGGCCGCCCGTTTTTTTGGGGAGGGTGCATGAGAACCGAATCGGGCGCCCTGGTGCGCGTAACCCGCGGCATCGACGCGATCAGCGACTGGTCTGGCCGCATCGCGGGATGGCTGGTGATTCCGCTGATCTTCGTGATGACCTGGGAAATCGCGATGCGCTACCTGGTGAAGCCGACGTACTGGGCCTTCGACCTCTCGTACATGCTCTACGGGGCGCTGTTCATGCTGGGGGCCGCCTACACGCTGTACCGCGGCTCGCACATCCGCACCGATTTCCTCTACCAGAAGTGGCCGGTGAAGGTACAGGCCTCGGTGGACGCGTTCTGCTACCTGTTCCTCTTTTTTCCCGGCATCGCCATCTTCTTCTGGCTGTCGGTGGACTGGGCGATCCTGTCCTGGCAGCGGCAGGAGCGCGCGATGGCCAGCGCCTGGATGCCGCCGCTGTACCCGCTCAAGTCGGTGCTGCCGGTCGCGCTGGGCCTGCTGCTCCTGCAGGGCGCGTCCGAGTTCCTCAAGTGCGTGCATGCGATCCGCACTGGCGCATGGCTGACCAAGCAGCGCTCGATTGAGGAAGCGCTCGCCGACGAACTGCCGAGTGAAGGCAACGCGAAGTGACCCCCGAGGTCATCGGCGGATGGATGCTGGTTGCGCTCATCGCCTCCATCTTCATCGGCTTCCCGATCGCGTTCACGCTGATCTTCCTCGGCCTGGGCTTCGGCTACTGGGGCTTCGGCGACACCGTGTTCCACCTGCTGCTCTTCCAGACCTTCGCGACCATGAAGGAGCAGACGCTTGCTCAGGTGCCGCTCTTCATCTTCATGGGCCTGCTGCTCGAGCGCGCCGGGCTGATGGAGCGCCTCTTCCTCGTCATGCAGAAGATGCTCGGCGGCCTGAACGGGTCGCTCTACCTGTCGTGCATGTTCGTCGCTACCCTGTTCGGCGCGGCGAGCGGCATCGTCGGCGCGTCGGTGACGCTGCTCGGCATCATGGCGGCGCGCTCCATGGACCGCTCGAAGTACGACGTCAGCCTGTCGGCCGGCATCATCACCGCCGGAGGTACCCTTGGTATCCTCATCCCGCCCAGCGTCATGCTGGTGGTGATGGGGCCGGTCATGGGAATTCCGGTGACCGACCTGTATGCGGGGGCCCTCATCCCCGGGATCATGCTCGCGGCGATGTACGCGGCCTACGCGCTCGCGCGCTGCTACCTGAATCCTTCGCTCGGCCCGGCACTCTCTGCGCAAGAGCGCGCGGCGAACGTCGGCTCTCTGCTCGTCGAGTTCGTGAAAGGCATGATCCCGATCTCGGTGCTGCTCGCGTGCTCGCTGGGCGCGATCCTCGGCGGCGTGGCCACGCCGACCGAGGGCGCCGCGCTCGGCGCGTTCGGTTCGCTCACGCTCGTCATCCTGTACCGGCGCCTCACCTGGCCGCTGCTCTACAACTCGGTCCTGAAGACGATCGAGGTGTCCTGCATGATCCTGTTCCTGGTCGCGGCGTCGAACTTCTTCGGCGGCGTGTTCTCGCGGCTCGGCACGCCCGAGGTCCTGTCGCAGGCGCTGCTGGGGCTGGAGCTGAACAAGTACGTGATCCTGGTGATCATCATGGCGGCGATCTTCCTCCTGGCCTGGCCGCTCGAGTGGGTGCCGATCGTGCTCATCTTCGTGCCGATCGTGCTGCCGATGGTGAAGCAGCTCGGGTTCGACATGACCTGGTTCGCGATCCTGATCGCGGTCAACCTGCAGACCGCGTGGCTCTCGCCGCCGGTGGCGCTGTCGGCCTACTTCCTGAAGGGCGTGGCGCCCCATTGGCAGTTGAGCGACATCTACATCGGCATGTTCCAGTTCATGATGATCCAGCTGATCGGGCTCGCGCTCGTGATCCTGTTCCCGCAGCTGGTGCTGTGGCTGCCGGGCGTTCTGTACGGCAAGTAGCCGCAGGACAGCGATGGCCGCCCAGCACCTTCCTCGCCGGCCGGGCTAGCAACTCCGTCACCGGAGGGGTACTCTTCGTGGAGGGCGGTTTTTCAGCGGGATGGAACCATGAGCGACACCCCGGAGAAGATCGAGATCCACCGCGGCTTGAAGGGCGTCTACTTCGACCGCTCCAAGGTCTGCTACATCGACGGCCGCGCGGGTGAGCTGCGCTACCGCGGCTATTCGATCCACGACCTCGCCCAGCAATCCACTTTCGAGGAAACCTGTTTCCTGCTCCTGAAGGGGGAGCTTCCTGCGCGGAACCAGCTTGAAGCGTTCACCAACGAACTCAGATCTGCCCGCACGCTTCCCAGGGACATCCTTGAAATCATCAGGACGGTTCGCAACGCGCACCCCATGGACGTGCTGCGCACGGCGGTCTCGGCGCTCGCCGCCTTCGACCCGGACACCGCCGACAAGTCGGCGGCGGCGACCCTGCGCAAGGGCATCCGGCTGACCTCGCAGGTGCCGATGATCGTCGCCGCGCACGAGCACATCCGCAACGGCCGCGCGCCGGTCGCGCCCGACCCGGCGCTGGGGCACGCGGCGAACTTCCTCTGGATGCTGCAGGGCAGGCGCCCGGGCGAAGACACGGCGCGGCTCATGGACACCGACATGATCCTGCACGCCGAGCACGGCTCGAACGCCTCCACCTTCACCGCGCGCGTGGTGGCGGGCACCGACGCCGACCTGCATTCGGCGGTGACCGCGGCGATCGCCGCGCTCTCCGGCCCCGCGCACGGCGGCGCCGCGGAGAACGTCATGCACATGGCGAAGGAGATCGGCGAGGCGTCGCAAGCCGCGGAGTACGTGAAGCGCAAGCGCGCCGCGAAGGAGGCGGTGATGGGCTTCGGCCACCGCGTCTACCGCGCCGAGGACCCGCGCGCGCGCCACATGCGCGCGGGCGTAGAGAAACTATCGATCGAGATGGGCCAGCCGCAGTGGTACCAGATCCTCGAGGCCCTGGTCGCGGCGATGAAGCCCTACGCGCGCCACGGCGTCAACGTGAACGTGGATTTCTACGCCGGCGTGGTCTACTACCTGAACGGCATCCCGCCGGACCTGTTCGTGCCGATCTTCGCCATCGGCCGCGTGCCCGGCTGGGCGGTGTCGGTGCTGGAGCAGACTGAGAACAACATCCTCATCCGCCCGCTGACTATGTATAATGGCCCGGAGCCGCGCCCCTACGTGCCGCTCGATGGGCGCGGCTAGCCACCGCGCAGGGAGAAATTCCATGTCCGCGCTTCCCAGGAGCACCGCCCTCGCCCCCGCCCCCGCCGCGCCGTCGATGGAGGCGCACTGGCTGCCCTTCACCCCCAACCGCGAGTTCAAGCAGGAGCCCAAGCTCGTCGCGCGCGCCGAGGGCATGTATTACTGGACGCCGGATGGGCGCAAGGTGCTCGACGGCTCTTCGGGCCTGTTCACCTGCGCGGCGGGACACGGTCGGCGCGAAATTGCCGAGGCCGTGCACCGCCAGCTGCTGGAGCTGGACTACACGCCGAACTTCCTGCGCAGCCACCCGAAGGCCTTCGAGCTCGCCAACCGCCTCGCGGCGATCCTGCCTGCGGGCCTGGATCGGGTGTTCTTCGTCAACTCCGGGTCGGAGGCGGTCGACACGGCGATGAAGCTCGCGCTCGCGTACCACCGCGCGAAGAAGGAGGGCACACGCCAGCTCTTCATCTCGCGCGAGCGCGCCTACCACGGCGTCAACTTCGGCGGCATCGCGCTTTCGGGCATAGTCAACAACCGGCGCGCCTTCGCCGGCGTGCCGGGCGCGGTCGCGCACATGCGTCACACCTGGCTCGCGGAGAATCGCTTCGAGCGCGGGCAGCCGCCGCGCGGCGCCGAGCTCGCCGAGGATCTGGCGCGCCTCGTGCAGCTGCACGGCGCGGAGAACATCGCAGCCTGCGTGGTGGAACCGGTCGCCGGCTCCACCGGGGTGCTGGTGCCGCCGCGCGGATACCTGGAGCGCCTGCGCGCGATCTGCGACGCGCACGGCATCCTGCTCGTCTTCGACGAGGTGATCTGCGGCTTTGGCCGCACCGGCGCGCCCTTCGGCGCGCAGAGCTTCGGCGTGACCCCGGACATCGTCACCATGGCCAAGGCGATCACCAACGGCGCGGTACCGATGGCAGCGGTGGCGGCGCGGCGCGAGATCCACGACACGCTGATGGCCGCCGCCCCCGAGGGCGCGATCGAGTTCTTCCACGGCTATACCTGGTCGGCGCACCCGGTGGCCTGCGCGGCGGCGCTCGCGGCGCAGGACATCTACCGCGACGAGCGGCTGTTCGAGCGCGCCGCGGCGCTCTCGCCCTACTTTCTCGACGCCATGTGGTCGTTGCGCGATGCCGCGGTTGTCAGCGACATCCGCGGCTGCGGTTTTCTCGCCGGCATCGAGGTCGCGCCCGATGGCGCGCCCGGCCGGCGCGGGCACCGGTGGCAGAAGCAGCTGTTCGATGCCGGCATGCACATCAAGACCACGGGCGACGCCGGCATCATCGCCCCGCCGCTGGTGGCGGAGAAGTCGCACATCGACGAAATGACCGAAAAACTTCGCGCCGTGCTGAAGGCGCTGTAGTCCAACCCAGGAGGAGAGAAGCATGAAACGTAAACTGGCCGTACTGGCCCTCGCGTTCGCCGGCAGCGCGTTGGCGCAGAAGGAGGTCACGATCGCCTACCAGGACATGCTGGTGCCCTACCGCGTGGCGCAGGAGTCCAAGGAAATCGAGAAAGCGACCGGCTACAAGATCAACTGGAAGCAGTTCGGCGGCGGCGGTGAAGTGATCAAGGCGATGGCCTCCGGCCAGGTGCAGGTGGGCGAGCTGGGCTCAGCGCCCCTTGCCGCCGGCATCTCGCGCGGGCTGCCGCTTGAGCTGTTCTGGATCCTAGACGACATCGGCGATGCCGAGGCGCTGGTGGCGCGCAACGGCTCGGGCATCAACAAGATCGAGGACCTCAAGGGCAAGCGCGTGGCGACGCCCTTCGCCTCGACCGGCCACTTCCACGCCATGGTGGCGATTGAGATGGCGAAGCTCAAGGCCGCTGACGTCAAGTTCCTCAACATGCGCCCGCCGGAGATCGCCGCCGCCTGGGATCGCGGCGACCTCGACGCCACCTACATCTGGGATCCGGTGCTCACCAAGGTGAAGGGCAACGGCAAGGTGGTGATCACCTCCGGCCAGATCACCGCGAAGACGGGCAAGGCCACCTTCGACGCCGTCGCGGCGAACAAGGACTGGGCCAAGGGCAACCAGGAGTTCATCGTCGCGCTGGTGAAGATCATGGCCGCGCACGACGAGTCCTATCGCAAGAACAAGGCCAAGTGGACGAAGGACTCGGCGGAAGTGAAGGCGGTCGCCAAGTGGAGCGGCGCCAAACCCGAGGACACGCCGGCCGGCATGGCGCTTTACGCCTACGTGCCGATCAAGGAGCAGGCCGACAAGTGGCTGGGTGGCGGCAAGAACAGCATCGCGGCCAAGGCGTTTGCCGCCACGGCGCAATTCCTCGTCGAGCAAAAGCAGCTGGAAAAGGCGCTGCCCGACTACTCGGTGGGCGTCAACGCAAGCTACATCCAGCGCGCGATGAAGTAGCGCGTTGGCGCAGCTCGAAGTCCGCGACGTCAGCGTGAACTATGCCGGCCAAGCAGGCCGGCATACGCTCGCGCTCTCCGGCGTGTCGCTCGACATGGACGCCGGGGATTTCGTCGTCGCCCTGGGAGCCTCGGGCTGCGGCAAGACGACATTGCTGAACTGCATCGCCGGTTTCCTCGTCCCGTCGGCGGGCGAGGTGCGCCTGGACGGGCGCGCCGTCACCGGGCCGGGGCGCGAGCGCGGCGTGGTGTTCCAGAAGCACGCGCTCATGCCCTGGCTGTCGGTGCGCGGCAACGTCGAATTCGCCCTGCGCATGCGCGGCCTGCCGCAAGCCGAGCGCCGGCACATCGCGCTGGAGAAGCTGCGGCAGGTCGGTCTGGCGGATTTCGCCGAGCACCCGATCTACCAGATCTCCGGCGGCATGCAGCAGCGCGTGGGGATCGCGCGCGCGCTGGCGAGCGACCCGGAAGTGATGCTGATGGACGAGCCGATGGGCGCGCTCGACGCCTTCACGCGCGAATCGGTGCAGGAGCTGATCCTCGAACTCTGGCATTCCACGCGCAAGATCTTCTTCTTCATCACGCATAGCGTGGAGGAAGCGCTGTTTCTCGCCACGCGGCTGATCGTCATGACGCCGGGGCCGGGACGCATCGCGCACACCTACGAGGTCGATTTTTCGCGCCGCTACATCAAGAGCCGCGATGCGCGGCGGGTGAAGGCCGATCCCGAATTCATCCGCCTGCGCGAGGAAATACTCTCGCGTATCCACCGCGCGCCGGCATGAGCGACCCGCGGCCGGTCAGCGGCTTCCGCATGCCGGGCGAGGGCCCGAGCACGGCGATCAGCGCCATCACCGTCGCGGCGCTGCTCGTGCTGTGGTGGCTGGCAACCCACCTGGGCTGGGTCGCTCCACTGTACCTGCCGGCGCCGGAGGCGATCGCAAAAGCCTTCCTCGATGCCAACCGCGGCGAGATCCAGGGAGGCGAGCCGCTGGTCAATCACTTCGGCTGGAGCCTGTGGCGCGTGCTGGCGGCCTTCGCGGCCGCCTGCGTGACCGCGATCCCCATCGGCATCGCGATGGGCGTCTCGCGCATCGCGCGCGGTGCGTTCGACCCGCCGATCGAGTTCTACCGGCCGCTGCCGCCGTTGTCCTACCTGCCGCTGATCGTGATCTGGTTCGGCATCGACGAGACGGCGAAGATCATCCTCATCTACCTCGCCTGCTTCGCGCCGCTCGCCATGGCGGCACGCGCCGGCGTGCGCTCGGTCTCGATCGAGCAGATCCACGCCGCCTACTCGATGGGCGCGAGCTTCCTGCAGGTGGTACGCCACGTGGTGATTCCGGCCGCGCTGCCGGAGATCCTCACCGGCATGCGCATCGCGGTGGGCTTTGGCTGGACGACGCTCGTCGCCGCCGAGATGGTCGCGGCCACCGCCGGTCTCGGCCAGATGGTGCTCAACGCTTCCAACTTCCTGCGTACCGACATCGTCATCATGGGCATCGTCGTCATTGGCGTGGTCGCCTATGCGTTCGACCTCGCCATGCGCGCCCTCGAGACCAGGCTGGTACCCTGGCGCGGGAAGACCTGAACCGCGCCGCCGCGTCTGGTGTTCTTTAAGACAGTAGCGCTGAAACTGCCGTAGGGTTGAGAAAAAGCACGGTCGGTCGTACGATGCCGCGCGTGGCAGCCGCCGGCAAACCGACCGCGAAGATCTCCAAGAGTCAGAACACCAAGGCGCGCGTGCTGCACGAGGCGCTCGCCCTTGCCAGCCGCATCGGCTTTCAGGGCCTGTCGTTCGGCACGCTCGCCGCTCACGCTCGGCTTTCCAAGAGCGGGCTGTTCGCGCACTTCCATTCCAAGGAAGACCTGCAGATCCGGACGCTGGAGCTGGCCTCCGCAATGTTCGTAGAGCGCGTACTCAAACCGGCCGTGGCGGCGCCGCGCGGAGTGCCGCGCATTCGCCGCCTTTTCGACGGTTGGATGGCCTGGATCCGGTCCGACAGCGTGCCGAGCGGCGACATCCTGATCAGCTGCGCCTTCGAGTTCGACGATGCGCCCCCGGGGCCGATGCGCGACGCGGTGGTGCGCGGCCACCACGCCCTGCAATCCACCATCGAGCGCCTGGCGCGGCAGGCGCTCGAGGCGGGCCAGCTGGCCCCGCGCACCGATCCCGCCCAGTTCGCGTTCGAGTTCCTGGGCATCGTGCACGCGCATCACCATCTGCGCAGGCTCCTGGGCACCGACCCGCGCGCGCGACGGGCACGGCTGGCGTTCGAGCGCCTGCTGCGGGACCACGCCGCGCAGCCGCACCGGCGCCGCGCCGCGCGATGATCCTCGCGCCGCGCGAGCGCATCGAAGAGCTCACTGCGCGCGGCTGGTGGGGAACCCGCCGCATCCACGACTGGCTGGACGTACAAATCACCAGGCGGCCCGACGCCCTGGCGCTGGTCGATCCGCCCAACCGCGAGCGCTTCGTCGACGGCAGGCCCCGGCGGCTCACGTGGCGCGAGCTCGGCGCCGAGGTGCAGCGGCTGGCGCAGGCCCTGGCGCGGCTCGGCGTGGCGAAGGACGACGTGGTGCTGGTCCAGTTGCCGAACTGCGCCGAGCTGCCGATCGCGTACCTCGCCTGCATGCGCCTGGGCGCCATCATCACGCCGGTCCCGATCCAGTACCGCGAGCATGAACTGGTGCAGATCGCTGCACTGGCGCGTCCCAGGATCGCGCTGACGGCGGAGCGCATACTCAGTTATCGGCATGCCGAGATGCTGCGCGCGCTGATCGAGCCCCCGGGTCGGGTCGTTGCGCTGGGCGACCCGGTTCTCGGCCCGGATAGCGCCGGCCTGCGCGCCGAGGCCGAGGTCGACGCCAACGAGGTGGCGACGCTGTGCTGGACCTCCGGCACCGAAGGCGTGCCCAAAGGCGTCCCCCGCAGCCACAACGAGTGGTTGTCGATCCCCGAGAACATGATCCTGGCAGGCCGGCTGACCGAGGGCTGCACGCTGCTGAACCCTTTCCCGCTGGTCAACATGGCGGGCATCGCCGGGCAGTTCCTGCCCTGGCTCATCACCGGCGGCAAGCTGGTGCTGCACCATCCCTTCGACCTGAACCTGTTCGTGACCCAGCTGCGCGAGGAAGCCGTGGACTACTCCATCGCCTCGCCGGCCACGCTCACCGTGCTGGCGCAGAACGAAGGCCTGCTTGCGGGCTTGCGGCTGCGCGCGCTGGGCTCGGGTGGCGGCTCGCTGCCGGAATGGACTCTGCGCGTGCTCGCGGAGCGCCACGGCATCGACGTCACCAACTATTTCGGCACCAACGAAGGCGCCTCGCTGACGGCGAGCAGCCTCGACCTGCCGGAGCCGGCGCAGCGCGCGAGCTATTTCCCGCGTTTCGGCGCCGGCACGCACCAATGGCGCCTGCCGGTCAGCCGGCGGGTGCTCACCAAGCTGGTTGACCCGGAAAGCGGGGAGGAGATCCAGGCGCCCGGACGGCCGGGCGAGCTGCGGGTCAAGGGGCCGGCCATCTTCTCCGGCTACTGGCGCTCCCCGGAGATGACCGCGCGCGCCTTCGACGCGCAGGGCTGGTTCCGCACCGGGGACCTGTTCGAAATCGCCGGCGACGAGCGCCAGCTCTACCGCTTCGTCGGCAGGCTGAAGGACATCATCGTACGGGGCGGTTTCAACATTTCCTCGGAGGAAGTGGAGGCGCTGCTGCTGGAGCACCCCGCGGTGCGCGAGGCGGCGGTGATCGGCTATCCGGACCAGCGGCTGGGCGAGCGGGTCTGCGCCGCGGTCGTCGCACAGGGCGGATCGACGCCGACGCTGGAAGAGCTGACCGGGTTTCTGCGCACGCAGAAGCGGGTCGCGGTCTACAAGCTGCCGGAGCGGCTGCTGCTGCTGCAGGCGCTGCCGCGCAACGCCTTCGGCAAGGTGCTGAAACGGGTGCTGCGGGAGCGGCTCCAAGCTTGACATAAAAGCACGACCGGTCGTATTTTAGGAGCCCTGCAAAAGGAGCCTGGTCATGCGCACGTTCATCCTCGGAGGCCACCAGACCGATTTCGCCAGGAACTGGTCACGCAGCGGCGGGGACCTGGCGGCGATCGTGCGCGAGACCACCGAGGGCGCGCTCTCGGCCTGCGCCCTGGAGCCGGAGGAGATCGACACCATCCACGTGGGCAACGCCTTCGGCGAGTTGCACCGCGGGCAGGCGCACCTGGGCGCGATGGTGGCCTCCGTGCTGCCCGCCTTCTGGGGCACGCCCGCTTCCCGGCATGAAGCCGCCTGCGCTTCCTCCAGCATGGCGGTGCTCGCGGCCATGGCCGAGATCGAATGCGGCCGCTACCAGTGCGCGCTGGTGCTCGGCGCCGAGGAGGAGCGCAATGTCCACGGCGACCAGGCGGCGCAGTACCAGGGGTCGGCCGCCTGGGTCGGCCGCGAAGGCCAGCAAGCGAAGTTCATGTGGCCTTACATGTTCGGCCTGCTCGGAGCGGAGTACGAGCGCCGCTACGGCCTGCGCTACGAGCACCTCGGCGCGATTGCGCGAACCAACCTCGAGAACGCGCGCCGCAACCCGAACGCGCAGACGCGCAAGTGGCAGTTCACCGACGCCAGCTTTCGCGCCGACGACGAGGCCAACCCGGTCATCGAAGGCATGATCCGGCGCCAGGACTGCGGCCAGATCAGCGACGGCGGCGCGGCAGTGGTCCTCGCCTCACCCGCCTTCGCCAGGCGCTGGGTCGAGCGCCGCGGCGGCAAGCTGGAAGACCTGCCCTACATCGCGGGCTGGGGCCACCGCACCGCCGGGCTGTTGTTCGAGGAGAAGCTCGCGCGCAGCCGCGGCGCACCCTACGTGCTGCCGCATGTGCGCGACACCATCACCCAAGCCTGGGGGCGGGCCGGCATCGCGGGCCCAGAGTCGCTGGATGGCGTCGAGACGCACGACTGCTTCACCACCACCGAGTACATGGCCATCGATCACCTCGGTCTGACCGCGCCGGGGGAGTCCTGGAAGGCCGTCGAGGAGGACCGCATCGGGATGGGAGGCGAGTTGCCGATCAATCCGAGCGGCGGCCTGATCGGCTGCGGCCATCCCGTGGGCGCGACCGGCGCGCGCATGCTGCTCGACGCGGCGCGCCAGGTGACCGGCACCGCGGGCGATTGCCAGGTCGAGGGCGCGCGCACCTTCCAGACCCTGAACATCGGCGGCAGCTGCACCACGGTGGCCAGCTTTGTCGTGCGCCGGGACCCCGCCTGATGGAGCGTGCCGCCCACGCGATGGTGCATAAGCCCTTTCCGCACGCCCTTTCGCTGCCGCTGATTGCCGCGCCGATGTTCCTCATTTCGGGGCCGGCGCTGGTGCTCGCGGCCTGCCGCGAGGGAATCATCGGCGCCTTTCCGACACCCAATTGCCGCACGACCGAAGCGCTGCAACAGTGGCTGCAGGAGATCTCGTCGGGGTACGCCGCGCTGCAGCGGGAAGCCGGCGGCAGGCCGGTCGGACCCTGGGCGGCGACCGTGGTCACCCATCGCACCAACGAGCGCTGCGAGGCCGACCTGGCGCTGGTCGCAGAGTACCGCGCGCCGATCGTGATCACCGCGCTTGGCTCGCCGCGTCGCGCCGTCGACATCGTCCACGGCTATGGCGGCCTGGTGTTTGCGGATGTCAACAGCCTCGCGCTCGCGCACAAGGCGGCGGACTGCGGCGTGGACGGCCTGATTCTGGTGAGCTCCGGCGCCGGCGGCCACACCGGCGCGATGGCCGGCTTTTCCTTCGTGCCCCAGGTGCGCAAATGGTGGGACGGGTACATCGTTTACGCCGGCGGCGTCTGTGACGGCGCCGGCATCCGGGCCGCAGAAGTGCTGGGAGCGGATCTGTGCTACATGGGCACGATGTTCGTCGCGACGCAGGAGAGCCAGGCGCAGGCCGAGTACAAGGAGATGCTTACGCAATGCGGGCCCGACGACCTGGTCGTGACCAAGGCCTTCACCGGCGCCAACGCGAGCATGCTGCGCCCGACCATCATCGCGGCCGGGCTGGACCCGGACAACCTGCAGCCGCGCAAGGAAATGGAGTTCAGGGGGCAGAACAGCAACCAGCAGCCCTGGAAGGGCATCTGGTCCGCCGGACAGGGCGTGGGCTGCGTCGACCGCGTGAAGCCGGTGGCGGCGCTCGCCGACGAGTTGCGCCAGCAATACGCGCGGGCACGGGCTCGCCATGGGTGAACCGCTCGTCCTCCTCCCCGGGTTGAGCAACACCGCCGAAGTGTGGGACGCGGTGCGCGCGCGGCCAGGGCCCGTCGACTGCATCGTTCCCGAGCACGGGACGAGCGCCAGCGTGGATGAAATCGCGGCCGCACACCTTGCGGCCTTGCCCGGGCGCTTCGCGCTGGCCGGCTTCTCGTTCGGAGGTTACCTCGCGCTTGCCATGGCGGCGCAGGTCCGCAACAGGATCACGCGGCTCGCGTTGATATCCCGCGGGCCGGGTAACGACTCCCCGCAGGGCCGCGCCAACCGGGAGAAGCTCATCGGGCTGGCGCGGCAGGGCCGCTACGACACGATCGACGCGCGTATGGCGCCGCTCGCAGCGGCGCTGGTACGCTGGATGCAACGCGAGATCAAGGCAACCGACCACATGAGGATAAAGGCATGAAACAGGGAATTATCGTCATTGCAAGCATGCTGGCCTTCGCAACGGCACAGGCGCAGGAGTTCCCGGCAAAGCCCGTGAAGCTGATCCAGCCGTTCCCCGCCGGGAACGTGAACGACACCGTCGTGCGCATGGTCGCCGACCGGTTCCGCGAGGCCACCGGCCAGCCGTGGGTGTTCGACTACAAGCCTGGCGGCGCCGGGTTGATCGCCGCGCAGGCGCTGATGTCCTCGCCGCCGGACGGCTACACCATCCTGCTCGCGACCTCGGGACTGATGTCCATCAATCCCCACACGTTCAGCAAGCTGCCCTACGATCCGTTCAAGGACTTCGCCCCGATATCGCAGGCGGTCGGATCGCAGATGGCATTCGCCGGCGCCGGCGACGTGCCGGCGACCTCGCTCGCCGAGTTCATCGGCTTCGCCAAGGCCAACCCGGGCAAGACCACGTTCGCCTCATTCACCGCGGGAAATCCGTCGCACTTCGCGGGCGTGATCCTGAACCAGCTCGCCGGCATCGACATGACCCACGTGCCGTACAAGGGCAGCCCGTTCGCACTCCAGGACCTGCTCGGCGGCCAGGTACGCTCCGCCTTCCTGCCGCTCATCTCGGTCAAGTCGCACCTCGAGAGCGGCAAGCTCAAAGCCTTCGCCATCACGGGCGGGCAGCGCTCGCCGTTGATGCCCAATGTCCCGACGTTCAAGGAGCTCGGCTATCCGAAGATGGAGATCTACATCTGGTCGGGCTTCGTCGCGCCGGCCGGCACGCCGGCCACGGCGGTGCAGACCTTGCACCGGGAGATCACCGCCGCGCTGCGCGCCCCCGAGGTGCAGCAGAAACTGCGCACCATCGACCTGGTGCCGTTTCCAAGCACTCCCGACGAGTTCGCGCGCATGGTGCGTTCGGATTACGAGCGCTGGGAGAGCGCCGTCAAGGCTTCGGGATTCCGCGCCGACTGAGGGGTGCCATGAAGCTCGCAGACCTGCCGCGCCATTCCATCCCCGGTCTTGACGGACCGAACGCTCCGATCGAGCGGGAGGCGTACTTCGACAAGCTGGAGATCATCGGCGAGCTGCCGGCCGATCTCAACGGCGTCTACGTGCGCAACGGGCCCAACCCGATGTACCCGCCGGACTGGCGCTACCACGTCTATGACGGGGACGGCATGCTGCACGCCGCCTACTTCGACCGCGGCCGCGTCAGCTACCGCAACCGCTGGATCCATACCGCGGCCTTCGAGGAGGAGCGCGCAGCCGGGCGCCATCTCTGGAAGGGCCTGAAGGAGGCGCCGCGCGCCGACCGGCCTGACGAGCCGCAGCGCAACAACTCCAATACCGACGTCAAGTACCACGCGGGCAAGCTGCTGACGATGTTCTACCTGACCGGCGTGCCCTACCACGTCGACCTGATGACGCTGGAGACGCTGGGGCCGGCGACCTTTGGCGGGGCGATCGGCAAGCTCTCGGCGCATTCGCGGCCGGACGAGCGCACCGGGGAGCTGCTGTTCTTCGACTACGGCAAGGAGCCGCCGTACATGAGCTACGGGGTGATCGGGGCCGACGGCAGGCTGAAGCACCGTATCCCGGTCAAGCTGCCGGGGCCGCGCCTGCCGCACGACATGGCGGTGACCGAGAACTACACCATCCTGCACGACTTCCCGCTGTTGCCGGATGCGGAAGCGCTCAAGCTGGGGCGGCACAAACTGCGCTTTGAACCCGAGCTCCCGTCTCGCTTCGGCATCGTGCCGCGCTACGGGGCCGCCGGCGACATCCGCTGGTTCGAGGCCAAGCCGACCTACATGCTGCACGTCGCCAATGCCTGGGAGGAAGGCGATGAGATCGTGATGGTGGGCACGCCCTACCGCCTGTACCTGGACGAGAAAGGCCAGCCGGACGTGGCCAGGCTGATCCAGACCATCCGCAAGCGCCAGCGCGACTTCATGCTCTACGAGTGGCGTTTCGATCTGCGCTCGGGGAAGACGCGTGAGCGCGCGATCGACGACGTCCTGAACAGCGAGTTCCCGATCATCAACTCCGAGTACGCGGGGCGCAAGAACCGCTGGTCCTACCATATCGTGTTTCCGCACGGCGGAGAGGAGGAGCCGCGCTTCACCGGGCTCACCAAACACGACCTGGAGACGGGCGGCTACCAGGCCTGGAGCGAGGGCCCGGCGTTCTACTACAACGAGCCCGGCTTTGCGCGCGCCGACCACGCGCAGAAGGAGGACGATGGCTACCTGGTCAGCTTCGTCTGGAACCCGCTCGAGGTTCGCTCAGAGATCCAGGTGTTCGATTGCCGCGGCCGGGAATTTGGGCGCGGTCCGATTGCGCGCGTCCTGGTGCCGCAGCGGGTCCCCAACGGCTTTCACGCCACGTACATCAGCCGCAAGCGGCTGGACAGCGGTCTCTAAGCTGCAGCCGGCATCGAGAACCAGGCGGCGGATGCCGGCGTCTGCGGCCGGTGGAAATTCACCGCATGCCCAACTCGCGTGTGGAGCTCAAGGCCGCGCTCGAGCGCTCCGGTCTGGACAGGGTGCGCTAACTACCCGAGCGACTGGGTCGCTTCGCCCGCCCATGAGGCGAGCCGGTGCACGGTATCGCAGCGATCCTCGGCCGCGCCGCAGCACGCGGGCCGCACCGGACGGTAGCGGTGCGCGCGCGCAGGCCTGGCGTGCACCGCCGGCCGGTGCAGCGCC
>VGIA01000018.1 GCA_016868105.1 Betaproteobacteria bacterium | reverse complement strand
CCTTCTTCCCCGCGCGCTGGGCGCAGGTGGCGTTCAACAACCTTGTGGCGGGCGGCAAGCCCTGGCCGGAGAAGCGCGGCGAGCGCGAGTCCTCCAGCGCCTGCCTGGCGTGGTCGGAGACCTGGGTTCGTCCCGCGGGCTCGAAACCCGGCTAGAACGGATAGGGCGTCGCCTTGTCCTGGATCGTCACCCACTGCCACTGGGTGAACTCCTCCCAGTTGGCGACGCCGCCATGGCGCCCGCCGTTGCCGGAGGCACCCCGGCCGCCGAACGGCACCCAGGGCTCGTCCGCCACCGTCTGGTCGTTGACATGGATGATGCCGCTGCGCAGCTTCGCGGTGAACGCCATCGCGCGCTCCACCGACTGCGTGATCACGCCAGTCGACAGACCGTACTCGGTGGCGTTGCTCATCGCGATTGCCTCCTCGTCGGTGTCGAAAGTCAGCACCGTAAGCACCGGTCCGAACACCTCCTCGGTGTACACGCGCATGTCGGGCCGCACGCCCTCCAGCACCGTCGGACTGTAGAACAGCTTGTCGTAGGTGCCCCCGGCGCGTAGCACGGCGCCCTTGGCCACTGCGTCCTTCACGATGCCGTCGATGCGCTCGATCTGCCGGGCGTTGATGATCGGGCCCAGCGCGCAGGGCCCGGCGCTCGGGTCGCCCACCGGCAGGTGCTTCGCCTTCGCCACCAGGCGCTCGGTAAGCTCGCGCGCAATGCTTCGCTGCGCCAGCACCGTGCCGGTGGCCATGCAGATCTGGCCCTGGTGCAAGTATGCGCCCCAGGCGGCACTGGAGGCGGCCACGTCCAGGTCCGCATCGTCCAGCACGATGGTCGAGTTCTTGCCGCCGAGTTCCAGCGTCACGCGCTTCAGGTGCCGGCTGGCCAGCTCGCCCACGCGCTTGCCGGCGGCCGTGGATCCGGTGAACGAGATCATCGCGATCGCCGGGTCGGTGATCATCGCCTCGCCCACCTTTGCGTCGCCCGGCAGCACGTGCAGCAGCCCGGCGGGCAGGCCCGCGGCCTCGAACAGGCGCGCCAGCATGAAGCCGCCGGTGACCGGCGTGCTCGGGTCGGGCTTGAGCACCACGGCGTTGCCCAGGGCCAGCGCCGGCGCCACCGCGCGTGCCGAGAGGATCAGCGGCGCATTGAAGGGCGAGATCACGCCCACTACGCCGTGCGGCACCCGGCGCGCGAAGCTCATGCGCTTGGGGCCCGAGGGCAGCATCATGCCCGGGGGCTGCGTCGCGATCGCCGCCGCCTCCAGCAGGATGCCGGTGACCATGTGCAGCTCGAAATCCGCCTTGGGCGGGATCGATCCGGTCTCGCGCACGATCCACCCGCGCATGGATTCGGCGTGCGCTTCCAGCAACTGTGCCGCGCGGCGCAGCACCGCCCCGCGCTGGTCCGCAGGCGTGTTGGCCCACTCCACCTGAGCGGCGGCGGCGGCCTGCGCCGCCTCGCGCACGTCCTCGGCATCCGCGAACCCGACTTCGGTCAGCACGTTGCCGGTGGCCGGTTCGCGCACCTCGCGCGTGCCGCCCTTGGCGAGCTGCCAGCGTCCGGTGAAAACCTTGCCCCTCCAGGCGTTCTCGGCGGCGATGGTCACCGCGGTGGTCTGCTTCTCGGCCATGAACAAGCCTCCTTTCCAGGTCAGTGTTCCGGGTTTGGTGTCGGCGCCCAGGTAAGCCGCGCGCAGGCGCTCCGACTTGAGGAGCTTGCCCGCCTGGCCTTTCATCACCACCACGCCGCGTTCGATCACGTAGGCGCCTTCGGCGATCGCCATCGCCTTGGCGACGTTCTGCTCCACCAGCAGGATGGTGACGCCTTCGTCCCTGATGCGGCGCACGATCCCCAGCAGCTCGTCGATCATCTTGGGCGCGAGGCCGAGCGAGGGCTCGTCCAGCATCAGGAGCCTGGGCTTGCCCATCAGGGCGCGCCCCACCGCCAGCATCTGCTGCTCGCCGCCGGACATGGTCCCGGCCAGCTGCTCGCGCCGCTGCGCGAGCTTGGGGAAGAATTCGTAGATGCGCTGCAGGCGCGCCTCGCGCTCGCCGCGCGGCAGGAGGTACGCGCCCAGCTCCAGGTTCTCGCGCACCGACATCTGCGGGAACAGTTGCCGCCCCTCGGCCACCTGCGCCAGACCGCGCGAGACGATGGACGAGGGCTCCGGCGGCAGCGGCTCGCCGTCGAGCAGCACCGCGCCCTCGCGCGGAATCAGGCCGGACACCGCCTTCAGCAGCGTGGTCTTCCCCGCGCCGTTGGGGCCCACCACCACGGTGATCTCGCCCTCTGGCGCCTCCAGGTCCACGTTCTGCAGCACGCGGATCGGGCCGTAGCCGGCGCTCAGGCCCCTGATGGACAGGCCGCTCATGCCGCCTTGCGCCCGGGTTCGGTTACCGGTTCGCCTTGCTCGCCCAGGTAGGCCTCGATCACGCCGGCGTCCTTGGCCACCGCGCGCGGGTCGCCGTCGGCGATCTTGCGACCCTGGTGCAGCACCGCGACACGCTCGACATAGTCCATCAGCACGCGCACTGCGTGCTCGATCCAGATCACGGCCAGGCCCAGCTCGTCGCGCACGCGCCGGATGAGTTGCGCCGTGAGCTCGACCTCGGCGTGGGTGAGGCCCGCGGCGACCTCGTCGAGCAGCAGCACGCGCGGCCGCGCGCCGAGCGCCATGCCGATCTCGAGCAGGCGCTGCTTCGAGGGCGTGAGGCCGCCGGCCGGGACCGCAGCCACGTCGGCGAGGCCGAGGAACTCCAGGATCGTGCCAGGCTCGTCGAACGCGTCATGCGCATGGCTGCGCGTGCGGCCGGCAAATTCCAGGCCGAAGCGGACATTGTCGATCGCCGGCATCTCCTTGAACACACGCGGGGTCTGGAAAGTGCGGGCGATGCCGTGGCGCGCAAAGGCATGGGCGCCCTCGCCCGTCAGGTCGTCGCCGACGATCACGATGCAGCCCGAGGTGGGGACGAGCACCCCCGACAGCGCATGGAAGAACGTGGTCTTGCCCGCGCCATTGGGCCCGATGACGCCGACCAGCTCGCCGGCGTGGACCGCGAGGTCCACCGCGTCCACGGCCACCAGGCCGCCGAAGCGCACACTCACGCCCTGTGCGGCAAGCAGCGGTTCACGCACGGCTCTTCCCCCAGCGCCAGCGTTCCAGCAGGGAGGCCAACCCGCCGGGCAGGTACAGCACGAGCAGGATGAGCAAGAGCCCCAGGATCACGAGAAACAGGTACGGGAACTGCAGCCGCAGGTATTCGGTGAGGACGCTGAACAGCACCGACGAGGCGATCGGCCCGAGGATGGTATGCGCACCGCCAACCATCGCGATCAGCACCGTCTGGAAGCCGATGAATGGGTTGAACACCGAAAGCGGGTCGATGTAAGTCCAGCGCACCGCCATCGCGGCGCCGAGCGCGCCGGGGAAGAACGCCGACAGCGAGAACGCCAGGATCTTGGCGCGCCGCGTCTCCACGCCCAGGGTGCGGGCACGCTCCTCGTCCGAGCCGATGCCGCGCAGGGCGAGGCCGAGGCGACTCGCGCGCACGACGAGCGCCGTGACCACCGCGAGCGCAGACACCAGCAGCACCACGTGGTAGATGGTGACCGTCTCCGGGGGCTCGGAGATCACGCGCCCGACGGTGCCCGCGTAGGCCTTCTCGTAGTAGGTGATGGCATGGCGCACCAGCTCGCCCAGGCCGAAGGTGATCACCGCGAAGTACGCGCCGCGCAGGTGCAGCACCGCTGCGCCCACCAGCGCCGCGAACGCTGCCGCCGCCAGGCCGCCCAGCAGCACGCCCAGGCCATAGGCCAGCGTCCCGATCCCCCACGCGGTCACGTAGGCGCCCATGCCGAAGAATGCCGCGGTCGCAAGCGACAAGCAGTTGGTGGCGCCGCAGAACATCGCCCAGCTCACCGCCAGCCCGGCGTACATCAGGCAGGTGAGCGTCAGCGCGAGGGCGAAGTCCGACATCAGCCAGGGCATCGCCGCGAGCGCCAGCGCGGCGAGGACCGTCGCGGCAATCGAGTCGCGCAGCGTGAACCGTCTCATCGCGCGAACAGCCCCTTGGGGCGGGCCAGCAGCACGCCGATCAGCACGGCATAGGACAGGAGCATCTTCAGCGACGGGCTGGTGTAGTGCATGCCGAACGTCTCCACCAGGCCCAGCAGGAACCCTCCCAGCAGCGATCCCAGCGCGCTGCCCAGTCCGCCCAGCACGATCACGATCAGCGCGGTGACCGTGTAGGGCTCGCCCATGCCGGGGGAGATTTCGTACACCATGGACAGCAGCGCCCCGGCCACGCCGGCCATCGCCAGACCCAGGCCGAATACCACCGGGTGCAGGTAGCGGGTGTCGATCCCCACCAGCTGCGCGCCGGTGGGCGACTGCATCATCGCGCGCACCGCCTTGCCGATCAGCGTCCAGCGCAGCACGGCGAGGAGTGCGAGGCTCGCGCCCACCGCGAAGGCGAACACCACCAGGCGGTTGGCCTGGAAGCGCGCCCCGCCCACGTCCACGGCCTCGGCGAGGAAGGAGTAGCCGCGCAGGTCCGCGCCCCAGGCGAGGTAGGCGGCGTTCTGCAACAGGAACATGAGGCCAAAGCCCACCAGCAGGCTCCTCGCCTCGATCATCTCCACCGCCGGCGCGGTGCGGATGATGCGGCGGAAGCACAGCCAGTACACCGCCACGCCGAGCGTGAACAGCGCCAGCGCCACCACCGGCAGGAACACGATCGGGTTCACCTGCAGCACCGTGTGCCCGAGCCAGGTCAGGTAGGCGCCCAGCATGAGGAACTCGCCGTGCGAGATGTTCATGATCCGCATCAGCCCGTACTGCAGGTTGAGGCCCAGCGCGACCAGCGCGTAGATGCCGCCGGTGATCAGGCCGGTGGCGACGAGTTCGAACCAAAAGGCCATGGCAAAGCGGGCGGCGGGTACGACAGGGCCCCGCGGGTGCGCCGCGGGGCCCCGGGGCGGTTCCGGGCTACATCCAGGCCGGCTTGGGGTAGTACGCCGGGCCGGTCGCCTTCTGCGGCGGCCAGACTACCTCGAACTCGCCGCTATGCCACTGGCTCACGCTGCCCGGAGTGGAGACGTTCTCGCCGTTGCGGAAGCGGATCTTGCCGATGATGGTGTCGAACTCCGAGCTCGCGATGGCGTCGCGCAGCGCCTTGCGGTCCAGGCCCGCCTTGGCCACCGCCTGCTCCAGGATCTGCAAGCCGGCCCAGGCGTGGGCGCTCGCCCAGCGGTCAGGCTCCTTCTTCCACCGCGCCACGTGCGCGTCGAAATAGGCCTTGGTTGCGGCGCTGGTCTTCGGGTTCCAGGTGCCCAGCCCCATCACGCCCTCGGCCACCGGGCCGAACTTGTCGCGATAGACCGGGAAGGCGGTGCCTACCGCGGTGTAGAACAGCTTCGGGTTGAAGCCGATCGCCCTGGACTGGCCGGTGATGAGGAAGGTGTCGGGCGGGTAGCTGAGCGCGATGAACGCATCCGGGTTCTTCGACTTGATGTCGTTCAGCACCGGCTGCAGGTCCTTGACGCCGATCGGGTAGCTCTTCTTCTCCACGATCTGGATGTTCTTCTGCTTGAGCGAGGCCTCCAGCCCGGCGAACTGCTCCAGGCCGAACAGCTCGTCGACGTAGATCACCGCCGCGGTCTTCGCGCCGCGCGCGGCGAGGAACTCTGCCAGCGCGTCCATCATCCGGTCGGGTTGCTGCAGCAAGGCGAAGAAGTACGGGTTCTTCATGCCTAGAAGCTTGCGCCCGGTCGCGGTGGGCGACAGCATCGGGTAGCCGTATTTCTGCGCCAGCGGCATCACCGCGAAGTTGGCGCCGGTGCCCCAGGGGGGCAGGATCAGGTCGACCTTGTCGCTGCCCATGAGTTTTTCGTAGGACCGTACCACCGTCTCCATCTCGCTGCGGTCGTCCAGCCCGATCAATTCGACCTTGCGCTTCTTGCCCTTCAGGTCCAGGCCGCCGCGCGCGTTTACCTGCTCGGCCCACATGATGTAGTTAGGTTCCTGCGTCACCTGGGCGCCCGCCGACCAGGGGCCGGTGCGCGCGATGGCGTAGCCGATGCGGACCGGGGCGTCCTGGGCGAAGGCGGGCGCGAGCACGGCGGCGGCGAGAACGCCGAGAACGGCGCGTCTGGAAAAACGGGGTCGGAACATTGCTCTCTCCTCTGTTTGGGCGGCCCTGAATGTGCCAGGCCGCCACGGATCTTCGTGGCTCTCCTGTGCCGCCCGGGACTTTACGATCCAACCGCGATTCTGGCAATTGAAACCGAGCGGCCGCCGCCTGCCTAATCCCCCCGGCAACGCCACGCCCGCGGCGCGTGCCGCGGCACGAACGGACTCCGGCCAGTTGATCCGGCCTGGATCCCGTCCCCCGGCGATGCCGAGCAACATCGCCTCCGCGGCACCGACATTACGGAAGCCGCGTGAGACCCCAGGCGGGATGCTGACGGTGTCCCACGGGCCGAGGCGCAGGCTGCGCTCGCCCTTGAGCCCCCAGAAAACTTCCCACTGACCAGACAGGGCAATGGACACCTCCTGCGACAGGTGATTGTGCAGGGGTGCCGACTTGCCGGCCGCGCAGCGCACGAGATTGAGGTGGAAGTCCTCAGCCGCAAGCGGTGCTTCCGGGCGCTCCCCCAGGACGCGGTAGGTCGTCGGCTCGCACCCGGGGATACCGGCGTCGAGGTAGTCCCCAGCGGGACGCAACGCCGCGAATCGCGCGATGCGCGCCTCGATTTCCTCGAGGCTCGGGTTGGCATCCGTGATGGGCGCCATCGCACTCATGGCAGCAGCAGCACCGAGCCGGTGGTGCGCCGCGCCTCCAGCTCGCGGTGCGCTTGCGCCGCCGCAGCAAGCGGGTAGCGGTGGCGGATCTCCACGCGAATCGTGCCGGCACGCAGCGCCGCGAACACGCGCTCGGCCATCTCGTTCAGAACCGCGCGGTCCGCGGTGTAGTGAAACAGCACCGGCCGGGACAGGGTGCCGGACTTGGAGCCGAGGTCGGGCAGCGAATCATGCGGCCCGCTCGCCTGGCCGTAGCAGATCCAATGCCCGGTGAAGGCGAGCGCCTCCAGGTTCTCGGCCGCGGCCTCGCGGCCCAGCCCGTCGTAGATCACCTCCGCGCCGCGGCCGTTGGTCAGGTTCTTCACTTCGGTCGCGAACCGGTAATTCGAGGTCAGGATCGGAAAATCGCAGCCGTTGGCGCGCGCGAGGCGCGCCTTGTCCTCGCTCGAGACCGTGCCGATCACCTTCGCGCCCAATGCCTTCGCCCACTGGCACAGCAGCAGGCCGACGCCGCCTGCGGCGGCATGAACCAGCACCGCCTGGCCGGGCCGGACCCGGACGGTCCGATGCAGCAGGTACTCCGCGGTCATGCCCTTCAGCATCACGGCGGCCGCAGTCTCCTCGCTCAGGTCGTCGGGCAACACCACGACCTGGTCGGCGGCCAGCGTGCGCACCGAGGCATAGGCCCCCGGCGGCGGGCAGGCGTAGGCAACCCGGTCCCCGGGCAACAGGTGCGCGACGCCCTCGCCCACGTCCACCACCTCGCCCGCGGCCTCCATCCCGATCGGCGCCGGCGGCTCGATCATGCGGTACTGGCCCTTGCGGACGTAGACGTCGATGTAGTTGACGCCGACCGCAGTCTGCCGGATCCGGACCTCGCCGGCACCGGGCGCCGGCGCGGCACGATTCTCCAACTGCAGTACCTCCGGCCCGCCGAAAGCGGTCGCGACCGAAACCTGGCACTGCATTGCGCCCGCGTTGGCGGCGCGCGCCGGCGCGGGGCTGCCGCGGCGCAGATAGGCGCGCAGGCCCTCGAACCCGCCTTCGTAGACGCCCTTGCCAACCAGGTCCGCGAACTCCCGCTCGCGCCCGCGCGGCGCCTCGAAGGTGGACTGCCAGTGCCAGAAGGTGCGGTTGCCGTCGGTGACCGGCTTCAGCTGCACCGTGGCGACATAGCGCTTCATGGGCAGCGTCGCCTCCAGGATGCAGTAGGTGGAGATGTGATCGCGATCCGACAGCGCCAGCAGCTGCTCGCGGATGTGGTTGCCGTCCTTGAGGAAGAAGTTGCGCACGCAGCCCACCTGGTCCGGCGGCTCGTCGTTCTCGATGCTCGACTCGCCCACCGCCGGGTGCCAGGCCCAGTGGCTGTTGAAGTCGCGCAGCACCGCCCAGATGCGCTCGATGGGCGCGTCGATGACCGCGGAGCGCGTGACCCTGATCAACGCAGCAGTTGCTTGAGGGAGTTGAACGCAGACTGGAACACGCCCTGGCCGATGTTCTGCGCCAGTTCCCGCTCCCGCTCCGGCGCGCAGTCGAATTCGGCCCACCATTCGGCGAAGGTGCGGTTGCCGTCGGTGACCGGCGTCAGCTTCAGCGTGGCGACGTAGTTCTCCACCCCCATCGGACTCTCCAGGATGGAATAGCTGCACTGGTAGTCGTAGTCCGACAGCGTCAGCAGCTGCTCGCGGATGAGGCCGCCGTCCTTGAGGCGGAAGTTGCGCACGCAGCCGATCCTGTCCGCAGGCATGCCGCCTTCGATGCGCGACTCGGCCACGAACGGCGTCCACTTCGGCAGGCCGTTGAAGTCGCGCACCTGCGCCCAGACGGCCTCGGCCGGGGCCTCGATCACGCTGGAGGTGTAGACCTTGATCATCTATTTCCCGGGCTTGTCCGTGATCGCCGCCACGCCGCCCGCGGCCAGCAGCCCGGTCGCGGCCTGGCCCAGGTCGCCGCCCTGCACCCCGATCTCCTTGAGCAGCTGGTCCACCAGCGGCGCCTGCGCGCGGTAGCGCAACGCCGAATTCACCACGCCGTCGGCGAAGCTGGCGCCGTTGCCGCCGCCCAGGTCGCCACCGCCCCGGCCGCCGCCCGCCAGGCCGTCCACCTGCAGGATCTTGATGCCCTCGATTCTCTCCATCGGCTTCACCGACTCGCGGATGATGCCCTCCAGCTTGTCGATCAGGCGGATGCGCATCGCCGACTGGCGCGATTCCGGCGTCAGCAGGTTCTGCGCCTTGTTCATCAGGCTTGCGCCCTCGGCTTCCACCTCATGCCGGATTTTCGCGGCCATGGCGCGGATCTTCTCCGCGTCGGCCGCGGCCTCCGCGTCCATGCGCAGCGCGGCGCCGCGGTCGGCCGCCGCCGTCTTTTCCGCCCCGGCAGCCACGGTGAGGCGCAGCGCGTCGCGCTCGGCCTCCTGCGCCGCGGCGATGAGCTCGATCTTCTTGCGCCGCTCGGCCATCTCGGTTTCGCGCGCGGTGAACACGCGCTCCTCCTCCGTGGTCGCCCTGGCGCGGGCCTGGTCTGCCGCCGCCTGGGCCTCGGACTGCGCCTTGGACTGCTGCGCCACCGCGATGGCGCGCTGCTGCTCGGCCAGCTCGATCGCCTTGCGCCGTTCGATTTCGCGCGCCTGGACGTCGCGTTCCTTCGCGATGCGCTCCTCCTCCACCGCGCGCTCGGAAGCCAGGCGCGCCCGGTCCACCGCCTCGCGGGCGGCGATCTGCGCGCGCTCGGCCTCCTGTTCCTTGGCCGCGCGCTCCTGCGCCAGGTTCGCCTTCTGCGCCGCGCGCTGCGTCTCCACTTCGCGCTCCTGCTCCAGCCGCGCCGTTTCCAGCTCGCGGTCGATGTCCAGCGCCTGGCGCTCGGTCTCCAGGTTCTTGTTGCGGATCTGGATCATGGTGTCCTGCTCGATGTCGTTGCGCGTCTTCTTGCGCCGCTCGATCTGCTCGGTGAGCCGCGTCAGGCCCTCGGCGTCGAAGGCGTTCGACGGGTTGAAGAACTCCATCGCCGTCTGGTCGAGCTGCGTGAGCGACACCGTTTCCAGCTCCAGCCCGTTCTGCAAGAGGTCGGCGGCGACCACGGCGCGCACGCGCTTGACGTAGTCGCCGCGCTTCTCGTGCATCTGCTCCATCGTCATCTCGGCCGCGACGGTCCGCAGCGCATCCACGAACTTGCCCTCCACCAGCTCCTTGAGCGTCTCGGGCTGCAGGGTGCGCTGGCCGAGGGTCTGCGCCGCAGAGGCGATGGCCTCCGGCGTCGCCTGCACGCGCACGTAGAACTCTCCGGTCACGTCCACCCGCATCCGGTCCTGGGTGATGATCGCCTTGTCCCGTCCGCGCGAGACCTCCAGCCGCAGCGTGTTCATGTTGACCGGCACCACCTCGTGCACGATGGGCAGGACCAACGCGCCGCCGTTCATGACCACCTTCTGCCCCCCCAGGCCCGTCCTCACGAAGGCGCGCTCCTTGGACGAGCGCAAGTAGAGCCAGTTGAGCAGCCACACCGCGATCGCGACGAGGACCGCGACCACGATCAGGCCGAGGATGAATTGACCGAATTGCGCTCCGCTCATGACGCACCTCTCTTGATTCGCTTGAACCTGCGGGTTGTCTCAGTGATTGCCCGTTCCGTGGGCAGGCGCTCCATGCTGGAGGCGCCGTAGAAGCCATCGCATCCCGGGCAGTTCCTCAGGATGAAAGCGGCGTCCTTGGGTTCCGAGATCGGGCCGCCGTGGCAAAGCACGATCACCTCGGGATTGAGCTTGCGCGCCGCCGCCGCCCAGCGCTCGATGAGCGGCACGCAGTCCTTGAGCTTCAGCGCGGTGTTGGCGCCGATCGCCCCGCCGGTGGTGAGTCCGAGGTGGCAGACGAGGACATCGGCGCCGGCCTTCGCCATGTCGCGCGCATTGCGCTCCGAGAACACATAGGGCGTGGTCAGGAGATCCAGCTCGCGCGCGCGCCTGATCACCTGCACTTCGAGGCCGTAGCCCATCCCGGTTTCCTCGAGCTGGGCGCGGAGGGTGCCGTCGAACAGGCCGACGGTCGGGAAATTCTGGATGCCGGAGAAACCAAGCTCGCCCAGGTGCTTCAGGAAGTGGTCGGTCAGCATGAACGGGTCGGTGCCGTTGACTCCGGCAAGCACCGGCGTATGCCTGACCACCGGCAGCACTTCGCGCGCCATGTCCACCACGATGTCGTTGGCGTTGCCGTAGGCCATCAGGCCGGCCAGCGACCCGCGCCCGGCCATGCGATAGCGGCCGGAGTTGTAGATCACGATGAGGTCGATGCCGCCGGCCTCCTCGCACTTGGCCGACAGCCCGGTGCCGGCGCCGCCGCCGATGATCGGCTCGCGGCGCTTCACCTTGGCGCGCAGCTTCTTCAGGATCTCGTGACGCGCGATGCGGGCCATGCGCCCCGCCCTCCCTTGGCGGTGATTTCGTTGAACTGCGCGGCCAGCGCCTGGGCGAAGGCCGGGTCGTTGATGTGCAGCGGCAGGCGCAGGAGCTTGCGGTCGGGCCCGGCGCGGAACTGCGCCGCCAGGGTATCGAACAGCGCCTTGTCCGCGGCCGGGTCCCAGAACGGCCCGCCCGGAACGTCCAGGCCGGACACCCCGCCCTCCGGAATCAGGAAGCGCACCGGCCCCTGCATGCGATTGAGCTTGGCGGCGATGAAGCGCCCGATGCGCACATTCTCCTCGACCGTGGTGCGCATCAGGGTCACGTTCGGGTTGTGGCGGTGCAGCGTCCGGCCGCGGTACTGCGCCGGCACCGTGTCCCAGGCCCAGAAATTCACCATGTCCAGCGCGCCGCAGGAACCGACGTAGGGAACCTTCAGGCGGGCAAATACGTCCATCCGCCCCGGCCCCGCGGTGAGGAAGCCGCCGGCGATCTCGTCGGCGACCTCGGTGGTGGTGACATCGACCACCGCCGCGAGCAGCCCGGACTCGACCAGTTTCTCCATGGACTGGCCGCCGGTGCCGGTGGCGTGGAACACGATGCAGTCGCCATCGGTTTCCAGCAGCGGGGTCAGCGCCTGCACGCAGGGCGTGGTCAGGCCGAACATGGTCAGGCCGATGGCCGGCCGGGTGCTCGCCGCGGCGTCCTCCTTCTTCGCGTAGGCGATCATGCCAGCCAGCGCGTGCGCGGCATTCGCGAGCACCTTCTCGGAGATGCGGTTGATCCCCGAGACGTCGGTCACCGAATACATCATGCAGATGTCCGATGGACCGACGTAGGGCTTGACGTCGCCCGAGGCGACCGTGGACACCATCACCTTGGGCACGCCAATTGCGAGCCGTCGCATCGCCGGGGTCGCCAGCGCGGTATTGCCGGAGCCGCCGGCCGAGATCATCCCGCCGAGGTCGCGGCGACGTGCCACGAAATGCTCCAGCGCCAGTGCCATCTCCGTCACCGCGCTGCCGCGGTCGCCGGTGAACACCGCGCGCTCGCCCATCGGATGGCAGCGCGCCACCTCGCGCGGATTGACCATCGCCGAGGAGGCCTTGCCGGAGGTGGAAATGTCCACCGTCACCACCCGCAGGCCCAGTTTCTCCAGGCAGCCGCGCAGGTAGCCCAGTTCCCGGCCCTTGGTGTCGAAGGTGCCGACGACGTAGGCGGCGCGGCCGGTGCTGGCGGCGACCGGGAACTCGATCACCCTTGGCTCGGGCCTCGCCAGCGCTTGCTTGGCGGCTTCCCGCTCCAGCGGCCGGTCCACGTCCACCGAACCCCAGCGCGTATAGCCCCGCACCGCGCGCGGCTCCGCAGGCGGTGCAGGGATACTGGCCGCCTCGGCGCGCTTCACCGTCAGGACCTGCAGCCGCGTGTTCCCCTCGGGTTCCGGTTCAGGCGCAATGACCTCGTCCTGCGCGGCCTTCACGCCCAGCAGGCGTTGCTGCAGGCCGGGGTCGCCGGCCAGTTCGTCCACCGGCATCGAGCGGGCGATGCGCCCGTTCACCATCACGTCCACGGTGTCGGAGACGGCGAGCGCCACGCCCAGGTTCTGCTCGATCAGCAGGGCCGAGATCTCGCCGTCTGCGGCGAGCGACTTCAGCATCGCCTCCACCTGCTGCACGATGACCGGCGCCAGGCCCTCGGTGGGCTCGTCCATCACCAGCAGCTTCGGATTGAGCAGCAGCGCGCGCGAGATGGCGAGCATCTGCTGCTCGCCGCCGGAGAGCTCGGCGCCGCCGTTCGCCTTGCGCTCGGCGAGGCGCGGGAAGGTGGCGTAGATGCGCTCGACGGTCCAGGGCCCCCTGGTCGAGGCCAGGCGCAGGTGCTCGTGCACCGAGAGCGAGGGCCAGACGCGCCGGCCCTGCGGCACGTAGCCGATGCCGAGGCGCGTGATGCGGTGCGAGGGCAGCCCCAGCAGCTCCCGCCCCAGGAAGCGGATGCTGCCGGTGGCGGGCACCAGCCCGGCAATGGCGTTGCACAGCGTGGTCTTGCCCATGCCATTGCGGCCGACGACGGAAATCACGCCGCGCTCCAGGGTCAGCGTCACGCGCTGCAGCGCATGGGCGCGGCCGTAGAACACGTCCAGGTTCTCGATCGCCAGCACGGCAGCGGAAGGACCTGCCATTACGCGCGCCCCGTGCGGCCCATGTAGATCTGCTGCACCTCGGGATCGTTCTCGATCTCCCCGGGCGTGCCCTCCTTCAGCATGCGCCCGTTGTGCATCACGGTGACCCGGTCGACCACGCGCAACGCGATCTCCAGGTCGTGCTCGATGAGGACGAAGCTCATGTGGGCCGGGAGCGCGCGCAGCAGCGCGACCAGCTCGCGCCGCTCGGCGGGCGACAGGCCCGCCGCCGGCTCGTCGAACAGGATCAGGCGCGGCGCGCCGGCGAGCGCCATGCCGATCTCGAGCTGGCGCTGCTGTCCGTGCGACAGCGCGGCCACCGGCTCGTCGCCCACCGCCGTCAGGCGCACGCGCTCGAGCAGGTCCTCGGCCGCGGCGCGGGTGGTGCTTGCGCCCCCGGGCCGCAGCAGGCTGAAGCGGCCGCGCGCGACGCCGCGCACGGCCAGGAAGAGGTTGTCCCGCACCGTGAGGTCGCGGAACAGGAGCGAGGACTGGTAGGTGCGCCGCAACCCGGCCCGGATGCGCTCGTGGGGCGGGTGCTCGGTGATGTCCTCGCCGAAGAAGCGCACGCGGCCGGAAGTGGCCGCGAAGTCGCCCGTGATGACGTTGAACAGCGTGGTCTTGCCCGCGCCGTTGGCGCCGATCACCGCCCTGCGCCCGCCCGCGGCGACCGAGAACGAGACGTCCTCGACCGCCCGGAGCGCGCCGAAGCTGCGCGAGACGCCCTCCAGCCGGAGCGCATCCCCGGTGGTGAGCAGCTCGCGCGGCTGCAGTTCGGTGACCGATGCCATCGGCTCGTCCGGCTCCCGGTTACGGGCAGCTGGGCTCGTCGCGCGAGCCCATCTTGAACTGCTCCTTGGGCATGCCCAGCATCTGGTCGATGCCGTCCACCTTGCGCAGCACGCGGTTGAACAGATTGCCCTGGGCGTCCTTCACCACCTCGGTGATGAACGTGGTGCCGATCGCCTGGCGGTTGGCGTCCAGCCGCACGTCGCCCACCGGGGTCTTCAGGGTCATCTTCGAAAGCGCCTGGCGGTACTTGGCCTGGCCGCCGGAGAGATCGCCCTTGACCGCGTCCAAGCCGTCCAGCGCCGCTTTCATGTTGATGTAGTACACCAGCGCGAACAGCGACGGGCTGGGATAGGCGCCCGAGGACACCGGATACTCCTTCTGGTAGGCCGAGACGAAAGCCTTGAAGTCCGGGTGGTCGTAGGCGTCGGCGATCGGTGCGCCGGCGATCGTGCCCACCAGCGAATCGCGCCGCTTGCCCTTGTAGTTCAGGATGTCCTGGCTCACCGTGATCGAGCCGCCGACGATGGGCTTGTCGCCGCCCGCGGCCTCGTACTGGTTGAGGAAGTTCACCGCGTCGGCCCCGCCCAGGACCACCAGCAGCGCGTCCACGTCCTTCGGTATCCGCGCGATCACGGAGGCATAGTCCTTGCCGCCCAGCGGCACCCAGGCCTTGACCGGCACCTTGCCGCCCAGGCGGCAGTACTCGGACATGAAGCCCTGCACCTGCGAGTAGGGGAAGGCGTAGTCCTCGGCGATCAGCATGACGCGCTTGTAGCCCTTGTCCAGCGCCGCCTTGCCCAGGCCCACCATCCACTGCGCGCCTTCGGTGTTGAAGCGGAAGAAGTTGGGCGAAGGGTTCACCAGCGTGGTGGCCTGCGCGCCCGAGGAGCCGTTGATGAAGGTGATGTTGGGCTGCGTCTTGGAGTACTCCTTGACCGCGATGCCTTCGCCGCCCGAAAGCGGACCGACCATGATGTCCACCTTGTCCTGCTCCACCAGCTTGCGGGTGGCGTTGACCGCGACGTCGGGCTTGGCGTCGGACGAGGCCTTGACCAGCACGATCTTCTTGCCGCCTGCCATGCCGTTCCTTTGCTTGATCGCCAGTTCGGCGCCGCGCATGCCGTCGGCGCCGCCGGCCGCGAACGGCCCTTCCAGCGTCGCCAGCAGGCCGATCTTGACCGTCTGCTGCGCGAACGCCGCGCCGGAGAACGCCGCGAACACCGCGGCCCCGGCAAGCGTGCGCAGGAAGACTCTCTTGCTGCTCTTCATGGCTTACTCCTCCTTGGGTGAAGCGCGGCTTGCGGCCGCGTGGTTGAAATCCTCTCCCGCAGCCTGGCCCAGAGTCCGAGCAGGCCGTCGGGGGAGAACAGGACGATGGCGAGGAACACGCCGCCGACCACGAGGTTGAAGCGCTCGCGGTCGATGAGGTCGATGGCGAAGGTCTGCAGCAGCACGAAGATCACCGCGCCGACGAAGGCGCCGATCGGATGCTTCATGCCGCCCAGCACGGCGATGATCAGCACGTTGATGAGCCAGGAGGTGCCCACCGAGTTGGGCGTGATCAGGCCGTTGTACCAGACCAACAGGATCCCGCCGACCGCGGCGAGGAACGCCGCCAGCGCGTAGGCCGCGATGCGGTGCGCGGTGACATGGAAGCCGAGCGCATTCATGCGCCTGGGGTTGTCGCGGATGCCCTGCAACGCGACGCCGAACGGCGCGCGCAGGACGTACTGGATCAGCAAGTAGCCTCCCAGGGCGCAGGCAAGGGCGAGAAAGTAGAACGGCACCGGGTTGCGGAAGTTGACCCCGAGCAGCGTCGGCGCATAGACGCGCTGGAAGCCCTGGAAACCGTTGAACACGGAATAGTTCTGCAGGCAAAGATAGTAAAAAGCGACGCCAACGGCGAGCGTGATCATGATGGTGTAGATGCCTTCGGTGCGCACCGAAAGCCAGCCGACGAACGTGCCCGCCAGCATCGAGATGGCGATGGCGATCGGCACCGCGATCCACCAGCTCCAGCCCAGGCTGAGCGTCGCCTCGCCGCTGGCGCCGAAGATCGCGAGCATATAGCCGGCGACCCCGGCCACCGTCATCTGCGCCAGCGAGATCATGCCGCCGTAGCCGCCCAGGAACGTGAGCGAGAGCGCGATCAGTCCCAGCGCCAGCGACTGCGCCCCGATCTGGTAGGTGAGGAAGGGCGTGGCGAAGAACGGGAACGCGAGCAGGAACGCGAGCACCACGACGTGCCGCGCCCTGACCGCCGCCCACATCGATGGTGTTTGCCGTTCGACGATCTCGTCGCCGGCGCCCTTTGCCCGCGACGAGACGCCGGGCCCCCGGCCCGGCAGGCCTTTGCCAAGCGCCGCCCTCCCCGCCCCGGCGTTCATCGCGTTGCGCCACTGTACCGCGCTCATGTCCTCACGCCGCCTGCCCCAGAATCCCGCGCGGCCTGAACGCGAGCACCAGCACCAGGATCACGAAGGTGAACACCACGCTGTAGGTGGGCGCATAGGCAAGGCCGTAGGTCTCGGCCACGCCGAGGATGGTGGCCCCGACCGCGGCGCCGACCACGCTGCCCATGCCGCCCACGATGACCACGATGAGCGAGGCGAGCAGCAGGCGCACATCCTCGCCCGGCACCATCGACAGCTCGACCGCGCCGATGACCCCGCCCAAGCCAGCCAGACCGGCGCCGATGGCGAAGGTGGCGGCGAACACCAGGTTGACGTTGATCCCGGTGGCCGCGAGCATGGCGCGGTCGTCCACCCCGGCGCGGATCATCATGCCGACGCGGGTACGGTTGAGGAACAGCCACAGTAGGACGCCGATGGCGATGCCCACCGGCAGCAGCGCCATGCGGTACTTGGAATAGGCGGTGATCAGGGGGATGTCGCGCAACGGACCGGCCAGCCCATCGGGCGCCGACAGCTGGTGCACCTGGGCGCCGATCGCCCACAGCAGCAGGTCGGCGATGACGATCGACAGACCGATGGTGACCATGGTCTGGCGCAGGTCCTGGCCCTGCATGAAGCGGAAAATGGCGACCTGCATCAGCAGCCCGACGAACGCGGCCGCGACGAAACCGGCGGCCAGCGCAAGCACGAAGTAGCCGGTCTTCGCACCGACGAAGTAGCCGACGTAGCCCCCGAGAAGGTAGAGCGAGCCATGCGCGAGGTTCACGTTGCGCATCAGCCCGAACACCAACGTGAAGCCGCTGGCGACGATGAAATAGAGCGACGCCAACGTCAGGCCGTTGAGCAGCGTGATGAAGAAGAGCTTGGCGTTGTGCCAGATGCCCCAGACGAGGAACACCGACAGCGGCAGCGCGAGCGCCAGGATCCAGAACGCTTTCCAGATCCGGCTCACGCGGCGGTCTGGCTCCAACGCGTCCGCGCCGACTGGATCTCGGGGGCCTTGTGGAACTGCCCGTCCTTCATGATCGCCAGCAGCTTGGCCTGGTTCTCGAGGATGGCGATGTTGGACAGCGGGTCGCCGTCCACCAGCAGCAGGTCGGCGAGAAAGCCTTCCTTGACCTGGCCCAGCTCCTTGCCCTTCATCATCATCTCGCCGCCCCACTTGGTGGCCGAAACCAGCGCCTCCATCGGCGTCATGCCGAGGTACTTGACGAAGTAGCCCAGGTCCTTGGCGTTCTCGCCGTGCGGGGCCCACGCAAACCCGTAATCGCCGCCGGGCAGTACGCGGATACCGCGCTTGAGCATCGCCTTCATGCTGTTGCAGGCCGCCTCCAGCTCCCGCTCGTAGCCCATGCTCGCCGCGGTCCTGTTGTCGATGCCGACCACCTCGCCCTCGTACAGCAGCCGGATGATCACCGACAGGCCCGGCGCGACGAAGATGTGGTCCTTCTTCGCCTCCAGCATGTCCAGCGCCTCCTCGTCGGTGAAGCTGGCGTGGTAGATGATGTCGAAGCCGTGGCGCATCGCCTGCTTCAACGACTCCGAGGAGCGGGCATGGCAGGACAGCCGCTTGCCGCGCACCTTGGTCTCCCTGGCCGCCGCCGCCACCTCCTCGTCGCTCATCCAGCTGGTGTGCGCGTCGGCGCCGGGAACGAGGTTGTCTCCGGATAGGTTCAGCTTCACCGAGTCCACGCCGTACTTGAGGAACATGCGCACCGCCTTTCGCATCTCCTCGGGGCCGTTGACGATGCAGCCGAAGGACATCTCGGCGTAGGGCAGGTGCGGCAGCAGGTCGTCGCCAAGGGACCCGCTGACGGTGATCTCCTGGCTGGCCGCGAGGTAGCGCGGCCCCGGGATCTGGCCCGATTCGATGGCGTTGCGGATGACGCAGTCCAGGCGCGGCTTGGGCGTGGCGGCGCCGACGCAGGAGGTCCAGCCGAAATCGAGGTACTGCTTCGCCACCTGCGCCGCCCACAGCGTGTGCTCCTCGTGCGGCATCTTCTGGATCGCGTCCAGGGTCTTGGAGTTGGTCCAGCCGAAGTGGGTATGCGCCTCGCACATGCCGGGCATCAGCGTGGCGCCGGCGGCGTCGATCACGGTGACGCCGCTCACCGGCACCGAGCGCGCGCCGCGCCCGATGCGCGAGATGCGGTTGCCTTGGATCAGCACCTCGCCGGCGTAGGGCTGGGCGCCGCTGCCGTCGATGATGCGCACATTGGTGATCAGGGTATTGGCCATGCCGCCTCCTAGGTTCGCCGTTCCAGGAACTTCGCCAGCAGCCCGCCGCACTCCTCGGGCTTCTCGTAAATGGTCCAGTGGCCGCAGCGCGCGAGCACCTCCACCTGCGCAGCTGGCAGGCGCTCGCCCAGCGCACGCACCGCCTGCGGCGGCGACACTGCGTCCTCGTCGCCGGTCACCAGCAAGCTGCGGCAGGCGACGCGAGCAAGGTCCGCCGGCTGCGCCTGCGCCAGCGCCTCGCAAGTGCGGGCGTAGCCCTCGGGGTTCTGCCGCATCAGGGATTCGCGTACCGCCGCCACCGCCAGCGGCGAGCGGCGGCGCGTCTCCGCGGCGGTGCCCGACTGGACGGTGGCGTCGGCGATCTCCTGCATCCCCGGGTCACCCTCGCTGCGCGCCTTGGCGCCGCGGGCGCGGATCGGGCCGCGGTTGGCCTCCGGCGGCGCCGCCAGCGGCCCGAACAGGGCGAGGCTGCGCACCAGCCTGGGCTCTAGGGCCGCCAGGTGCAGGGCGACGATGGTACCCATGGAGTGGGCCACGACGTGGGCGCGCTCCACGCCGGCGGCGCCGCACACGCGCATAAGCGCGCGCACGAAGCGGTCGATGGACAGAGGCCCCTCGACGCGCTGCGAACGCCCGGAGCCCGGCAGGTCCGGCCGGATGAGGCGAAAGCGCGCGAGCGCCGGCAGTACCGGCGTCCAGAAATTGGACGTGCCGCCCAAGCCGTGGATCATCAGCACCGGCTCGCCGGTGCCGTCGATCTCGACGGCCATGCGCTCCACGAGCAGGGTGCTCAAGGCCCGGTTCCCACGCCGATTCCCCCCTCCAGAGGATGCTGCGCTGCAACGTGATGCCGAGAAGCGTTTGAGACGCCTGTCTCAAAACGCCGTGAGAGACTACGATGGTTTCCGCGCCCCTGTCAATCCACAATGCGAAAGAAAAGCGTCGCTTCCTTCTACACCCTGCCCGACCTGGGCCAGGGGCACCGCGGGCGCGTGTTCCGCCGTCTGCTGGAGGAGGCCGTCGAACTGGTACGACGGGGACGCATCCCGTCGGTGGCCGAGGTGGCGCTGGCTGCCCGGGTCTCGCGCGCCACCGCCTACCGCTACTTTGCCAGCCGCTCCAAGCTGGTGAGCGCGGTGATCGCCGAGGCGCTCGCCCCGGTGCGCCGCGCCGTGCCGCAGGCGGGGAATCCCAAGCGGCGCCTGCGCGAGCTGCTCAACCGCACCTATTCGCGCTTCAGCGAGTACGAGCCGCACATGCGCGCCGCGCTGCAGCTTGCGCTGGAGCACCAGTCGCTGGAGCGGGCCGGGCTGCTCCGGGAGGAACCGTTCCGGCGCGGGCAGCGCGAGGAGATCCTCAGGGTCACGCTGGCGCCGCTGCGCGCGCAACTGGCGCCGCGCACCTGGAACCGGCTGCTGCGGGCGCTTGCGGTGGTCTACGGCATCGAGCCCATGATCGTGCTGAAGGACATCTGCGGCACGAACGACCGCGAAACCAAGGCCGTGGTGCGCTGGATGATGGATGCGCTGGTGGACGCCGCATTGCGGGAGGGCGCGGCGCCGCGCTGATAAGATCGCAGCATGAGAACCAAGCCTCTGGGCCGCAGCGGGATCCAAGTCTCCCAGCTGTGCTTCGGCACCATGTCCTTCGGCGGCGATGCCGACGAGGCGATGTCCGGCCGCATGTACCACGCCTGCCGCGACGCCGGCATCAACTTCTTCGACTGCGCCGACCAGTACAACAAGGGGAAGTCCGAGGAGATCCTCGGCCGCCTCATGAAGGGCCATCGCGACGAGCTGGTGATCACCACCAAGTGCTTCAATCCCACCGGCACCGACGTCAACGCCAGGGGCAGCTCGCGCCGGCACGTGTCGCGCGCGGTGGAAGCGAGCCTGAGGCGCCTGCAGACCGACCGCGTGGAGGTGCTCTTCCTGCACCACTACGACAGGGATACGCCGCTCGAGGAGTCGATGCGCGCGCTGGAGGACATGGTGCGCGCCGGCAAGGTGCTCTACCCGGCGGTGAGCAACTACTCTGCCTGGCAGACCCAGCGCGCGCTGGACATCCAGGAGCGCCACGACTGGGCGCGGCTGCAGCTGATCCAGCCGATGTACAACCTGGTCAAGCGCCAGGCCGAGGTGGAACTGCTGCCGATGGCCGAGGCCAACGGCATCGGCGTCATTGCCTACGGCCCCGGCGCCGCGGGCCTGCTCTCGGGCAAGTATGCCGGCGCCGGCGCCGCAGGGCGGCTGAAGGCGAACAAGATGTACCAGGCGCGCTACAGCGAGGACTGGATGTTCGAGGTCGCCGCGAAGTTCGCCGGCTTCTGCAGGCAAAAGGGCCTGCACCCGGTGAGCGCCGCGGTCGCCTGGGTCGGCGCCCATCGGGCGGTGACCGCACCCATCATCGGCGCACGCAACCTCGAGCAGCTGCAGGCCTCGCTGGAGGCGGCGAAGATCGACATGACGCCCGCGCTCTACGCCGAGATCGCCGCGCTCTCGCCCACCCCGCCGCCGGCCACCGACCGCCTCGAGGAGCGGCGGCCGAAAACCTGGTAGCAATGCAATCGCTCGGTAACATGTTGCGTTACGATCGCTTTTCCCGGCCCTGGTCTGGACTTCGGCGCCGACAACCTACGCAGTGCCTTTGTCTCAGACCGGATACTTCCGGCGCAGGTCGGCGACCTGTTCCGGCCTCAGGCAGCAAATCTTCTCGTGGCGCAGGAGCAAAAACAGCTTCGCGGTCGCCTCCAGTTCCTCGACCGCATCCGCCGCCGCGGACAGCGACGATCCGGCCACCACCGGGCCATGGTTGGCGAGCAGCAGCGCATGGTGCCGGCCAGCGAACCCGCGCACCGCCTGCGCGAGCGCCATGTCGCCGGGGGCGAAGTAGGGCACCAGCGGCAGGCTGCCGATGCGCATCACGTAGTAGGCGGTGAGAGGCGGCAGGACGTCGGCCGGATCAACCCCCTCCAGCACCGAAACCGCGACCGAGTGCGTCGAGTGCAGGTGCACCACCGCCGCGTTCGCCGCCCGTTCCTCGTACATCGCCAGGTGCAGGAAGGCTTCCTTGGACGGCGCGTCGCCCGAGAGCAGCTTGCCCTGCCAGTCGAGCTTGGACAGGCGCGACGGATCGAGCCGGCCGAGATTGGAGCCCGTCGGCGTGAGCAGCCAGCCGTCATCGCACTTCGCGCTGACGTTTCCGGTCGATCCGTGCGTCAGGCCGCGCTCATAGATGGAGGCGCCCAGCCGGCAGATGTCGTCGCGCAGCCTTGCTTCGCTCATGTTTGCATTCCCAGCGCCTTGTCGAAGAAATCCACGGCGCCGAAGTTACCCGACTTGAGCGCGAGCGCGAGAGGCGGCTCGCCCAGCGACTGGGTCCAGGGCACCCCCGGGTCGATCGCCGGCCCGATCCTTAGCGCCCGGGTCCCGAGCGCCTCGACCACCGCGCCGGAGGTTTCACCGCCGGCCACCACCAGCCGGCGCACGCCCAGGGCCACCAGGCCGCGCGCGATCTTCGCCAGACAGGCCTCGACCAGCATCCCTGCCTGATGCGCACCGAGCTTCGCCTGCGCCAAGTGCACGGCATCGGGCCGGGCCGTTGCATAGATCAGAACCGGTCCCTCGGCGAGCCGCGGCCCCGCCCACGCAAGCGCCGCGGCAGCCTGATCCTCTCCCGCGGCAAGCAGCAGCGGCTCTATGCGAAACGCCGGGTGCGCGGCGCTCCAGTGTGCCACCTGCAGGTTGGATTGCGCCGAGCAGCTGCCCGACAGGATCGCCGCATGGCCGCCGACGGCGGCAGGCGCCGCCACGCTCCCCGGGCAGACGCCAAAGTTGCCGGGCAGCCCCATGGCGATGCCCGAGCCGCCGGTGAGCAGCGCCAGATCCCTGCAAGCGGCGCCCAGGGCCCTCAGGTCTTGATCCTCGACGGCATCCACCACCGCATAGGCGTGTCCCGATGCCTGCAGTGCGGCAAACGCCTCGCGCATCGCCTGCGCTCCCTGGCGCACCGTGGCCAGCGGCACCAGCCCTACCTTGCGCCTCGTCTGCCGGCCAAGCACTCGAACCAGGTTCGCGTCGCGCATCGGCGTGAGGGGATGGTCCTGCATCGGTGAGTCCGACAGCAGCTGGGCGCCGACGAACAGGTGGCCCAGATAGACGGTGCGCTTATTGGTGGGGAACGCAGGGCAGGCCACCGTGAACGGGGCGCCGATCGCATCCAGCAGCGCGTCGGCGACAGGGCCGATGTTGCCGGCGTCGGTGGAGTCGAAGGTCGAGCAGTACTTGAACAGGATCTGCGCGGCGCCCCGAGCGCGCAGCCAGGCGAGGGCTGCGAGCGATTGCGACACCGCCGCGGCGGGCGGGCTGGTGCGCGACTTGAGCGCAATCACCACTGCGTCCACGTCACGCGGCGCGGCATCGGCGCTCTCCGGCACGCCGATCAACTGGATGGTGCGCATGCCGGCGCTCTGCAGCATCAAGGCGAGGTCGGTGGCCCCGGTGAGATCGTCGGCGATGCACCCCAGATGCATTCAACGGACCAGCCGGGGAAAAACCGGGTCGGCCATGGGCGCTAGGTTATCAGCATCTGCACCGCCACGGTCGCGACCACCGTCGCGGACACGATACCGCGGTCGATGAGCGCCATCTCGCCGCACATGTCGCCGTCGCGGAACTGCGCCACCGCCAGCCTGCCGCCGCCGGGCAGCGCGGCGCGCGCTTCGGCGCTGCCGGACCGGATCGGGAAGCAGCCACGCGAGGCCTCGCCCTGGCGCACCCGTTCGGCGCCCTTGATGAACGACGCCTCGCGGGCCACCGCCAGAAGTTGCTCGAACGGAAGTTTCGCAGCCGGCAACAGTCTTGCCTCCCGAAAGCCAGCCTACCCGCGGTAGACTGGCGCGCAACCCATGGCACTCGATCTGCTGGTCAGGAACGGCCTCGTCATCGACGGCACCGGCGCGCCGGCCCGGCGGGCCGACGTCGGGGTTGCGAACGGCAAGATCGTCTGCGTCCAGGAAGACATCCGCGACAAGGCCGGCCGGACCATCGATGCCGGCGGCCTCGCCGTGGCGCCCGGCTTCATCGACCCGCACACCCATTACGACGCACAGATCTGCTGGGACGGGGCGCTAACGCCTTCCTCCTGGCACGGCGTCACCTCCGTGGTGATGGGCAACTGCGGGGTCGGCATTGCGCCCTGCCGGCCGGAGTCGCGCGAGATCGCCATGCGCGACCTGGTCAACGTCGAGGCGATCCCGTTCGAAGTCCTGCAGCAGGGCATCACCTGGGACTGGGAGAGCTTCCCGCAGTACATGGACGCCGCCGCGCGCCGCGAGCCGGCGCTCAACCTGGCGTTCCTCGCGCCGCTGACGCCGTTCCGCCACTACGTGATGGGCGAGGCGTCGATGCAGCGGGCGGCAAGCGGCGAGGAGCTGGCCGCCATCAGGACGCTTATCGCCGAAGCGATGGATGCCGGCGCCTTCGGCTTTTCCAGCACGCTGCTCAACCAGCACATGGGCTACGCCGGCCGGCCGCTCGCCTGCCGCAACGCCAGCCGCGAGGAGCTGCAGGCGTACTGCAACGTGCTGCGCGAACGCCGCAAGGGCGCGATCGAGATCGCGATGACCAGGCAGATCGGCGTGATGGAGGACCCGGAGCTCGAGCTGCTCGATTTCATGCTCACCGAGAGCGCCCGCCCGATCACCTTCATCGCCATGTTCGACCGCGACGACATCTCGGAAGCGGTGCGCACTTCGCTCAGGAAGGCGGCGCCGATGATCGCGAGGGGCGCGCGGCCGCAGACCTCGCCCCTGCCGCTGACGCGCGAGATCAACATGCGCAACCCGTTCTCCTTCGCCGCCTTCCCGTCGTGGAAGCGCGTGTTCGAGGACAAGTCCAAGGCGGCGCAGGCCGCGGTCTACCGGGACCCGGCCTTCAGGCACGCGTTCAGGCAGGAGCTGAAGAACCCGGCGGGCTTCGGCAACTGGTCGCGCATCACGGTGCACGAGGTGAAGAGCCCCAAGCTCAAGCCCCATGAAGGCAAGACCGTCGCCGAGCTGGCGCAGGAACTGGGCAAGGACCCGGTGGATGCCTTCCTCGACCTGACGCTCGAGGACGACCTCGACAACGAGTTCACCATGGCTTCGTTCAACAACCGCCTCGACCGCATGGCGGAGATCCTCAACAACCCGGCGATGCTGCTGGGCCTGGGCGACGGCGGCGCGCACCTGGACATGCTCTGCGACTCCGGCTACCCCTCCTACGTGCTCGGCACCTGGGTGCGCGAGAAAAAGGTGCTCACGCTCGAGGAAGCGGTGCGGCGCATGACCTCGGACCCGGCGGACTTCTTCGGCATCAGGGACCGCGGCCGCCTGCAGGCCGGCCTTGCCGCCGACCTGGCGATCTTCGATCCGGATACCGTGGGCTCGCTCGGGCGGCCGGAGCGGCGCTACGACCTGCCCGGCGGCGCCAAGCGCATGGTGATGCGCTCGCAGGGCATCGAATACACCGTCGTCAACGGCGCGGTGACCTGGGAGAACGGCGCTCTGACCAGCGCCGCCGCGGGACAGGTGCTGCGGTCCTGATCGCGGTCGCGGGCCGCCGGGACTAGCGCTCCGCCCAGGGCAATTCCTTCCACAGCGCGCGGTAGGTCACGTCGGCCTCGCGCACCAGCGCCTCGTACCGCGCCGGCGGCAGGTAGCGCAGCGGGGAGAAGAACTGCACCGCCTTGGCCTGGAATTCCGGATCGGCGACCGCGCGCGCGATCGCGTTCACCAGGCGTTCGCGGATCTCCGGCGGCAGCCCCCTGGGGCCGACCATGCCGCGCAGCGACGAGAGCTCGATGTCGAAGCCCTGCTCGCGCGCGGTGGCAAGCTCGGGGGCGAGGTTGGTGCGCGCCGGGCTCATCTGCACCAGGTTGCGCAGCGGCGTGCCGCCCTTCTGGTACTGCAGCGCCTCGCCGATGTTGATCGCCGCGACGGTGATCTGCTTGCCGGCGATCGCCGCGCGCACGTCGGCCGAGCCCTTGAAGGGAATATGGCGCAGCTGCACGCCCGCGGCACGGGCGAACATCAGCATTGCCAGGTGATCGTCCGAGCCCACGCCGGTGGAGCCGACGGTGACGGCGCCGGGGTTCGCCCTGGCGTAGGCCGCCAGCTCCTTCAGGTCGCGGATCGGGGTGTCGACGTGCACCGAGAAGTTACAGGGATCGTCGATGATGTTGCCCAGGTAATCGAAGCGCTGCCAGTTGAACTGGGCCTGGCGCTCGATCGGGATGGTGAGCAGCGGCGGGGTGTTGACGAAGCCGATGCTGTAGCCGTCGGGCGCCGAATTGGCGAGCGCCGCGAACCCGATTTCGCCACCGGCGCCGGTACGGTTCACGATCACCAGCCTGGCGCCGCCGCCGAGGTACTTCTCCACGAACGGCGCGATCGCGCGCGCGATCAAGTCGGTGCCGCCTCCGGGGGAGTAAGCGACGATGACGTTGACCGGGCGCTCGGGGTACTGCGCGCCGGCGATGGCGGGCAGGATCGCGAGTGCAGCGCACAATAGTTTTAGTAATGTTTTCATGCGAATAGTCTACACTGGCCGCCACGCATAACCGACCGCATGACTGACGCTCGCAGACAGATCGCGCCGGAGCGGGTGCTGGAGGTGGTCGCCGCGGTCGCGGCGGAAGCCCGGCCGCACGTCAGGCCACAGGTCGCTCTCGATTGCTCGCTGGAGAAGGACCTGGGCCTGGACAGCCTGGCGCGCGTCGAGCTGGTGCTGCGGCTGGAGAAGGAATTCGGCGCCAGCCTCCCGGAGCAGGCCCTCGCCACCTGCGAGACGCCGCGCGACCTGCTGCGCTTCCTGCTGGGCAGCGTCGGCCACGAGGCGAAGGCGGCCGACACCGTGGTCGCCAGCCTGGTGCAATCGCAAGGCGTCCCCGCGCCGACCAACCAGCAGGCGGCGACGCTCACCGAGGCACTGGAGTACCACCTCGAGCGCCAGCCCGACCGGCTCACGGTGTTCATGTACGAGGACCGGCAGGAGTTCCCGCTGACCTACCGGGCGCTGTGGGACGGCGCCCTGGGCTACGCCGCGCAGCTCAATCGCGCCGGCCTGCAGCCGGGGCAGATGGTGGCGATCATGCTGCCCACCTGCAAGGAGTACCTCTACTGTTTCTACGGCGTGCTGCTCGCCGGCGCCGTGCCGGTGCCGCTGTATCCGCCGGCGCGGCTGACCACGATCGAGGACCACATGTCGCGCCACGTGGGGGTCCTGAGAAGCGCGGGCGCGACCATCATGGTCACGGTGCCGGAGGCCAAGCCCCTCGCCTGGCTGCTGCGCGCGCAGGTGGAGTCGCTGCACACGGTGCTGGTTCCCGCGGACCTGGCGGGCGGCAGCGCCGGCTTCACGCGCGTGCGCCCCAGGCCCGGCGACATCGGCTTCCTGCAGTACACCTCGGGCTCGACCGGCATCCCCAAGGGCGTGGTGCTGTCGCATGCGAACCTGATGGCCAACGTGCGCGCCATGGGCGCGGCGGCGAACGCCAACCCAGAGGACGTCTTCGTCAGCTGGCTGCCCCTCTACCACGACCTTGGGCTGATCGGCGCGAATTTCGCGTCGCTCGTGCTGGGCTTTCCCACGGTGCTGATGTCGCCGCTCGCGTTCCTGTCGCGGCCCGCCAGCTGGATGCGCTCCATCCACCGCCACCGCGGCACCATGTCCGGCGGCCCCAACTTCGCCTTCGAGCTGTGCCTGCGCCGCATCGCGGACCAGGACATGGAAGGCCTGGACCTGTCCTCCTGGCGCTTCGCCTTCAACGCCGCCGAGCCGGTGAGCCCGGACACCATCGTCCGGTTCGAGCAGCGCTTCTCGAAATGGGGGCTGCGCAAGAACTGCCTGTCGCCCTCCTACGGGCTGGCGGAGTCCTCGGTGGGCGTGGCGATCACGGTGCCGGGCACGCCCTGGCGCGCCGATCGCCTGGACCGCGAGCGCTTCACCCGGACCGGAGAAGCCATCGAGGCAAACCCCGCGGATCCGTCGCCCCTCATCGTCATCGGCTGCGGCACGCCGATACCGGGCCACGACATCCGCGTCGTCGACTCCGCGGGGCTCGAGCTGCCCGACCGGCACGAAGGCCTGCTGCAGTTCCGCGGCCCTTCCTCCACCTCGGGCTACTACCGCAACCCGGAGGCGACCAAGACGCTGTTTGGCAGCGGCGACTGGGTCAACACCGGCGACCGCGCCTACCTCGCCGAAGGCACGCTGTTCCTCACCGGCCGCGAGAAGGACATCATCATCCGCGGCGGCCGCAACATCAGCCCCTACGAGCTGGAGCAGGCGGTGGGCGACCTCGCGGGCGTGCGGCGCGGCTGCGTCGCGGTGTTCGGCAGCCGGGACGCGGCCGCCGGCACCGAGCGCGTGGTGGTGCTGGCGGAGATGAAGGACCGCGATGCGTCGCGGCACGACGACCTCAAGCGCATGATCAACGACCTCGCCGTGGGCCTGATCGGCGCGCCGGCCGACGACATCGTGCTCGCGCCCCCGGCCACCGTGCCCAAGACCTCCAGCGGCAAGATCCGGCGCGTCGCCGCGCGCGAGTTCTACGAGCGCGGGCCGCAGGCGGTGGCGGGCGGCGCGGTGTGGCTGCAGTTCGCGCGCTTGGTGCTGGCGGGCGCCGCGCCGCAATTGCGCCGCGGCCTGCGCGCCCTCGCCGGCATCGGCTTCTGCCTGCGCGGCTACCTGGCATTCGGGGCGCTGTTCCCGGTCGCGTTCCTCGCCGCGCTGTTCGCCTCGGTGCCGGCGTGCTGGAGGACCGGCGGCCTGGTGTCGCGCTGGTTCTTCCGCCTCTGCGGCGTCCCGCTCGCCGCGACCGGGCTGGAGCACATGCCGCGCGACCGGCCGGTGGTGCTGGCGGTAAACCACACCAGCTACCTCGACCCGCTGGTGCTGCTCGCGCTGCTGGACTACCGCGGCCAGGCTTTCGTCGCCAAGCGCGAGTTCCAGGACAGCTGGCTGATGCACCGGCTGCTGGCCGGCTACGGCACGCGCTTCGTCGAGCGCTTCGACGTCGCCAAGAGCAGCGAGCACGCCAACGAACTGGCCGCGGCCGCGGCCGCGGGCGCTTCGCTCATCGTCTTTCCCGAAGGCACGCTGACCCGCAACACCGGCCTGATGGCGTTCCGCACCGGCGCCTTCCAGGCCGCCGCCGCCGCGGGGATCCCGGTGGTGCCGGTGGCGCTGCGCGGCGTGCGCTCGGCGCTGCGCGACGGCACCTGGTACCTGCGCAAGGCGGCGATCACGGCGCGCTTCGGCGAGCCCGTGTGGCCGCAGGGAACGGACTGGGCGGCGGCGGTGGCGCTGCGCGACCAGGTGCGCGCGCAGGTCCTCAGGCATTGCGGCGAGCCGGACCTCGCCTCCCCCGGCGCCGCGGCCGAGGCCTGATCCTATTTCTCGAAGTCCCTGCGTTCCAGCAGCCAGGAGGCCGCGAAGCCGAACACCAGCCCCCAGAACGCGGCGCCGATGCCGAGGATGGGCACGTCGGCCACGGTGACCAGGAACGTGACCAGCGCACCGAGGGTGAACCGGCCGCCGAATGAGACGCTGAAGGCGGTCTGCAGCACGCGCAGCATCGCCAGGCCCGCCAGCGCGGCGATGAAGGCCTGGGGCGTGGCGAGCAGCAGCCGGGTGAAGAACGGCGACAGCGCGCCGAAAGCGAGTGCCAGGATGCCCACGCCGATGCCGGCGGTGTAGTGGCGCTGCTTGTCCCCGCTCGCGGAAATGATGGCGTTCACAGGCCCGGTGAGGCAGGTCGACACCGTTCCCGCCAGGCCCGCCAGCAGCGACCAGGCGCCGCAGGCCGCGGCGATCGCGTTCACCGGCGGCTGGTGGCCGGCGGCGGTGAGCACCGCGGCGCCCTGCCCGTTCTGCACCACCAGCACCGTGATCGCCAGCGGCACCACCAGTTCCACCATCGCCTGCCAGGAGAACGCCGGCGCGTAGAGATTGGGCGCGGCGAAGCCAAACAGCGCGCCGCTGCCGGGGTCGAACTTGCCCAGGACGGCGACCGCGATGCCGCCCACGGCGAGCGCGCCGATGAGGGGCGGTACGCGCCGCCCCGCCGCCTGCCACACGCTGAGGACCAGGAACGCGGCCACCATCGGCGCGGCGACCCGGAACTCGTCGCGCATCGCGTACACCAGGTCGAGGCCAAACCTCAGGAACACCCCCGCCACCATGCCCATCACGATCGGCATCGGCACCGCCTCCATGGCGCGGCGCACCCAGCCCGAGAGGCCCAGCACCAGCATCAGCACGCCGGTGGCGAGGTAGGCGCCGATCACTTCCTGGAACGACAGGTGCCCCAACGCCGGCCCGACCAGCACCGCGCCGGGAATGGACCAGAAGAAAACCAGCGGCTGACGGTAGAGGGCGCAAAAGGCGATGCTGAGCAGGCCGTTGACGAAAAACGCGCCGAAGATCCACGAGGCGAGGTCGGATTCGCTCAAGCCGCCGCGCGCGCCCACGGCGAGGATCACCGCCACCGGGCCGGAGGCAGCGAAGATGAAGGCGACCAGCGCGCTCGCGGCATAGGCGCCGCCAAAGTCGGCGGCGATCTGGCGCGGCGTGGCGGGCGGGAGTTCGGGCTTCTCGAGAATCAGCGGGGCCCTACCTCAGCGCCGACTTCAGCAACCGCCCCATCTCCGAGGGGTTCTTGGTCACCTTGATGCCGCAGGCGGCCATCACGGCGAGCTTTTCCTGTGCCGTGCCCTTGCCCCCGGAGATGATGGCGCCGGCGTGGCCCATCCTCTTGCCCGGGGGCGCGGTGACCCCGGCGATGAAGCCGACCACGGGCTTTTTCATGTTGGCCTTGACCCAGCGCGCCGCCGCCTCCTCGTCCGAGCCGCCGATCTCGCCGATCATGACCACCGCGTCGGTGTCCGGGTCGTCGTTGAAGAGCTTCATGAGGTCGATGTGCTTCAAGCCGTTCACCGGGTCGCCGCCGATGCCCACCGCCGTGGACTGGCCGATGCCCAGCTCGGTGAGCTGCCCCACGGCCTCGTAGGTGAGGGTGCCGGAGCGCGACACCACGCCGACGCGGCCCTTGCAGTGGATGTGGCCCGGCATGATGCCGATCTTGATCTCGTCGGGCGTGATGACGCCGGGACAGTTCGGCCCCACCAGCAGCGTGCGGCGTTTCTCCTTCCTCATGCGGTCGCGCAACACCACCATGTCGCGCACCGGGATGCCCTCGGTAATGCAGATGACCAGCTCAAGCTCGGCTTGCACCGCCTCCCAGATCGCCTCCGCGGCGAAGCGCGGCGGCACGTAGATCACCGAGGTGTTGACGCCCGCCTTTTCCCTGGCCTCCTTCACCGTGCCGAAAATCGGGATGCCCTCGAAGTTCTCCCCGGCCTTGTTCGGGTTCACGCCCGCGACGTAGCAGTTCCTGCCGTTGGCATAGGCGCGGCTGGTCTGGGTGTGAAACATCCCGGTCTTGCCGGTGATGCCCTGGGTCACGACCCGGGTGTTGCGGTTGATGAGGATGCTCATTCTTTCTTTCTCCGCACCACTTTCTTCGCCCTGGCCTTGTTGTTCAGGAGCTTCTTCTTCACGGCCTTCTTCGCCGGCTTCTTCCGCGGCTTGGGCCCGGGCTTGGGTTTCGGCTTCTTCCTCAGCGTTGCCACCGCCTTCTTCGCCGCGTCGCCCAGGCTGCCGGCCGAGATGATGCGCAGGCCCGAGTCCTTCAGGATCTTCTTGCCCAGGTCCTCGTTGGTGCCCTTCATGCGCACCACCAGCGGCACCGAGAGCTTCACCTTGCGCGCCGCGGCGACCACGCCGGCGGCGATGGTGTCGCACTTCATGATGCCGCCGAAGATGTTGACCAGGATGGCCTTGACCTTGCGGTTGGACAGCATGATCTTGAACGCCGCGGCGACCTTCTCCGCGGTGGCGCCGCCGCCGACGTCGAGGAAGTTGGCCGGCGACCCGCCGAACAGCTTGATGGTGTCCATGGTCGCCATGGCGAGGCCGGCGCCGTTCACCATGCAGCCGATGGCGCCGTCGAGCGAAATGTAGTTGAGGTCGTGCTTCGAAGCCTCGATCTCGAGGGGATCCTCCTCGTCGAGGTCGCGCATGGCCACGATCTCTGGGTGGCGAAAGAGGGCGTTGTCGTCGAAGTTGAGCTTGGAGTCTAGCGCCACCACGCGGCCGCCGCGCGTGAGGATCAGCGGGTTGATCTCCGCCAGCGACGCATCCGTCTCCCAGAAGCAGCGGTACAGCGCCTTGAGCAGGTCGCCGGCCTGCTTCGCGGAGGCCTCCGGAATGCCGATCTTCCTCGCCACGCCCTGCGCCTCGGCCTGCGACAGCCCGGCCTGCGGGTCGATGAAGATCTTGTGGATCTTCTGGGGGGTGCGGGCCGCGACCTGCTCGATGTCCATGCCGCCTTCCGACGAGGCCATCAGCGCCACGCGCTGCGTGACGCGGTCGACCAACATGCCGATGTAGAGCTCCTTGGCGATGTCGGCGCCCTCCTCCACCAGCAGGCGGCGCACCTTCTGGCCGCCGGCGCCGGTCTGGTGCGTCACCAACTGCATGCCGAGCATCTGCTTCGCCTTGTCGCGCACCTCGTCGAGCGACTTCGCCACCTTGACACCGCCGCCCCTGCCGCGGCCGCCGGCGTGGATCTGCGCCTTCACCACCCACACCTGGCCGCCCAGTTTCCTCGCCGCCTCGAGCGCCTCGTCCGCGGTGAAGCACGGCAGCCCGTTGGGCGTCGGCACGCCGTACTTGCGAAACAGCTCCTTGCCCTGATACTCGTGGATCTTCAAGCCGCTTGCCCCTGGGGACTTCGCCTTCCGTGAAAACGCGATGGTAGCAGCAGGGGTGTTGCTAGAATCGCTGACATGCGTTGTGTCCTCGCCCTTGACCAGGGCACCACGAGTTCCCGCGCCATCCTGTTCGACGACACCGGCAAGCCGGTCGCCTCGGCGCACAAGGAGTTCCAGCAGCACTATCCCAAGCCCGGCTGGGTGGAGCACGATCCCGACGAGATCTGGCGCACCCAGCGCGAGGTGGCGCGCGAGGCGCTGAAGCTCTCCGGCCTCAAGGCAGAGGACCTGGTCGCCTGCGGCATCACCAACCAGCGCGAGACCACGCTGCTGTGGGACCGTCAGACCGGCCAGCCGCTGCACCGCGCCATCGTCTGGCAGGACCGGCGCAGCGCCGCGATGTGCGCCGAGCTGAAGGCGATGGGCGCAGAAAGTCTCGTGCGTGAACGTACTGGACTGGTAATTGATCCGTACTTCTCCGCCACCAAGCTCGCCTGGCTGCTGGACCACATCCCCGGTGCGCGCCGCCGCGCCGAGCGCGGCGAGCTGGCCTTCGGCACCGTGGACACCTGGCTGGCCTGGAACCTGTCCCACGGCCGCACCCACGTCACCGACCCGTCCAACGCCTCGCGCACGCTGCTGTTCAACATCCACGACGGCGACTGGGACCCGGAACTGCTGCAGCTGTTTGACATCCCGCGCGCCATCCTGCCCGAGGTACTGCCGTCCTCGCACGCCTTCGGCATGATCGCGCCCACGGTGCTGGGCGCCGCAGTGCCCATCACCGGCATCGCCGGGGACCAGCAGGCGGCGCTCTTCGGCCAGGGCTGCCACCGGCCCGGCATGGCGAAGAACACCTACGGCACCGGCTGCTTTCTGCTCATGCACACCGGCGGCCAGGTGGTCCCGTCCACCCACGGCCTGCTCAGCACGGCGGCAGCGCAGGTCGGGCGCTCGCTCGATTCGCGCCGCCTGGAGCAGGCCTACGCGCTCGAGGGCAGCGTGTTCATCGGCGGCGCGGTGGTGCAGTGGCTGCGCGACCAGATGCAGTTCTTCAAGTCCTCGGCCGAGGTCGAGGCGCTGGCGGGGGAATCGCCGGACAACGGCGGTGTCTACCTGGTGCCGGCCTTCGCAGGTCTCGGCGCGCCGCACTGGGACCCAAATGCGCGCGGCGCCATCGTCGGCCTCACGCGCGGCTCCTCGCGCGCGCACCTGGCGCGCGCGGCGCTGGAATCCATCGCCTACCAGAGCGCCGATGTGCTCGAGGCGATGCAGAAGGACGCCGGGGA
>VGIA01000017.1 GCA_016868105.1 Betaproteobacteria bacterium | reverse complement strand
ACCAACCTGCGTTCGGTGTTCCGCCTCTCGCGCGCCGTGATGCGCGGCATGATCAAGGCGCGCTGGGGCCGCATCATCAACATCACCTCGGTGGTGGGTGCCTCAGGCAACCCGGGCCAGGCGAACTACGCCGCCGCCAAGGCCGGCGTGGCCGGCATGACCAGGTCGCTGGCACGCGAGCTGGGCGGCCGCAACATCACCGTCAACTGCGTCGCGCCGGGATTCATCGACACCGACATGACGCGTGCGCTGCCCGAGGCTCAGAGGGCGTCGCTGCTCGCCCAGATTCCGCTCGGCCGGCTGGGCGCGGTCGAGGACATCGCCGCTGCGGTGGCCTACCTCGCCTCGCCGGCGGCGGGCTACGTGACCGGCACCGTGCTGCACGTCAACGGCGGCATGTACATGACCTGAGAAGAAGGCCGATTCCGGTAAAATATCGCTTGCGAACAGGGAAGGAGCAAGACATGGAAAACATCGAACAACGTGTCAAGAAGATCATCGCCGAGCAGCTCGGCGTCAACGAGGCCGAGATCAAGACCGAATCGTCCTTCGTCGACGACCTTGGCGCCGACTCGCTCGACACCGTCGAGCTGGTGATGGCGCTGGAGGAGGAATTCGAGACCGAGATCCCCGACGAGGACGCAGAGAAGATCACCACCGTGCAGCAGGCGATCGACTACGTGAAATCGCACTCCAAGCCCTAGGGCACGTGCAGCGCCGCAGAGTCGTCGTCACCGGGCTGGGCATCGTCAGCCCGGTGGGCAACAGCGTCCCTGAGGCCTGGGACAGCGTCCTCGCCGGCCGCTCCGGCATCACGCGCGTGACGCGGTTCGATCCGGCGCGGCTCTCCTGCCAGGTCGCGGGCGAGGTGAAGGGCTTCGACCTCACCCGGTACCTCTCCGCCAAGGAAGCGCGCCGGATGGACATCTTCATCCACTACGGCATGGCCGCCGGCCTGCAGGCCTGGCAGGATTCGGGCAACGCGGTGACCCCGGAGACCGCCGAGCGCTTCGGCATCAACTTCGGCTCCGGCATCGGCGGCCTGCCGCTGATCGAGGCCACCCACGACGAGCTGAACAAGAACGGCCCGCGCCGCATCTCGCCGTTCTTCATCCCGGGCACCATCATCAACATGATCGCCGGCAACCTGTCGATCCTGCTGGGCACCAAGGGCCCCAATCTCGCCATCGTCACGGCCTGCACCACCTCCACGCACTGCATCGGCGAGGCAGCCAAGGCGATCCGCTACGGCGAGGCCGAGGTCATGATCGCCGGCGGCGCGGAATCCACCGTGACCGAGCTCGCCATGGGCGGCTTCGCCTCGGCGCGGGCCCTGTCCACGCGCAACGACGATCCGGCCGGCGCCAGCCGCCCCTGGGACAAGGACCGCGACGGCTTCGTGCTGGGCGAAGGCGCCGGCGCCGTGGTGCTCGAGGAGTACGAGCACGCGAGCAAGCGCGGCGCGCGCATCTATTGCGAGGTCGCCGGCTACGGGGTGTCCGCGGACGCCTTCCACATGACCGCGCCCGCCGAGGACGGCGATGGCGCCTACCGCTGCATGCGCAACGCGCTGAAGGACTCCGGGCTTGCGCTCGACACCGTGGACTACATCAACGCGCACGGCACCTCGACGCCGCTGGGCGACATCGCGGAGACGGTCGCGGTGAAGCGCGTGCTGGGCGAGCGGGCGAAGCAGGTCGCGGTGAACTCCACCAAGTCCATGACCGGCCACCTGCTGGGCGCGGCCGGTGGCGTGGAGGCGGTGTTCACGATCCTGGCCCTGCACAACCAGGTTTCGCCGCCGACGATCAATCTGCACAACCCGGATCCGGCCTGCGACCTCGATTACGTACCGAACACGGCGCGTAACATGGCTATCCGCACTGCGATGTCCAATTCCTTCGGCTTCGGCGGCACCAACGGATCCCTGGTCTTCAGCCGGGTCTGAAGTGCGCTTGAGCGACGGGCCCGCCGTCAAGCTGGCGCTGCACCCAGCGCCGGGTCTTGCCGTCTGCATCGTGGCTGCCCATGCGGCGGCGGCGGCGTGCCTGTGGCTCCTGTTGCCTGGCTACCTTGGCGGCGCGCTGGCGGCGCTGGTCCTGGCGCTGGGCGTCGTGGTGGCCTGGGACCGGGCGCTGCTCCGGGCGACGGCCTCCGTGCGCGGCCTGGTCCTTGGCGCCGGCGATGCGGCATTCCTGCTGCTGCGGGACGGCCGGCGGATAGCGGCGACGGTCCGAAAGGGTCGTCTCGTCAGCCGCCTGTGCGTCACCCTTGCGGTCCGGGCACCGGGTCGCCGCAGCCTGATGGTGACCCCGGGCATGCTGGATCCGGAATCGTTCCGGATCCTCAGGCTCTGGGCGCTCTGGGGACGCGTTCCCGGGCAGGCCGCCGTGGCGTCCCGGCAACTGCCGTACTGACCCGCCAGCGCCCATGTCCCGAACTATTTGCAAACCGCCGTGTCTGTGGCACATAGGCATGGCTGGCGCGGGCCGGACCGATGGCCCAGGCTGACCGGGATACCGACCACGCGCTGGTGGCGAGGGCGCAGCAGGGCGACAAGCGCGCCTTCGAGTTGCTGGTGGTGAAGTACCAAAGGAAGCTGGCCAGGCTGCTGTCGCGCCTGATCCGCGACCCTGCGGAAGTGGAGGATGTCGCGCAGGAGGCATTCATCAAGGCCTACCGCGCGCTGCCAAGCTTCCGCGGCGATAGCGCCTTCTACACCTGGCTCTATCGGATCGGGGTCAACACCGCCAAGAACCACCTGATGGCGATGGGCCGCCGGGCGCCGACCTCCACGCAAGTGCAGGCGGAGGAGGCGGAAGGGTACGACGAGGGCGAGCAGCTGCGCGACATCAACACGCCGGAGAGCCTGGCGCTGTCGCGCGAAATCGGGGCGACCGTGAACGCCGCGATCGAAGGGCTGCCCGAGGAGCTGCGCACGGCGATCCAGCTGCGCGAGCTCGAGGGCATGAGCTACGAGGACATTGCGCGCATCATGGATTGCCCGATCGGAACCGTGCGGTCGCGGATTTTCAGGGCGCGCGAGGTGATCTCCGACAAGCTCAAGCCCCTGCTGGACACTGCGAAGGACAAGAGATGGTGAACCGGGTGAAACGATGACGACACAGAGAATCTCCGAGCTGGCCGACGGTGAGCTCGACGGGCATGAGGCTGCCCTCGCCTATGCGGCGTTACGATCGGGCAGCGAGGCCCTCGAGGCCTGGCGCCGGTACCACCTCATCAGCGACGCGATGCGCGACACCGGGCTGCTCTCGGCCGGCTTCGCCGACCGGGTGGCCGCCCGGCTTGCCTCGGAGCCCACGGTGCTCGCGCCCAAGACCCTGGCCGCGCCGGCGCGCCGCGGCCTGCCCTGGTACGCGACCCGGGTGGCCGCAGGCGTCGCGGCGGTCGGTTTCGTCGGCCTGGTCGCCCATTCCATGCTCGAGCAGGGCTCCGGACCTGCGCCGCTGGCGCAGCAACCCAAGCCGGCGGCGGCCGTGGCGGATGCCACTCCTGCCGTCGTGCCCGCTGCCGAATCCGCGAAGGACTACATGCAGGCGCACCAGGGCTACTCGCCGCGCAACGCGCTGCGGGGCTACGTGGATACGCGCCAGGTGCGGACCGTCTCCGAAAGAGCCCCCCGGCAACCATGAGGCGCGCCATCGGTGCACTGTTGATCGTCGCGTCCCTCGCCGGCGCAGCCCGTGCGCAGGCCCCGGCGGCGGCCGACGACATGAGCCTTCTTGGTCGCATCTACCAGGCAACCGAGAAGCTTTCCTACACCGGGACCTTCGTCTACCAGCAGGGCGATCGTGTCGAGACCTCGCGCATCAGCCGGGTCTACGGACCGGCGGGCGAACTGGAGAAGATCGAGGTGCTGGACGGTCCGCGGCGCGAGATCCTGCGCACGCGCGACACCGTCAAGTGCTTCCTGCCGGAGAGCCAGATCATCAAGGTCGAGAAACGCGTCGACCAGCGCGCCTTCCCGGCGATGCTGCCGGACAAGTTCGCGGAGCTGGCGCAGCACTACACCGTGTCCCGGGGCGAGCCGGCCCGCATTGCCGGCTACGACTGCGAATCAGTGGTGCTCACGCCCAAGGATGACCTTCGTTACGGCTACAAGCTGTGGGCCGATACCGCGACCGGCATGCTGCTGCGCACGCGCACCTTCAACGCCCGCGGCGAAACCGTGGAGCAGTTCAGCTTCACGCAGCTCGCGATCGGCAACGTGCCACGCGAACGGCTCAAGCCGTTGCGCGCGGCGCGCAACTGGCGTGTGGAACACGCCTCGCTGGCGCCCGCGAACCTTGCCGGAGCGGGCTGGACGCTGGGCGCGGAACTGCCCGGGTTCCGCAAGATCTTCGAGCTGACGCGACACCTGGGCGAGTCCCGCCCGGTGAACCAGGTGGTGTTTTCGGACGGACTGGCGGCGGTCTCGGTCTTCATCGAGCCCCTCGCGGGCCGCGCCGAGGCCGTCCGGCCGGGCCTGTCCAATCTCGGCGCGGTCAACATGTACACGCGCGAGGTCGCAAACCACGTGGTCACGGTCGTCGGCGAGGCGCCGTCGGTCAGCCTGCAGCGGATCGGCAATACCGTCGAGTACCGGCGGCCGCAGTAACCATCGAACCACCGAGGATCGACATGAGCCCGCTCAAGAACTGGATCGCAGTGCTGTTGCTGGCGTTCGCCTCCGCTGCCGCGGCGCAGGTGCGCGACCTGCCGGACTTCACCCGGCTGGTGGAGGAGCAGGGGCGCGCAGTGGTCAACATCAGCACCACCCAGGCGGTACGCCGCTCCGCGCTGCCGCAGATCCCGAACATGGACGACGAGGAGGTGCAGGAGTTCTTCCGCCGCTTCATCCCGCGCCAGCAGCCCGGCCCGCAGCAGGGTCCGCGGCCGGAGAGCCGTTCCCTGGGCTCGGGCTTCATCGTCAGCGGCGACGGATACATCCTCACCAATGCGCACGTCATCGACGGCGCCGAGGAGGTCACCGTCAAGTTCACCGACAAGCGCGAGTTCAAGGCGAAGGTGATCGGCGCCGACCGCCGCACCGATATCGCCCTGATCAAGATCGAGCCCGGCTCACCGCTGCCGGCGGTCAAGTTCGGCGATCCGAACCGGCTCAAGGTGGGCGAGTGGGTGCTGGCCATCGGCTCCCCGTTCGGCTTCGAGAACACGGTCACCGCCGGCATCGTTTCGGCGAAAGGCCGCTCGTTGCCCCAGGAGAACTTCGTGCCCTTCATCCAGACCGACGTCGCCATCAACCCCGGCAACTCGGGCGGCCCGCTGTTCAACATGCGCGGCGAGGTGGTCGGCATCAACTCCCAGATCTACAGCCGCACCGGCGGCTTCATGGGGCTGTCGTTCGCGATCCCGATCGACGTCGCCATGGACATCCAGAAGCAGCTGCGCGACACCGGGCGCGTGTCGCGCGGGCGCATCGGTGTCGTGATCCAGGAGGTTTCCGGGGACCTCGCCACCTCCTTCGGCCTGGACCGACCGCGCGGCGCTCTGGTCAATTCGGTGGAGAAGGGCAGCCCCGCGGACAAGGCCGGCTTGCAGGCCACCGACATCATCGTCAGGTTCGACGACAAGGCGGTGGAGGCCTCCGGCGACCTGCCGCGCATCGTGGGCGGGACGCGTCCCGGGTCGAAGGCAGAGCTCGAGGTCTGGCGCAAGGGCGCCACGCGCACCCTGTCCCTGACCGTGGGCGAGCTGCAGGAGGATCAGGTCGCGGCGCGTGACAGGCCGCGCGCGCAGAAGCCGGAGGCAGTGGCGGCCAACCGGCTCGGGCTGGTGGTCGCCGAGCTGTCGGCCAAGCAAAAGGAGGACCTCAAGCTGCAGCATGGACTGGTCGTGACCGAGGTGAAAGCGGGAGCGCGCGCCGAGGTCCGCCGTGGCGACGTGCTGCTCACGCTGGTGCACAAGGGCCAGCACACCGACCTCAAGTCGGTGGAGCAGCTGAACAAGCTGCTGGGCGGGCTGGACCGCAACGCGGTCATCACGCTGCAGGTGCGCCGCGGCGAATCCGTGGCGTTCGTCACGGTGAACGGGCTCACCGACAAGGGCTGAGCCTCTTTTTACTGTAAAATCGGGGCGTTACGGAGGGTGCCTGGGGCACCCTTCTTTGCTTGTTGCCCAGAGCCGCGTGCAGAACCGCATCCGCAACTTCTCCATCATCGCCCACATCGACCACGGCAAGTCGACGCTGGCGGACCGGTTCATCCAGCTGTGCGGCGGGCTCGCCGACCGGGAGATGGCCGACCAGGTGCTCGATTCCATGGACCTGGAGCGCGAGCGCGGCATCACGATCAAGGCGCAGACCGTCGCCCTCCGCTACACGGCGAAGGACGGGCAGACCTTCCTGCTGAACCTGATCGATACCCCCGGCCACGTCGACTTCTCCTACGAGGTGAGCCGGTCGCTCGCCGCCTGCGAGGGCGCGCTGCTGGTGGTGGACGCCTCGCAGGGCGTCGAGGCGCAGACGGTGGCCAACTGCTACACCGCCACCGAGCAGGGCGTCGAGGTGATCCCGGTGCTGAACAAGATCGACCTGCCTTCGGCCGATCCGGAGAACGCCATCGCCGAGATCGAAGACGTGATCGGCCTCGATGCCAAGGACGCGCTGCGAGTAAGCGCCAAGACCGGCCTGGGCGTGCCCGAGATCCTGGAGGAGGTGATCCGGCGCATCCCGGCGCCAAAGGGCGACCCGCAGGCGCGCCTCAAGGCGTTGATCATCGATTCCTGGTTCGACAACTACGTCGGCGTGGTGATGCTGGTGCGGGTGGTGGACGGCGTGCTCAGGCCCAAGGACAGGATCCTGCTGATGAGCAACGGCGCCCAGCACGCCTGCGAGCAGCTGGGCGTGTTCACGCCCAAGGCGGCGCAGCGCGCCAGCCTGTCGGCCGGCGAGGTCGGGTTCGTGGTCGCCGGCATCAAGGAACTGCGCGAGGCCAAGGTGGGCGACACCCTGACCCGGTGCGACAAGCCCGCGGACAGGCCACTGCCCGGCTTCAAGGAGATCAAGCCGCAGGTGTTCGCCGGCCTTTACCCGGTCGAGTCCAACCAGTACGAGGCGATGCGCGACGCGCTGGAGAAGCTGCACCTGAACGACGCCTCGTTTCAGTACGAGCCGGAAACTTCCCAGGCGCTCGGCTTCGGCTTCCGCTGCGGCTTCCTCGGGCTGCTGCACATGGACATCGTGCAGGAGCGCCTGGAGCGCGAGTACGGCGTCGAGCTGATCACCACCGCCCCCTCGGTGGTCTACGAGGTGCAGTTGCGCGATGGCACCGTGGAGGTCATCTCGAACCCGGCGCGGCTGCCGGACCCCTCGAAGATCGAGCAGATCCGCGAGCCGATGATCACAACGATGATCTTCGTGCCGCAGGAGTACGTCGGCCCGGTGATGACGCTGTGCCTGCAGAAGCGCGGCACGCAGACCAACCTGCATTACTCGTCGCGGCATGTGGTGCTGTCCTACGACCTGCCGCTGTCGGAGGTGGTGCTGGACTTCTTCGACCGCCTGAAGTCGCTCACGCGCGGCTACGGTTCGCTCGACTACGACTTCAAGCAATACCGCACCGCGGACGTGGTGCGCCTCGACGTGCTGGTGAACGGCGACAAGGTGGACGCGCTCTCCACCATGGTGCACCGGGAGTCGGCGCGGAATCGCGGCCGCGAACTGGTGACGCGCCTGCGCGGCCTGATCCCGCGCCAGATGTTCGACGTCGCCATCCAGGCCGCGATCGGGGCCAACATCGTGGCGCGCGAGAACGTCAAGGCGCTGCGCAAGAACGTGATCGCCAAGTGCTACGGCGGCGACGTCAGCCGCAAGCGCAAGCTGCTCGACCGGCAGAAGGAAGGCAAGAAGCGCATGAAGCAGGTGGGCTCGGTGGAGATCCCGCAGGAGGCGTTCCTCGCGGTGCTGCAGATGGGCGACAAGTGACCTTTGCCCTGATCAAGGAGCGCGGGACGTGACATTTGCGCTGTTCCTGCTCGCCCTGCTGGTGGTGACCGGCGCGGTGTGGGCGCTGGAGGCGGGATGGCTGGCGAAGCGGCGCGCGGCCGGGGTGAAGCAGCCCTGGTGGGTGGAGTACTCGGCCAGCTTCTTCCCGGTGATCCTGGTGGTGTTCCTGCTGCGCTCGTTCCTGGTCGAACCCTTCAAGATTCCCTCCGGGTCCATGATCCCGACCTTGCTGGTGGGCGACTTCATCCTGGTGAACAAGTACACCTACGGCATCCGGGTCCCGGTGCTCAACAACAAGCTGATCGATGTGAGCCTGCCGCAGCGCGGCGACGTCATGGTGTTCCGCTATCCGGAGGACCCGACGCTCGACTACATCAAGCGCGTGGTCGGCCTGCCGGGCGACCGCATCGAGTACCGTGACAAGCGCCTGACGATCAACGGCGCGCAGGTGCCGGTGCGGCAGGTGGAGGATTACCTGCACCGAGAGCGCATGCAGTTCGCGCGCCGCTACGTCGAGTCGCTGGCGGAAACCCACCACGAGATCCTGGTCGAGGAGGAAGCGCTGGGCTACGTTCCGGGGCAGCGCTCGTTTCCGTTCTCCGGCAATTGCACTTACAATAGCATCGGCTTGGCCTGCACCGTGCCGTCGGGTCACTATTTCGTCATGGGCGACAACCGCGACAATTCGAGCGACAGCCGGGTCTGGGGCTTCGTCCCGGACGCGAATGTGGTCGGCAAGGCGTTTTTCATCTGGCTCAATCTGAACGAGCTCGGCCGCTTCGGCCGATTCAAGTAGGGCGGACCCACAGGCAGCCTCATCCGGAGAACGAGCATGCGCAGAAGGCAACTCGGAGTCAGTCTAGCTAGGGAATGTCTGAACAAGTGATCACGATGAAGGCGCCTGATTCGATAGGGTCGTCACCGATGTGTTCGGGTCCCCGATTGGGGGCTTTTGCGCCCCAATCGGGCTCTGAAGCAATGACCGTTCCGATTCTGGGCGCACTACGCCCCCTGCAGTCGCAACAATCGGTGTCCAACCATGCACAGGTTGACCAGCGCGCAGGTGACCAAGGGCCGGTTGGCGTTCTCTTCGATGCCGCGGCGCAGCTTATTGAGACCGAACAGGCGCTGGCCGCGGAGAAACCCGGCGCTTCGCCCAACGATATCCGCAAGGCGTTCGACCAGTGCGCGCAGGTGGACGACATCTCGACCATCAAGGGGTCCGACCTCGAGATCACCAAGGACGGCAACGAGATCGTGATCAACCCCGCCTGCCGCAAGGAGATCGCCTTGCCGGGCAACCTCGGCCTGCAGATCGATTTTGCGGCAAGCTCCAAGGGTTAGCGCCACCGGCAGCAAGCGCGATCCCGGTGCCGGTCGCCCGGCGCTGGAGCGGGCCCTGGGGCACCGCTTCCGCAATGCTGCCCTGCTCGAGCAGGCGCTCACGCACCGCAGTTTCGGCTCGCCGCACAACGAGCGCCTAGAGTTCCTCGGCGATGGCGTGCTGGGGTGCGTGATCGCGGAGGAACTCTACGCCCGGTTTCCCCAGCGCTCGGAAGGCGAATTGTCGCGCCTGCGGGCCAACCTGGTGCGCGAGGCGGCGCTGGCGGGGGTGGCGCGCGCGCTCGGCCTGTCCGGCTTTCTGCGCCTGGGTGAGGGCGAGTTGGCGAGCGGTGGTGCGGACCGCGCCTCGATTCTTGCCGATGCCCTGGAAGCGTTGTTCGGCGCGGTGTTCCTGGACGGGGGCTATGAGCGGGCTCGCGCCTCGGTGCTGGAGGCCTACGAAGGCCCCTTGGGCCGCCTGGATCCCGGCGAGCCCTCGAAGGATCCCAAGACCCGGCTGCAGGAACTGTTGCAGGGCAGGCGCCAGAGGCTGCCCCAATACCGCGTCGTCGGGACCCGCGGCGCCGCGCACAGGCAGACGTTCGAGGTTGAGTGCATCGTGGAGGCAGCGGGTGCCGGGGAGGGCAGGCGCGCCACCGGCAGCGGCAGCTCGCGCCGCATCGCCGAGCAGCAGGCCGCCGAGCACATGCTCAGGCTGCTGGGCGCGGCGCAGCAGCCATGAACGCCTTTCGTTGCGGCACGGTGGCGCTGGTTGGCCGCCCGAATACCGGCAAGTCCAGCCTGCTCAACCGGCTGCTGGGACAGAAGGTGGCGATCGTCTCGTCCAAGCCGCAGACCACGCGGCACCTGGTGCGCGGCATCCTTAGCACGCCGGACTGCCAGATCGTCTTCACCGATTCGCCGGGCTACCAGACACGGCACGTCGACCCGCTCAACCGGGCCCTCAACCGGCGGGCGAGCGAGGCGGCGCAGGACGCTGACGCGGTGCTGCTCGTGGTCGAGGCCACGCGCTACGGCGGCGCCGACCAGGCGGTGCTCGCGCGCCTGCCCAGGGCCGCGCGCATCGTGGCGGCTGTGAACAAGGTGGACCTGGTGAAGGCCGGCGGCGCGCTGCTGCAGCTGGTAGCGAAGCTGGACCGGGAGCAGCGCTTCGCGGCCATCGTCCCGGTCTCGGCACAGACCGGGAAGAACATCCCGGAGCTGATGCGCGTACTGTGCGGCCTGGTCCCGGAGCAGGCGGCGATCTACCCGCCGGACCAGCTCAGCGACCAGGACGAACGTTTTTTCGCCGCCGAGATCCTGCGCGAGAAGCTGTTCCGCATGCTGGGCGAGGAACTGCCGTACCGCTGCGAGGTGGTGATCGACGGCTTCAAGGAGCAAGGGCGCCTGCGGAGGATAGAGGCGTCCATCTGGGTGGAGCGCGAAAGCCAGAAGCCGATCCTGGTGGGCAAGGGCGGCGGGAAGCTCAAGCGAATTTCCACTGCGGCGCGGCTGGACATGGAGAAACTGTTCGGCGGCAAAGTCTACCTCGGCACCTGGGTTAAGGTGAAGGACGACTGGAGCGGTGACAGCCGCTTGCTCAGGCAGCTGGGGTATGGCTGAACGGCCGATATGAGGCGGCGCGCGGACAACGAGCACGGGTTCATACTGCACACCTGGCCGTACAAGGAGACCAGCCTGATCGTGGAGGTATTCTCGCGCAGCCGCGGCCGCCTCGGGATCCTCGCCCGTGGCGCGCGGCGCCCACGCTCGGCGCTGCGCGGGTTGCTGCTCGCGTTCCAGCCCCTGCGCCTGAGCTGGAGCGGCTCGTCGGAACTGGGCACCCTCACCGGCGCGGAATGGAACGGCGGCGAGGCCGCGCTGACCGGCGCCGGCCTGATGTGCGGTTTCTACCTGAACGAACTGCTGCTGCGCCTGCTGCCGCGGGAGGATCCGCACGAGGCCCTGTTCGACGCCTACGCCGAGGCGCTGGCGCGGCTCGCCGCCACCGGGCCGCAGGCCCCGGTGCTGCGGGGCTTCGAGCGGCGCCTGCTCGCCGAACTGGGCTATGCTCCGCTGCTCGAGCGCGAGGCGGCGGGCGCCGCGGTCGAGCCGGACAAGCGCTATGCGTACCAGCCCGATCGCGGGCCGGTGGAATCGAGCAGCGGCGCCGGCGACATGTTCGTGCGCGGCAGCACGCTGCTGGACATCGCGCGCGACGACTACCGCGCGCCGGAAACACGCGAGGAGGCGCTGCGGCTGATGCGCGCGCTGATCGCGGAACGACTCGGCGGCCAGCCGCTGCACACGCGGGCGGTGCTGGCGGAACTGAAGGTCCTATGATCAAACTTGGCGTCAACGTGGATCACGTCGCAACCGTGCGTCAGGCGCGGCGCACCTACGAGCCCGACCCGGTCTGGGCGGCAGTCGAGGCGCACCTGGGCGGCGCCGACGGCATCACCGTGCACCTGCGCGAGGATCGCCGCCACATCCAGGACGAGGACGTGATTCGGCTGCGCGAGCTGACCCACATCAAGCTCAACCTGGAGATGGCGGCCAGCGACGAGATGGTTGCGATCGCCTGCCGCATCAAGCCGGAGATGGCGATGCTGGTGCCCGAGGGGCGGCACGAGGTGACCACCGAGGGCGGGCTGGACATCGCCTCGCAGGAGGCGCGCCTGCGCGGCCATGTGGCGAAGCTTGCCGGCGCAGGCATCGTGGTTTCGGTGTTCATCGACGCCGACCTGGCGCAGGTGGAGGCGGCCTGGCGCGTCGGCGCGGCTGTGTGCGAGGTCCACACCGGGCCCTACGCCCATGCGTTCCATGCCAAGGGTCGGGATTCGGAGAGCATCACCGTGGTCACGGAGCTGGAGAAAGTGCGCGCCGCGGGCGAGCGCATCCGGGCGCTGGGCATGCGCTTCAACGCCGGCCACGCGCTCAACTACTACAACGTCGCGCCGGTGGCGCGGCTGGCCGGGTTGCGCGAGCTGCACATCGGCCACGCCATCGTGTCGCGGGCGGTGTTCACCGGCATGCGCGAGGCGGTGCGCGAGATGAAGCAGCTCATCACACAGGCGGCGCGATGATCTACGGCATCGGCACCGACCTGATCGAGATTCCGCGCGTGCAGCGGGTGCTGGAGCGCTTCGGCGAACGCTTCGCGCAGCGCATCCTGTGCGTGCCTGAGCTGATGCGGTTCCACGCCCATCGTCAGCCCGTCGCCTTCCTCGCCAAGCGCTTCGCCGCCAAGGAGGCCTTCGCCAAGGCGCTGGGCACCGGGATCCACGCGCCGGCCAACTGGCACGGGGTGTGGGTGACGAACCTGAAGTCCGGCAAGCCGGTGCTGTCCTACAGCCCGGCCCTGGCCGCGCTGGTCGCGGCGCGCGGCGTGCGGCGCGCGCACCTCACCATCACCGACGAGCGCGGTATGGCGAGCGCCACCGTGATTCTCGAATGCGACGGCTGAAGGCCCGCCTGCCGCTGGGCGTGGCGATTCTGGACCCGGCGGGCATGTCCCTGACCGAAGACGATCGCCAGCGCATGACGCACCCGGCCGTGGGCGGCGTCATCCTGTTCGCCCACAACTACCGCGACCCCGCGCAGCTCGCCGCGCTCACCGAGGAGATCGCGAGCCTGCGCGAGCCGGAGCTGTTCATCTGCGTGGACCACGAGGGCGGCCGGGTGCAGCGATTCAAGGAGGGCTTCACCGCGATCCCGCCGATGCAGCAGCTGGGCCGTCTCTGGGACCGCGACCGTGAAGGCGCGCTCGCGAGCGCCCACGGCGTGGGCTACGTGATCGCGGCCGAGCTGGCCGCCCACGGAGTGGACTTCAGCTTCACGCCGGTGCTGGACCTCGACTACGGCAGCAGCGAGGTGATCGGCCATCGCGCCTTCCACTACGATCCGAACGCGGTTGGCGCGCTGGCCGCGGCCCTGGTCAAGGGCCTGGCCGATGCCGGCTCTGCCGCGGTGGCCAAACATTTCCCGGGGCACGGCTACGCGGCAGTGGATTCGCACCACGGCGTGCCGCGCGACGAGCGCAGGGTCGCGGACATCCTGCGCAAGGACCTCGCACCCTACGCGCCCGTGATCGCCGCAAGGCTCGCCGGGGTGATGCCGGCGCATGTCATCTATCCGGACGCGGACGCGGATCCGGCCGGGTATTCGCGCTACTGGCTGCAGGAAGTGCTGCGCGGCCGGCTCGGATTCGACGGGCTGATCTTCAGTGACGACCTCGCGATGGAGGGCGCCGGCACCGTGGGCGGCATCCCGGAACGCGCGCGGGCGGCGCTGGCGGCGGGCTGCGACATGGTGCTGCTGTGCCAGGACCCGGAAGGCCAGGACGCGCTGCTGGCGGCGCTGGCGGATGCGTCCATGGCCGTGCCGGATCGCGCCGAGCGCATGCGCCACAAGGGCGGCCGGGACTTGAGGAAGAGCGTGGCCTACCGGCAAGCCCTGCAGGCCATGGAAAGGATTCCTTAGGCGAACTCGGGAGGGCGCTACGCGCGCTCCATGTAGCTTCCGTCGTCGGTCGAGACCTTGATCTTCTCGCCCTGGTTGATGAACGGCGGCACCTGCACGATGAGGCCGGTCTCCGTCGTCGCCGCCTTGAAGGTGTTGGTTGCGGTGGCGTTCTTGATGCCGGGCTCGGTCTGGGTCACCGTCAGGGCCACCGAGGGCGGCAGCTCCAGGCCGATGGCGCGGCTGTTGTAGAAGTTCACCTGCACCGACATGTTCGGCAGCAGGTAACCGGTCTGGCCCTCGAGGAACTCCGCCGACAGCGGCATCTGCTCGTAGTTCTGCTTGTCCATGAAGACATAGCTGTCGCCGTCCTGGTACAGGTATTCCATCTCGCGCGGGTCGACGAAGGCGCGCTCGATCTTGTCCTCGGTGCGGAAGCGCTGGTTGGTCTTGGTGCCGGCCTCGATGTCCTTCATCTCGACCTGCATGAAGGCGCCGCCGCGGCCGCCGACGTGCACGTGATAGCACTTGAGGACGCGCCAGACGCGCTTGTCCCACTCGAGAAGGTTGCCGACGCGCAGTTCGACCGCGGAGACCTTTGCCATTGCCCAAGTCCTTGAAAAGGGGGCGAATTATAATCCAATCCTATGTTCGATCCGGAAGCCTTCGTCGCCGGCCTGCCCAACCTTCCCGGGGTGTACCGGATGCTGGGCGCCCGAGGCGAGCCGCTGTACGTCGGCAAGGCGGGCGACCTGCGCAAGCGGGTCGGTTCCTACTTCAGCAAGCAGCACCAGAGTCCCCGCATCCGCATGATGCTGTCGCAGGTCGCGGGCATCGAGACCACGGTGACGCATTCCGAGGGCGAGGCGCTGCTGCTGGAGAACAACTACATCAAGCGCCTGGCGCCGCGCTACAACATTCTGTTCCGCGACGACAAGTCCTATCCCTACCTGATGATCACCGGGCACGCATTCCCGCGCCTGGGCTTCCATCGGGGAGCGCGCGACCGCGCCAACCGCTACTTCGGCCCGTTCCCGCATTCGCACGCGGTGCGCGAGAGCATCCAGCTGCTGCAGCGGGTGTTCCGCCTGCGCACCTGCGAGGACTCGGTGTACGCCAACCGCTCGCGGCCCTGCCTGCTGCACCAGATCCGGCGCTGCACCGCGCCCTGCACCGGGCAGATCAGCGCCGAGCGCTACGCCCAGGACGTGAAGGCCGCAGAGCTGTTCCTGCAGGGCCGCGAGGACGACGTCATCGGGATGTTGAACGAGAAGATGCACGCGGCGGCGGCCGCGATGCGCTACGAGGAGGCTGCGCTGTTGCGCGACCAGGCGCGGGCGCTGTCGCGCGTCCAGGCGCGACAGTACGTCGAGTCGGACCGCGGCGTCGATGCCGATGTCGTCGCCTGCGAGAAGGACGGCGGCATCGCCTGCGTCAACCTGGTCATGATCCGGGGCGGACGGCACGTCGGCGATCGCAGCTTCTTTCCGCAGAACGCTGAGCGGGCGAACGCGAGCGAAGTCCTGGCGGCGTTTTTGGGCCAGCACTATCTGGAGCAACCGCCACCGCCCCTGGTGCTGGTCGGAGCGGCGGTGGCAATCGAACTCGCCGGCGCACAGGTCCAGGCCGCGCTGCAGGGCGAGCGCCGCGCCTGGGTCGAGATGGCGGCAAAGAACGCGCGGCTGGCGCTGGCGCAGCGGTCGCGGCAGAAGAGCACCCAGGAGGCGAGGATGGTGGCACTGCGTGAGGCGCTGGGCCTGCCCGAGACGGCGCAGCGCATCGAGTGCTTCGACATCAGCCACACCATGGGCGAGGCGACGGTCGCCTCCTGCGTGGTCTATGACCGCCACGCCCTGCAGCGCGGCGAGTACCGGCGCTTCAACATCCGCGACCTCACCCCGGGGGACGATTACGGCGCCATGCGGCAGGCGCTCGAGCGGCGCTACAGCCGCGTCTCGGCGGAGGAGGGGCGCATGCCCGACCTGGTGCTGATCGACGGTGGCCGGGGGCAGCTCAATGCAGCGCGGGCAGCGCTCGCCGAACTGGGCTTGAGCGACGTCAACGTGCTGGGCGTCGCCAAGGGCCCGGCGCGCAGGCCTGGGCTGGAGCAACTGGTGCTGGAGGCCGACGGCCAGACGCTGTCGCTGCCGGCCGAGCACGCCGGGTTGCACCTGATCCAGGGCATCCGCGACGAGGCCCACCGGTTCGCGATCGCAGGTCACCGCGCGCGCAGGGGCAAGGCGCGGGTAACATCCACCTTGTCCGAGATTCCCGGCATAGGCGCCAAGCGGCGCCTGAAGCTGCTGGCGCATTTCGGCGGCCTGCAGGGCGTGCAGTCGGCTGGCATCGACGACCTGCGGAAAGTTCCCGGGGTGAGCCGGACCCTGGCCGAGAAGATCTACCGCCACCTCCACGCCTGATCCCACAACCACACGCCAGACGCATGCCCGCTGCCCCTTCCAGCCTGACGAACCTGCCCAACCTCATCACCTGGCTGCGGATCCTGTTGATCCCGCTCATCGTGGGCATCTTCTACCTGCCCGACAGCTGGCTGTCGGAATGGGGCCGCAACATCACCGCGACCGCGATCTTCATCTTCGCCTCGCTGACCGACTGGCTGGATGGCTGGCTGGCGCGCAAGCTGAACCAGATGTCGGCGTTCGGCGCCTTCCTCGACCCGGTGGCCGACAAGCTGATGGTGGCTGGCGCGCTGATCGTGCTGCTGCAGCTGGCGCGGGTCGACCCCGTGGTGGCCCTGATCATTATCGGACGCGAGATCGCCGTCTCGGCGCTGCGCGAATGGATGGCCAAGGTGGGACAGGCGAAAAGCCTCGCCGTGGCGTCCATCGGCAAGCTGAAGACCATCAGCCAGATGCTGGCGATCCCGCTGCTGCTGTACGGGGAGCACCTTTTCGGCCTGGTCGACTGCCAGTGGCTGGGAACGATCCTGATCAACGTCGCCGCGGTGCTCACGGTCATGTCCATGCTGTACTACCTGCGCAAGGCTCTGCCGCATGCCGCGGGTTGAGATATAATTACCAATCCGATCATGCGGGAGTAGCTCAGTTGGTAGAGCGTAACGTTGCCAACGTTAAGGTCGCGAGTTCGAGACTCGTCTCCCGCTCCAGATTACGCTAGGGAAGGTCGCCAGGCCTTCCCTTTGCTTTATGTGCCCCGGCGGGGTGGCAGAGTGGTCATGCAGCGGCCTGCAAAGCCGTGTACGCCGGTTCGATTCCGACCCCCGCCTCCAGCTTCCGTTCAGGGCCGCCCGGGTGGCGAAACTGGTAGACGCAGGGGACTTAAAATCCCCAGGCCGCAAGGCCATACAGGTTCAAGTCCTGTCCCGGGCACCAGACTCTTCTCCGCCCCCTCCGGTGGGAGGTGTCTCACCTCACATTGGCACAAACCGATGTCGCGCCAACGCTCCCGATAGGCGAGCTGCGCCAGGGCCATGCTGTGCAACTGATTCGCGCCACTGAATTCGCGAATGCGACGACCGCCGCCGTGGAATAATCTAGGCAACGCCTCATACACAGAAATCAGGACACTTCCAGATATTCAGTTAATGCAATATACTGGGAGAGTGTTTAAATGATGTCCGTTCAGATCAAGACCCTTTCAAGACCCTCTCAACAATGTTTGAAATCAAAGCGAAGGATATATGGCACGCACAACCGTTGACGCACAGCTAGCCAAACTGCGTAAGGCGAAAGCTGTTCTGGAAAAGAAAGAAAAGGCGCTGTTAAATCGGGTGATAAGCAGGGCGATTCCCAAGATCGTTCAATTGGCGAGGAATAATGGGATTACCGCTTCACAGATAGCCGCGGCTCTGAAAAAAGGCAAGTCAGCTAAAGCCAAATCGATCCCCAAGAAAGGATCGCGCCGCAAGGTTGCTCCGAAGTATCGCAATCCCTCGAATGCCAAACAGACCTGGACCGGGCGAGGCAAGGCGCCGCTCTGGGCTAAGGAATTAAAGAATGCTGGCACTCTGAATTCTGCACTGATCTGAATATCCTCCTCGGTCATTGCTCCAGATATCGGTAGGTTTTAGTTGCCTTAAACCCCCCGGCCGCAAAGCCGCGCTGGTTCGATTCCGACCCCCGGCACCATGTAAGAGGCGATGCCGCTATGGTCCGCATGAGGCGATCCAAGCCCTCCGAGCCGCGCCTGGAGCGCGCCGGGCGCTGGCTGTTCGAGGCGCACCAGCGCCGCGAGCGTTTCGGACCCATGCCGGAGGATCTGGCGCCGCGCAGCGTCGCCGACGCCTACGCCATCCAGGGCGAGTACATCGGCATGCGCGCCGAGGCCTTGGGCGCCGTCGCCGGCTACAAGATCGCACTGACCACGCCTGCGATGCGCCAGATGGTGGGCGTGCAGGACTCCATCGCCGGCGGCATGTTCGCGAACACGCTGCTGAGGGGACCGGCGAGGGTGCGTGCGGCCGACTATGTGCGGCTGCTGGTGGAGTTCGAGATCGCCGTGGAGCTGGGCGAGGACCTGCCTGCCATCAGCGCGCCGTACACGCGGGACCGGGTCGCGCAGGCGGTCGCAGCGGTGATGCCGGCACTGGAGCTGGCCGATGATCGCAACGCGGACTACCGGCAGCTCTCTTTGCATGCCCTGATGCTCATCGCAGACAACGCCTGGAACGAAGGTGCGGTGCTGGGCGCGCCGCTGCGGGACTGGCGCGGCCTCGACCTGGGCGCGCTGCGCGGCGTCGCTAGCGTTAACGGCGCCAGCGTCGGCGAGGGCTATGGCCGCGACGTCATGGGGCACCCGTTCGAGGCGCTGGCCTGGGTCGCCAACAATCTGGCCGCGCGCGGCCTCGGTCTCTGGCGCAGCGATATCGTGATCACCGGCAGCCTGGTGAGCAGCAAGTTCCCGAAGGCCGGCGACCGCATCGGCTTCGAGGTGGGCGCGCTGGGCAGCGTCGAACTTGGGGTGGACTGAGGGCTAGCGGGTCTCGAGCAGGCGCTGCAACTCGAATTTCTGCACCTTGCCCATGACGTTGCGGGGCAGGGCATCCAGGAACACCACACGCCGCGGATGCTTGAACTTCGCCAGGCGGCCGCGAAACAGCGCCAGCACCGCGGCCTCGTCGATCGGGTGCCTGCGAACGATGCAAGCGCAGGCTGCCTCACCCCATTTCGCATCCGCCACGCCGACCACCGCCGCCTCGGCGATGGCGGGGCAATCCGCCAGCACGTTCTCCAGTTCGGCCGGATAGACGTTCTCGCCGCCGGAGATGATGACGTCTTTTGAGCGGCCCATGATCCACAGGAAGCCGTCGCCGTCGAAGCGGCCGAGGTCTCCGGTGCGGAACCAGCCCCCGGGGGCGAATGCGGCCGCGGTCGCCACGGGATCGTTCCAGTAGCCGCGCATCACGTTCGGGCCGCGGACCTGCACTTCGCCCTCGACCAGGCGCACCTCGCAGTGCGGCGCGGCCTTCCCGGCGCTGCCCAGCCTTCGTGCCGCATCCTCTTTCAGCAGCACCGTGGCGATGGGCGAGGTCTCGGTGCAACCGTAGATCTGCCCTACCGGAACGCCGCGCTCGTGAAAGGCGCGGATGAGGGAGTCGGGCACCACCATCGAGCCGGCGTTGAGCATCTTCAGCGAGGACAGGTCGGTGGTCCCCCATGCCGGATGGGCGATCACCGCCTGCATCGCCGCCGGGACCAGCAGCGACACCGTGGGCCTGCGTGCGCCAACCTCGGCCAGCCAGAGCGAAGGGTCGAAGCGCCGGTGCAGGGTCACCGTGGCGCCGGCGAGCAGCGCGGGCAATGTCTGGTTGTTCAGGCCGCCGACATGGAACATCGGCAGCGCGGTCAGGACATGGTCGGCCTGGCCCAGGTCATGGGCGTGGATGCCGTTGAAGCCGTTCCACAGCAGCGCCTCCTGCGTCAGCACCGCGCCCTTGGGCCGGCCGGTGGTGCCGGAGGTGTAGACGATGAGGACATCGTCCGCATCGGCGCCGTCTGTGGCGACAGGCAAGGCGCCCGCCGCCGGACCCAGGGGCACGCCGAGCGTCGCGGCATGTTCCAGGAATTCGCCCTCGGCGACCAGGAAGCGCGGCGCGCAGTCGGCCAGGATGGCCCGGTGTTCGGCAGCCGTGAGGCGCCAGTTCAGCGGCACCAGGACCGCCCCGGCGCGCGCCAGCGCGAACAGCAGCACCAGCATCCGCGGCCCGTTGTAGCCGAGGTAGGCAACGCGCTCGCCGTGGCCGACGCCGAGACTCGCCGTGGCGGCCTCGATCTGGCTCCAGAAGTCGCGGTAACGCAGGTCTGTGCCGTGACAGTGCAGCGCGACCTTGTCGGGGAAATGAGCGGCCCAGCGCTCGATGATCCGCGACAGGTTAATCGTCCGCCTCCCCTGGCTCGTACAGCGCCTCGCGCCCGATTCGGTCCAGGCACAGTTCAGCGGTCCAGGGCAGCATCAGCGCGCCGCAGCGCGAGTCGCGGTACAGGCGCTCCAGCGGCAGACTCTTCAGCATGGACTGGCCGCCGCAGGTGCGGATCGCCAGCGCGCACAGGGCGTTGGCGTTCTCCATGATGGTGAACTGCGCGGCGTAGGCCCGCAGGCGGGCGTCCTTGGGCGGGTCGATGCGTGCGTCCTCGAGCATGCGCAGGAACAGCGCCCGGGTCTGCTCCAGCTTGACCCACATCTCGGCCAACGCGATCTGCTTGGTCGGGTACATGCGCCGCTTCACCGGCGGCATGCCCTCGATCTCGCCGCGCAGGTACTTAACGGTGAACTCGACCGCGGCGATGGCGATGCCCATGTAGGTGGGCGACAGCGTGGTGAACATGTGCGGCCAGCGGCTGGCGGCCTGGAAGTACACCCCGCGCGGCATCATCTGCGCATCGTCAGGCACGAACACATCCTTGAACACCAGGTTGCGCGACACGGTGCCGCGCATGCCCAGCGGGTCCCAGTCGCCGACCACCGTGAGACCCGGGGCACGCCCGGGCACCGCGATGTAGAGCGTGTCGCGCATGGAGCGCTCGGGCTTGTCCTCGGTGCAGAGCACACCGTAGTAGTCGGCGGCACCGGAGAGCGAGGCGAAGATCTTCTTGCCATTGATCAGCCAGCCGCCCGCCACCTTGGCTGCCGTGGTGCCGAAGGGCGCCTTGCCCGCGGCGGCGGCGCTGCCCTCGGAGAAGGGCTGGGCGTAGATGGCGCCGTCCTTCACCACGCGCGCGAAATGCACGGCGCGGTAACTCTCGTGCTGGGAGCGGTCGGCGGGCGTCATGTCGAGGTCGTCCGCGAGCGCGCCCGGCCACAGCATGGAGCACATGTGCATGTTCAGGGTAAGCGCGGTGGCGCCGCAGTACTTGCCGAGCGTCGCCGATATCAGCGCGTAGGTGCGGAAATCGGCGCCATGGCCGCCGTGCGCGGCGGGCACGCACAGGCCGAGCAGGCCGGCGGCCTTGAGCTCGGCGTAGTTCTCGAACGGGAAGCTGGCCTCGCTGTCGTAGCGGGCGGCGCGGGCGGCGAAGCGGGGCCCGTGGGATTCGGCCAGCGCGATCAGCTCGCGCTGCTTGGGCGTCAGCGCGGCACCGCTGCCGGCGACCGAGTAGCGTGGATCGCAGGGCGGGGCGTAAATGTCCATGGCGTCCTCAAAGTGCATGCCGGCGCAGGAAGGACTCGAGCGCGGCGTTGAACTCGGCGGGCTGATCCATCGGCCCGAGATGGCCGCAGCCTTCGAGCAGCACGTACTCGGAACCGGGAATCCTCTGCGCCATCTTTTCCATCACCTTTGGCGGCGCGGTGCGGTCCTCGCTGCCGGCGATGAGCAGCGAGGGCACCTTGATGTCAGCCAGTTCCTTGCGGCGGTCGAAGGTGGTGAGCAGCCGGACCGCCTTGCGGTAGGTGTCCGGCCTGACTCCCGACATGATTTTCTCCGCCAGCGCAAGGCCGGCGGGATCGGACTTCGAGCCGCGCATAGCCGGCATCAGGCGGCGGGCGATCTGCGGCATGCCCTCGCCCCGATCCAGCGGATCGATGCGCGCGGCGAGGAATTGCCGCGTGAAATCGCTGTCGCCCCCGGCAAAGGCCGGGCTGGTGAAGCACAGCACCAGCGCCTTTACCGCCGCCGGATGGCGCGCATAGACCTCCTGCGCGAGCAGCCCGCCCATGCTGTGCCCGACCAGCACCACTGGCGCTCCGCCGAGGGCGTCGATCAGGCGCAGCAGCGCGGCGCTGACCTGTTCCCGGTCGTATGGCTCGACCGGCGGGCTCTCGCCGTAACCTGGCTGGTCCCACGCATGCGAGGGGTAGCCCAGCTTCGCGAAGTAGGGCAGCTGGCGCTCCCAGGCGTGGTGTCCGCCGCCGACGCCATGCAGGAAGAGCAGGGCGCTTGCGGGCGATGTCATGCCAGCGGCCCGGACAGCTTGCCCCCTTCCACCACCGGCGTGCCGTCGAGCGCGATGGTGCAGCGGCGCAGGGGCAGGTCGAAGTGGCCCAATGTGTGGCGTCCGGCGACCTCGTTGGCGCCCGTCGAATAGAGGAAGTTGCCGGCGAAGGCGCGCTGCTCGGTGCCGTTGCTGTCGCGCCGATCGTAAAGGGCCAACGCGTCCCAGCGTGCGCGCGGGTTCATTCCCCAGCCGACGTGGGATACTGCGTAGGCGTCGCGTTCGCCCCAGGCGGCGAAATAATCGCGCATCAGTTCCGCGTCGAGGGAGTCGCCCTCGATAGCTGTGACGTAATCGCGCTCGATGCTCAGGCGAACGGCCGATTCCAGGTGGCGCTTGAAGGTGAGGTTCATGTCGCCGGGGGCCAGCACCAGCGTGCCGTCCACGCTGCCGGCCTGCGGAAAGCACAGGCACAGGCCGCCGGGCCAGTGCGACAGGGTGCCGGGCTTCTCGGTATAGCCCCAGACGCCCCCGACCCGGGCACCCTCCACTTTTATGCGCAGGTCGGTGCCGGCAGGGGAGGTGACCGTCATGGCGCGGGCTCCACGCAGCAGCTTCATGCCCGCCCTCACCTTTTGCTCATCGGCGGGGGAGGGCGCGAGGCGCTCCAGCGCTTCAGGATGCTCGTTCGAGATGTACAGCACCCTGGCGCCGTCCTTGAGGACCTGGGGCAGCTCGGCGGCATGCATCAGGCCCTCGAGGGTGCAGTCGGCGACGAATCTGCTGGCGGCCAGGGCCGCAACCGCGGCGGCCATGTCCTTCAGGGCCACCGAGGCGCCGGTGGAGCGGATCGGCACCGGGGCGGCCTGGCGAGGCGTGGGCACCACGACATGGAACGGCCGCGCGCCGAGGCGGGCGAGCGCCAGCTCGGCGAGCTGCACGTTGAGGGCGCGGGACTGGGTCTCGGAGAGGATGGCGCAGGCGTCGCCCGGGCTGACCTTGCAGCGGGCGAAGACTTCGGCGAAAAGCTCGATCCACTTGGCTTCGATGCGGTCGGCGAACATGGCGCTTGCTCCTGGCCCGGGGCTGAGCTATCGTATTAGATTAAATTTCATAGGTCAATGAAAAAGCATATAACTCGCCGTAACACCGCAAAGGCGGGCGGCGCCTTCCCGGACGACTACCTGCCGTACCTGGTGGCGCGGGCGAGCCACGTGATTCTGCGCGATTTCCACCTCCTGCTGGCGCCGGTGCGGATGCGAGTCCCGGAGTGGCGGGTGCTGGGCACGCTGTCGGCGGGGGGCGGCTACACCGTCGGCGCCCTCGCCCGCGCCACCCTGTTCAAGCAACCGACCCTGTCCAAGCTGCTGGACCGGCTGCAGCGGCGCGGCCTGGTGCGCAGGGTGGCGGGGGAGATGGACCTGCGGCAGGCGCGGGTGGAGCTCACGGCCAAGGGCCGCAGCCGCATCCTGCCGGTGGTTGCGCGGGCCCGCCGACGTGAGGCGCGGTTGCTCAAGCGCTTCCGCGCCGCGGACGTGCGCGCCTTCAAGCGCCTGCTCAGGTCCTTCGCGGGAGGCTTCGAAAGCGAACTGCGTTAACATCCTGCCCCATGATCGTCTACGACCTGCGTTGCGCGGAAGGCCACCGATTCGAGGGCTGGTTCGGCTCGGCCAGGGATTTCGCCTCCCAGAGGCGCCGCGGCCTGCTCAGTTGCCCGGCCTGCGGCGGCACCCGCATCGAACGCGCGCTGTCCGCGCCCCGTATCAATGTCGGCGCGGCGGCACCGGTGGCGGCGCCCCAGATGAAGACCCAGGAGATGGAAGGCAAGGACCCCTTCGCCATTGCCCAGATGCTGTATTCGCGCATGCTGGATGAGATATTCACCAGGGCCGAGGATGTCGGAGCGCGGTTTCCCGAGGAGGCGCGCAGGATCCATTACGAGCAGGCGCCGGCCCGCATGATTCGTGGCCGGGCTTCAGAGGAGGAGCATGATGCCCTCGTGGACGAGGGTATCCCGGTGGCACGGATCCCGTTGCCGGGGGTGGACCGGTTAAACTGAGCGCCATCAATAGCGTGCAATCAGTATTATGTAAAATTTAAAGAAGCGCGAGAAGGAGGCCGATCCGGCGGCAACAATCCCCCCCGGTCATTCAACGGCCCCCGCCCGTTTCAGCAACTCCGCAAGCGCCATGTCGTTCCGGAGGCTGGCGATCCTCAGCGCGGTGGCGCCGTCCGGGGACATGATGCGGAAGTCCGCATCCTCGTGCAGCAGCACCCGGGATGCCTGCAAGTGCCCGCCCCGTGCAGCGAGCATCAGCGCCGAATAACCGTTCGGCGCAATGGCGTCCTTGTTGGCGCCCTGGTCCAGCAGGTAGCGGATCATATCCGCGCGACCCTCGAAGGCGGCGTAATGAAGCGGCGCCCAGCCTTCCTGCCTGACCGGCGCACCGCGGTCCACCAGTATCCTCGCGACCCCGACGTGGCCCTTGAGGCTGGCCATCATAAGCGCGGTATCGCCTTGGGGGCTGCGCCGGGACAAGTCCGCCTTGCGGGCCACCAGCACCACCACAAGGCTTTCATGGCCAAGCCGGGCTGCCACCATCAAAGCCGTATGGCCGGCTGCGTCGGGCGTATTCGGATCCATGCCCTTGTTCAGGAGCTCGGTAACGACCGTGGCGTCGCCGGCCTCGACCGCACGCAGGAAGGTCTCGTAAGCTTGGCCGAACGATGCGGAAGAAAATAATATAAATGATATTATTACAATAACTTGAAACAATAACTTCATGTTAATTATGATTATCTGGGCAGTGTTCCCGGGATGCCGGCAAGCATCTCCGCGGCGAACAACCTGGGGTTCAGGGGGTGCCTGGCGAGCAGCCTGCTGCGCCCCATCGCGCGGGCAAACGCGAGCCACTCCGCGGGTTGGCCACCCGCCGGGGGCTTAAGTTCGGGCAGGAAACGCCGCCCTCCCGCCAGGGCGCCGAATGCACGGTCCAGCGCAAGTTTCTGGAGCACCTCGGCCAGCAGCTCCAGGCTCGCACGGTCCGGGATCGCGGCAGCGGCCTCGTAATCCCCCGCTTCCAAGGCACGCAGGAGGGTCAGGATCGCCCCCAGGCGTTCGCCGGTGGCCAGTTCAAGCGCCCGCCGCGGCGCGCCCCCTGCAAAGGCCAGCCAGCGCGCTGGATCGTTTACGCCCTGCGCCGCAAGCCAAGCGCTGGCCGCCTTGGGCTCCGGCGGCGGCACCGGGACCGCTACGCATCGGCTGCGGACGGTCGGCAGCAGGCGCGCGGGCCGGTGCGACACCAGCAGGAAGACGGCTCCGGCGGGGGGCTCCTCCAGGCTCTTGAGCAGCGAATTGGCCGAAGCGGCGTTCATGTCCTCCGCCGGATGCACGATCGCGATGCGGCGGCCGCCGCGATGCGAACCGATGTTGACGAAGTCGGCCAGCGCCCTCACCTGCTCGATCCTGATCTCGGTGCTGGGCTTGGTGGTCTTCGCCGGAGCGGCCTGGTCTTCGTCGGACGGCGCCGGGAAGCGAGCCAGCGCCTCGGGCTCGACATAGCGCACGTCGGGGTGATTGCCGCCCAGGAACCAACGGCAGGCGGCGCAAGCATCGCAGGGCGCCGAGGCCTGCGTCGCGGACTCGCACAGCAGCAATTGGGCGAACCGCTCGGCAAGCTGGAGTTTGCCCACGCCCTGCGCCCCCTGCAGCAGCAGGGCGTGCGGCAGGCGCGCGCGCAGTGCGGCAAATTTCCCCCATGCCGCGGCTTGAAGATCCCGAATCATGGGCCTATAGCCCGGCCAGCGCCGCCTCGAGCAGCGGCGGGACGGCCTCCGGCGGTCGGCTGCCGTCGATCAGGCGGATCCGGTCGGGCTCCGCGGCGGCGAGTCCCCGATAGGCGTCGCGAACCCCGTCAAAAAAAGCCCGCGACTGGCCTTCGAAGCGGTCGGGGGGGCGGCCGGCACGCTGCAGGCGATCGCGGCTGACCTCGTAGGGGCAATCGAACAGGAGCGTGCGGTCGGGCGACAACCCGGGATGCGCCTGGCGCGCGAGCGCGCGGATCAGCTCTGTAGGGACGCCCTTGCCGCCCCCCTGGTAGGCGAGCGTGGAGTCGGTGAAGCGGTCGCAGAGGACCCAGGCGCCGCGCTCGAGCGCCGGCAGGATCACGCGCGCCACATGGTCCGCGCGCGCGGCGAAGATCAGCAGCGTTTCGCTCACCGCATCCATCGGCTCGGCGAGCACCAGTTGGCGCAGCTTCTCGGCCAGCGGCGTGCCGCCGGGCTCGCGGGTCACCAGCACCCTGCGGCCCTGGGCGCGCAGGCTCGCCGCGATGGTGGCCAAATGCGTCGACTTGCCCGCGCCGTCCATGCCCTCGAGCGTGATGAACCTGCCCCTGCCGCTAGCGGCCGCCATGCAACTGGTATTTTCGCACGGCGCGATTGTGCTCCTCGAGCGTGCGCGAGAACTCGCTGCTGCCGTCACCGCGGGCGACGTAGTAGAGCGCATCGGTCGTCGCCGGGCGCATGACGGCCTGCAGCGAGGCCAGCCCCGGGGCGGCGATCGGTGTCGGCGGCAGGCCGGGGCGCAGGTAGCTGTTGTACGGGCCGTCGGTCTGCAGATGGATCTTCTTCAAGTTGCCGTCGAAGGACTCGCCCAGGCCGTAGATCACGGTCGGGTCGACCTGCAGCAGCATGCCGATGCGCAGCCGGTTCACCAGCGCGCCGGCGATGCGGCCACGCTCCGCGGCCCGGCCGGTTTCCTTCTCCACGATGGAGGCCATGATGAGCGCTTCGTAGGGCGACTTGTAGGGCACGCGGGGGTCGCGTGTTTCCCATTCCCGCGCCAGGTGGCGCTGCATCGCCTCGTAGGCACGGCGCAGGATCCGCAGGTCGCTGCTGCCCTTGGCGAACAGGTAGGTGTCCGGGAAGAACAGGCCTTCGGGATGGCTCTCGGCCGCTTTCAGCAGCCCGAGCAGTTGGGCATCGCCCAAGCCCTGGCTGTCGTGTCGAACGAATGCGTTGGCATCCAGCGCGGCGCGCAGCTGGCGGAAGTTCCAGCCTTCGATGAACCTGACCTCGGCCTGGGTGAGGTCGCCCTGCGTCAGCTTGTCGAGCAATTCCAGCGGCGTCGGGGCGGTGGCAAGCTCGTAGCCGCCAGCCTTGATGTCCTGGGTGCGCCCCAGCACCCGGGCCAGCAACTCGAACCGGAGCCGCCCGGTGCGCCCTCCCCCGATGCCCGCCTGGTCGATATGCTGCGTGGCGGCGCGAAAGCCGGCGCCGGGCGGGATGCTGAACGCGGCCGGGAGCTTGTCCACCGGCATCGGCGTCGCCAAATACCAGTACGTGTAGCCCGTTACGCAGACTAGCGCCAGCAGTACGGCGGTGAGAGTGGTCTTTAGCAACAGGAACCTACTAAAATCGCGATTCTACGATGCACGCGGCGATACTGAGTGAATACGGCGTACTACGCGTGGCGGGAGACGATGCGCGCTCCTTCCTGCATGCGCAGCTCACGGTGGATGTGGAGCAGTTGGCACCGGATCGCGCACGCCACGCCGGCTGGTGTTCCGCCAAGGGCCGCCTGATGGCGAGTTTTCTGCTGATTCCGGCCGGGACGGGGTACTTGCTGCGGCTTTCGCGCGACCTCGTCGCACCGGTGGCCAAGCGGCTCTCGATGTTCGTGCTACGCGCGAAAGTGCGCATCACCGACGACAGCGCAGCTTGGCCGCAGATCGGGCTCTGGGGTGATGGCAGCGGCGCGCGACTGGCCGGGCTGGGGTTGGCGGAGCCGGCGGATGAGCTCGGCGTGGCGCGCGCAGAAGGACGCATTGCGGTTCGTCTGGGCGGCGACCGCTTTCTGGTGCTGGGCGTGGCGGATGCGGCGGCCGACGCCCGTGAGGAGGACTGGCAGCTGCAGGAGATCCGTGCCGGTATTCCGACGGTCACGCTCGCGACCCAGGACCAGCTGGTGCCGCAGATGGCCAACTTCGAGCTGCTCGGTGGCGTGGACTTCCGCAAGGGCTGCTATCCGGGGCAGGAGATCGTCGCCCGCGCCCAGTATCGCGGCGCGGTGAAGCGCAGGCTGTACCGCCTGCGCGCGGCAACGGCTCTCATTCCCGGCCAGGACCTGTTCAGTGATGACGTTCCGGGCCAGCCTTCCGGCACGGTGGTGAACGCCGCCGGTGGCGAAGCACTGGCAGTACTGCCGATCGCCGCGGTCGAGGCGCACGCGGCGGTGCGTGCGGCGCAGGGTGGCGAAGCGCTCGAGATCCTGACCCTGCCCTACTCCCGGTAAAGAACTAGGATGTGCCTGATCCTGCTGGCGTGGCGAACGCAGCCGCGGCATTCCCTGGTGGTGGCCGCCAACCGCGACGAGTACCACGCTCGCAGCGCAGCGCGCGCCGGATTCTGGGCCGATGCGCCCGCCATCCTCGGCGGGCGCGACCTCGAAGCCGGCGGCACCTGGTTGGGGGTGTCGCGCGCCGGCCGGTTTGCGGCGGTCACCAACTACCGAGGTGGCCGGGATGCCAATGCAGCGGAGTCCCGCGGCGCCCTGGTGACGCGATTCCTCGCCGCTGACGTCGCGGCCGCGGACTATGTCGGCGAGCTTTGCACAAGGCTGGGTTCCTACAGCGGTTTCAACCTGGTGGCGTCGGACGGACGGGAGCTCTGGTGGATTTCGAACCGGGACGGCGGGTCGCGGCGGCTGGAGCCCGGGATCTACGGGCTCGGAAACTTCCTGCTCGACACGCCGGAGGTGGCGGAGCCGAAAGCGCGCTTCGCGCAAGCGCTTCATTCCGGCCCGGCGATCGAGCCGCTGTTCGCAGTGCTCGAGGCGGCGAGACTCGTCGCGCCGCAGTACGGCACGCGCTGTTCGACCGTGCTGCTGTCCGACGCCGGGAGCGGAATCCGCTTCTCGGAGCGCGCGTTCGACGCCGCTGGAGCGGCCGCGGAGACGGTGCGCTACGAACTCAAGCCGGCGGCCTGAACGGCCCCAGCACGCGCCGCATCCTCTGCTGCAGGATGCCCGCTTCCTGGAACACCTTGCCCTCGGCCACCAAGCCATGGCTGCGGTAGAACTCCACTGCTGGCAGCTGGGCCGAAAGCACCACCTCGGCATGTCCGCGCCGTCGGGCTTGCGCCTCCCAGCGCCTCGAGCATGCCGGCGCCCACATCCTGCCGCCGCCAGTCCTCCACCAATGCCATGCGGCCGATGAGGCCGTCAGGCAGCAACCGACCGGTACCGATCGCCTGGCCGTCCGGGGGCACGTTTTGCTCGCCGACGAAAACTGGCGAAGCCGATCGGCTGCGCATTCTCCCAATCCATCAGATCGATGCGGAACATGACCCGAAAGTATAATCTGCGCCTATGAAAAGCCTGTGGAGCGATGCCGAAGCGGCGAAATTCGACGGTCAGCTGGGCCCCCGGGTGTACACCTCGCGGTTGCTGGGCCGCGACAAGTCGCTGGTGCTGCACGGCGGCGGCAATACGTCGGTGAAGATGCTGGAAAAGAACCTCTTCGGCGAGCAAGAGGTGGTGCTCTACGTCAAGGGCAGCGGCTGGGACCTGGAAACCATTGAACCAGCGGGTTTCGCCCCGGTGCAGCTGGACTACGTCAGGCGCCTGGCCGCCCTGCCGGCGCTGTCCGACCCCCAGATGGTCAATGAACTGGCCACCCACACGCTGCGCGCGGGCGCGCCGGCACCGTCGGTGGAGACCATCCTGCACGCCATTCTGCCGCACAGGTACGTCGACCATACGCACGCCGATGCCGTGCTGTCGGTGTCGAACTCCCCCGACGGCGACAGGCGCATCGGCGACATCTACGGCGACAAGGTGGTGGTGATCCCTTACATTATGGCGGGCTTCGACCTTGCGGCCTATTGCGCGCGCGAATTCCCCAGGCGCAAGACCGCGAACACCGTGGGCATGGTGCTGCTGTCGCACGGCGTTTTCTCCTTCGGCGCAGGAGCCCGCGAATCCTACGAGAGGATGATCGAACTGGTGACCATGGCGGAGCGCTACCTCGCGGCGCGCAAGGCCTGGCACCTGGCGCCGCCTGCCGCGGCGCCGACGGTGTTCAGGCGCGAAGACGCCGCCAAGCTGCGCAGCGAGGTTTCGCGGGCGGCGGGTTTCCCGCTGCTGTGCCGCTGCAACGACGCACCAAACTTCCTCGGCTTTGCGCGCCATCCCGATATCGCCCGCATCTCGCAGGGCGGCCCTGCGACCCCTGATCACGTCATTCGCACAAAGCCGCTGCCGATGCTAGGCCGGGACGTCGTCGCCTTCGGCTCCGCCTACCGGGAGTACTTCGAGCGCAACGCGGCTAATGCCAGAGAGAAGAAAACCATGCTGGATCCGGCGCCGCGCGTCGCACTCGATGCAGATCTGGGACTGGTGGCGTTCGGGCGCAGCGCCAGGGACCTGGGCATCGTCCAGGATCTCTACGAGCACACGATCGAGGTCATCCTGCGTGCAGAAGCGCTGGGCGAGTGGCAGGCGCTGGAGGACCGGCATACGTTCGACATCGAGTACTGGGACCTGGAGCAGGCAAAGCTGAAGAAGGCCGGCAACGCGCCCGTCTTCGCCGGCGAGGTGGCGGTGGTCAGCGGTGCCGCCTCGGGAATCGGCAAGGCCTGCACCGAAGCGCTCCTGCGCCGTGGCGCCGCGGTCGTTGGACTGGACCGTAACCCGGCCATCGCTTCGCTCTGGAGGCGCCCGGATTACCTCGGACTCGCCTGCGACCTGACCGATGCCGGCGCGGTCAGCGCTGCGATGGATGCGGCGGTGAAGCACTTCGGCGGCACCGACATGCTGATCCTGAACGCCGGCATCTTCCCTGCCTCGCAGCCGATCCAGGCGATTGGCGCGGAGATGTGGACGGGCGCCATGAGTGTGAACGTCGGGGCCAATCTCATCCTGCTGCAGGCCTGCCATGCGCTGCTCAAACTGGCGCCGGGCGGCGGGCGAGTCGTGGTGATCGGCTCGAAGAACGTACCAGCGCCGGGTCCGGGGGCCGGCGCCTATTCCGCTTCCAAGGCGGCGCTGAACCAGCTCGCGCGCGTCGCGGCGATGGAATGGGGCAAGGACGGGATCCGCATCAATTCCATCCATCCCAACCAGGTCTTCGACACCGGCCTGTGGACTGAAGAAGTGCTATCGTCGAGGGCGAAGGCCTACGGCATGAGTGTCGAGCAGTACCGCACCAACAACCTGCTGCGGACGGCGGTGTCCTCGCGCGACGTCGCCGAGCTGGCCGCGGAGATGTGCGGGCCGCTGTTCGCCAAGACGACCGCGGCGCAGGTTCCGGTGGACGGCGGCAACGAGCGCGTGGTCTAGGTGGCGGTCGCGGCGCTGCGCTGGCTGGGAGACAGGCTCGAGCTGCTCGATCAGCGCTTACTCCCCGGCGAGACTGCCTATGTCACCTGCCGCAGCGCGCAGGACGTGGCGCGCGCAATTCGCGACATGGTGGTGCGTGGCGCGCCGGCGATCGGCTGCGCAGCCGCGTTCGGCGTCGTTCTCGACCGTGGTGGCGCGGCGGCCTACGACCTGCTCGCGGCCAGCCGGCCCACGGCGGTGAACCTGTTCTGGGCACTGGAGCGCATGCGCCGGGCTGGCGGCACTGAAACCGAGGCGCGCGCCATATTCGACGAGGACCTGGCGGCGAACCTCGCCATGGGCGCGCATGGCGCTGCGCTCGTGCCGCAGGGGGCGCGGATCCTGACCCATTGCAATGCCGGAGCGCTGGCCACCGCCGGCCACGGCACCGCGCTGGGTGTGGTTCGTTCCGCTAAGGACAAGGGCATCTCGGTGATCGCGTGCGAGACACGCCCCTATCTGCAGGGCGCGCGGCTGACCGCCTGGGAGTGCGCGCAGGAGGGCATTGCCTGCACCCTGGTCACGGACAACATGGCCGGACACCTGATGAGCCGTGGCGAAGTGGACCTGGTGATCGTGGGAGCGGACCGCATCGCGGCCAACGGCGATGCGGCGAACAAGATCGGTACCTATACCCTGGCGGTACTGGCCCGGCGGCACGGCCTGCCGTTCTACGTCGCGGCGCCACTATCCACCTACGATTTTGTCATTGCCGACGGATCGGCGATCCCGATCGAGGAAAGGCCTGCCGCAGAGGTGACAGGCTACCGCGGGGAGCGCTGGGCTCCGGAGGGGGTGCGCGTGCGCAACCCGGCGTTCGACGTCACCCCGGCTGAACTGATCAGTGCCCTGATCTGCGAAAAAGGGATTGTGACCGGGCCGAATCGCGAGCGATTGGCCCGGCTTGCCCCGCCCGCCTAGAGCCGGCCGGCGAGCCTGACCAAGTCAATCCGGTAGTGTTACTTACCAATGAAGCAATACGTTGGGTTGCCTATATTGGCGACTGCTGAGTACTTGCTTTTGTCAACAAATGCCGAGACTCGGCGGCGGCTTCGGATCTCATTCGTGAACGACCACCGGCGTAAAGGGCGAGACCCGTTCGAAAAGCTCCAGGACCTCCTCGCCCCGCATACGGATGCAGCCAATGGACCCCGGCACGCCCATCGGTACCGACGCCGGGGCGCCGTGGATGTAGATGAAGCGTCGCATGGTGTCGAGCTCACCCAGACGGTTGAATCCGACCTCGCAGCCTGAGAGCCACAGGATCCGGGTCAGGATCCAGTCCCGCCCCGGATGGGTGGCGTGCAGTTCCGGGGTCCAGATCTCGCCGGTCGGCCGGCGCCGGACGAAGACCGCGTTGAGCGGCTGCCCTGCCCCGATCCTGGCCCGCACGATGTGCCGGCCGCGGGGGGTGCAGAAGCTGCCGTTGCGTTCGCCGAGGCCGTTCTTTGACGTTGAGACCGAGTAGATCCGGCCGCGGTACGAGAGCCGCTGGCTCGGGATGTGGATATCGATCGTCACCGGCGCGCTGCGAAGAACCTGCTCAGCAGCGCGCTGCACTCGGCAGCAAGAATGCCGCCTTCGACCTTGACCTGGCTCTTCAGGACCGGCTTCTTCGGATCGGTCGCGCCGTAGACCGCTCTCGCCACGCGCGCATGGAACATGGCGCCCAGGCACATGTCGCAGGGCTCGAGCGTCACGTACAGGGTAGCGCCGGTAAGACGGTAGTTGCCCAGGGCAACGGCGGCGGCGCGCAGGGCCTCGATCTCGGCGTGGGCGGTCGGATCGCAGCGCCCGATCGGGCGATTCCAGCCTTCGCCCGCCACGCGGCCATCGACCACGACCAGCGCGCCCACCGGCACTTCGCCTTCCTCCGCAGCGCGGGCCGCAAGCTCGAGCGCGCGGCGCATGTAGCTTTCATCGCCTGCCAGCATGCGGGCGATTTTCGCACGCCGGGGCTCGGATCGGCCGGGGCACCCGTAGTCGGGCGCGGCCGGGCGGCGATGCGCCAGGGGTCAGTCCCGCGTCGCCCTTCAGCGCAGGGACTGATGAACCATCGCTAGAATCGTGAACGGTTGGGGTCGCATACGCAGACCTTAATGCGAAAAAGCACAACCCGCCCTCAGGCCAGCTCGCGCTTGCCGATGGCGGCGCTTGCTGCCAGCGTGCGCTGTGCCCGGTAGACGATCGGATAGTCCACGAAAACGCCATCTACCTGGATGGCGGCGAGGCCCGTGGCTTCGGCTTGCTCGAATGCCTTGACGATACGCTGCGCCCGCGCGACCTCCGCGGCCGTCGGGGTGAAGATCTCGTTCACCACCGCGACCTGATCGGGGTGGATGCACAGCCGTCCCTGGAATCCCATGCGCAGGCTGCGCTCGACCGAGCGGCGCAGTGCCGCAGCGTCCTGCAGGTGAATCCAAACCGTGTCGATCGGCGGCTCGAGGCCAGCGGCGCGAGAGGACACGATCATCCGCACGCGCAACTCGGAGAGTTCCTCCTCGCCCGGCGTCCATGTCATGCCGACGTCGTTGGTGAAGTCCCCAGCGCCGAAGCTGATGCGCTTCACCCGCCAGGGGCCGGAGGTGTCCCTGAGCGTGCGCGCACCGAGGATCCTGTCCAGGCGCGAGAAGCCGGCGGCGGTCTCGATGATCGGCATCAGGTCGATCCCGCCCACCGGCAATCCGCGCTCGCGCTCCAGGTTGCCGATCAGCCAGTCGATGGTGCGCAGGTCGGCGGCCGATTCCACCTTCGGAAGCACGATGCCGTCCAGGCACGGTCCGACCACCTCCATCAGGTCGCGCAGGCACCAGGGCGTGCCGATCGCGTTGACGCGCACGTATCCCCTGCAGCGCCGGGGCCGCGACAGCGCCTCGACTATCGTCTTTCGGGTCGCGGCCTTTTCGGCAACCGCGACGGCATCCTCGAGATCGAGGATCACCGCGTCGGCGCCAAGCGCGAGCGCCTTATCGACGCGGCGCGGGTGATTGCCCGGAGCGAAGAGGAAACTGCGCAGGATGGGAATTTCGGGTTTTGCCATAAAAAAGCCTCAGTACGACATGACCGGCGACAGGATGGCGCGGAACGCCGGATAGCCGGCGGGTCCCGCCCATTCGAACAGCGCCTTCTCGGCGCTCGCCGGCGTCACCCCCGCGTCTCACAGCAGGCGTTCGACCGCGGCCTTGCGGTCCTCCAGCCGGCGCGAGCCGACCGCATCCGCGGCCAGCCAGCAGCGGTAGTCTGCCTGCAGCAGGCCCCGGTTCGTTCGGCGCGGAGAAATGCCGCTTGGCGAAAATCCCAGGCGCCGCGACCAGTCCCCGGATGGACGGCGGGGCGGCACCGAGGGCGTCGAGGCAATGCCCGGTCAGAAACACCGGGATCACGACCAGTGCAGCGCAGCCCTGTTCCATGCAATGCGCG
>VGIA01000016.1 GCA_016868105.1 Betaproteobacteria bacterium | reverse complement strand
GAGAAGCTGTTCGCCCTCATCATGCTCGGCGACGACCGCTGTGTCGCCGCGACCTACGTGCAGGGACGCATTCAGGCGCTGCCGGGGAAGCGGCTTTAGCCCCGGCCTGCGCGCGCGTGGCGCAGGCCCTCCTCGAACGCCTCCGCCGGCAGCCGGCCGGCGCGGTTGCGCGCGACGCGGATCTCCACTCCCTTCGCCTGCCAGTGCTTCCACACCCAGACTTTGGCGACGTGCTCCATGTCGGTGAGCACGATGTTGTCGCCGGCCGCGAGGTCGAATGCGTGGGCAGCGATCGTCAGCCCCTCGGTGGTGTTCTTGGTGAACGCGATCTCGGCCGGGTTGATGCCGAGCAGGCGCGCGAGCGCCGCGCGAGTCTCGGTGATCTGCGGCACCGACCACGCCGGCTCGTCAGCCTCCTCGTAAATGTCGCTCAGGTACTCCTGCAGCGGTTCAGGTATCCGTAGACGCGCCCCTCGAAGCGCACGAGGAACGCCGGCCAGGGGTCGCCCACCCAGGTCGCCTCGAAGCGAACGCCCGGCCCGCCCTCGACGAGCCCCTTCGACGCGCAGACCGGGGTCGCGCGGCGCCGCTGCGTCAGGGACTTGCCGCCGCCTCGAGCGGCTATCGTGGGCGGCCCGCGCGCCGATTCAGCGCGCGAGCAGGGTGTCGCGCTCACGCGACAGGGCCTGCACGCGGTCGCCCATCGCGAGGCGCATCGCCTCCGCGGTGGAACGGGCGAGCAACGCCTGCACGGTACCCCCCTCCACCGCGACGGTGACCTCGGTGGTCACCGTTCCCGGGCGCAGGTCGGTGATCGTACCCGTGCTGCGATTGCGCACGCTCAGCTGGCCGCCCTTGGCGAGCAGCAGGTCGCCTTCGCGCACGCAGGCGAGGACTTCGCTGCCTGGCGCGAGACCCATGTCCTCCGCAGCCGCCCGGGCGACCACGGCGGTGATCGTCCTGCCGCCAGCGAGGGCGAGCTGGAACTCGGCCGTGACGTTCCCCTTCTTGACCTCACCGACGACGCGCGCGGGAAAGCGGTTCTTGGTGCTGATCGTACCGCCTCCGGCCGTCAGCATGACGTCGATCTCGCGGAAGTACGCGACCACCGTGTCCCCAGGCGCAAGCGCCAGCGCCTCGACGGCGGAGCTCGTCACGACCAGCGCAAGTTCGCCGATCGCGCTCGACATGCGCAGATCGGTGGTCGCCTTTCCCTTCTTCATCGACGTGACGGTCCCGTCGATGCTGTTGCAGGCGCTGATCTCCATCGGATTCCCTCCTCGATTCCGCGACTTCTATTCGACGAGCACGAGGCTGTCGCCGTCGCGCCGCAGCTTGAACGTCCTGATCGGCTGCTCGGCAAGGCCCTCGGGTTCGCCGCTGCGGATGTCCCACTGCCACATATGATCGAGGCAGGTGAGCACGTGCCCGTCAAGCGCGCCGTCGCACAGCGGCGTGCGCTTGTGCGGGCACTCGGACTGGAAGGCGTAGAAGTCCTTGCCGGAGCGCGCGACGCAGACTTTCAGACTGCCCGCTGCGCATTGCAGCAGGCCATCGGCCGGTACCGCATCGGCCTTGCACAGCACTGTTCCCTTCGCCTTCTTCGCCACCTTCTTCGCCACGCTGGGGCCCCCGTTCGGACGATGCGACGAGGGGCGGATTGTAACCATGGCAATCGCGCGTCCTCTTGGAAAACGAAGCCTCGTGTCAAGTAGTTGACAGCGCGCGCGCGGCCGTGCGATTAGGGTTGCGACTCGATTCACACTAGAATTGCCGATGGCCGGATTTAAGCGACACGTCTTCGTCTGCCTCAACGAGCGGCCCGCCGGCCATCCGCGCGGCTGCTGCCTGGGCCGCGCCAGCGAAGATATTTTCAATCACCTGAAGAGCGGGGCCGCGAAGGCCGGCCTGAAGGGCGAGGTGCGCATCAATCGCGCCGGTTGCCTCGATCACTGCGAACACGGACCGACCGTCGTTGTCTATCCGGAAGGCACCTGGTACCACGTGCCGACCAAGCAGGACGCGCAGGAGGTCCTGGAAAAGCACATCGTCGGTGGCCAGGTCGTCGAACACCTGCTGATCGACAACATCGCCTGACGCCGGGCGGCGTCGCGGCATCGGTAACCACCTAGCACGGAGGAGCACATGGGACAGGCAGTGCGCAAGCAGAAGCTCGAGGACTACTACGCAGCGGTCGAGGCGAAGTACCGTTCGCCGAAGAAGAAGGTCGGCAAGGAGTACTTCGTCATCGACTGCGACCGCCACATCATCGAGCCGCCCGAGGCGTTCACGAAGTACCTCGACAAGGAATGGCAGCACATGGCGCCCAAGCCCGTGACCGACAACCGCGGGGCGCCCCGGATGCTGATCGAGGGCCGCGTGTACCAGAAGATGACCGGCTGGGGTCCCGGGCGCACCGAGGGTTGCGGTGACCAGCGTCCGCGCGGCGAGGGCCTCTCCTACCAGCATGCGCACGAGCACTGCTTCAAGTACCGCGACATCGACATGGACCTGTCAGGGATCGACTGTGCGGTCTGGTTCCCGACGCTCGGACTGTTCACGCCCGATATCACGAACGCGGACTTCCAATACGCGGTGATGCGGGCGCTGAACGACTGGACCAGCAAGGATTTCGCCACCGGCAAGCGCCATTTCTGGTGCGCCACGATCCCGCTCAAGCCGAAGTGGGCGGTCGACGAGATCAAGCGCTGCCACAAAATGGGCGCGACCGCGGTCTGGATGCGTCCAAACGTGATGCAGGGCGTGCGCTATTGGAACGAAGACTGGGATATCGTCTGGAAGACGATGACCGACCTCGGCATGGCGCTGATGTTCCACGAGGCGACCGGCACGTACAACGCGACCTACAGCACCGACTACAAGTACGACCGTTACTGGATCGCCCATGCCGTCTCGCATCCGCTCGAGATGGCGACCGGAGTGGCCGGGCTGCTCGGTTACGGCGTGCTCGAGCGGCATCCCAAGCTGATGGTCATGTTCGCCGAAGCGGGCGCGACCTGGGTGCCGTACATGCTGTTCCGCCTCGACAATCACTACACGGCGCGGCCCAAGGAGATGATCGGCCTGAAGATGGCGCCCTCCGAGTACTTCAAGCGCCAGTGCGTGATCTGCTCCTTCGAGCCCGAGGAAGCGCTCCTCGCCGAGACGATGAAGTGGTTCGAGGGCCGCAACATGGCCTGCACGAGCGACTACCCGCACTGGGATTCGAGCGGGGTGTCTGGCGTCGTGCGCTATCTGCAGACCTTCGGCGACATGGACCAGCGCTCGCGCATCAACTTCTTCTCGCGCGCGGCGATCGACGCCCTGCAGCTCAGGGCATAGCCGGAGCCGCGCCCCACCGGGTAGGATCGGGCGGATGTCCGGACACCATCCCGACCTGCCCGATCGCCTGCTCGTCGCGCTGGTCGGCGGGGCCGCATTCGCAATCGCGGCCTGGTTCACGCTGCTGCGACCCTTCGCGCCGGAGGCGTGGCACACGCCCGGCAGCCCGGAGCTGTACCTTGCCGGCGTCGCTGGGGCGGGGCTGCTGCTCGTCTCGGTGGCATTCCTGATCGTGAAGCGCTCGGGCCGCGGACACGCGGCGCCGGCGTGGTTCGTGGCGCACGTCGTGTGCGCGTGCGCCGGCGCAGTGCTGGTGGCGGTGCACTCGGGCGGGTTCCTGCGGCGCCCACCGGCGCTGTTGCTGCTCGCGCTGCTCGGTCTCGCCGTTCTCGGGGTCTGGGCGCGCGTACGGCTTTCGGCCCGCATGGCGGCGACCTTCGGCAGCAAGGAGCGCGGATTCCGCGTCACGCCGGCCGTGGACCGGGCTGCGCTGGCCGACCTCATCTCGCGCAAGCGCGCGGTCCTCGCCGCGCTCGACCCGGCGGCGAACGAGGCGACGTTTTCGCCCTCCCTCGCGCACTGGGTGCGCGCGCCGTGGCTGACGCTCGCATATCTAAGGCTCGTGCGGGAGGAGAACCGCCTCGTGGGCACGCGCGCATCGGTCGGCATGGATCAGGCCTGGTGGCGCCCGCTGCATCTGGCGCTCGCAGCACTTCTCGTGATCGGCCTGCTGATCCACGTCGTGACGGTGACCTTCTTCGCGGGCTATGTCGCCGACGGCGGCCCGATCACGTGGTGGCACCTCAGGGCGTGGTGAGCATGGACCGTCTCGCCCTCATGATCGACCTCGAGCGCTGCATCGGCTGCAAGAGCTGCGAGGCCGCGTGCAAGCAGGAACACGGCCTCGGGCCGGGCGAATACCGCAACAAGGTGGTGTGGCTGGGCGACGCAGCCGCACCGGCGCTCGATTTCCTCACCGTCACCTGCCAGCATTGCGAGCGGCCTGCATGCCTGCGCGCCTGCCCGGTTAACCCGAAGGCGATCGAGAAGGATCCGGCCACCGGTGTGGTGCGGGTGGTCGAGGACCGCTGCACCGGCTGCGGCGAGTGCGTGATTGCCTGCCCGTACGGTGCGATGGGTTACGACCGCGTGGATCACCACGCGGTGAAATGCGACCTGTGCGCCGAGAGCCGCGCGGCCGGCGCCGCGAGCACCGCCTGCGCGAGCGTCTGTCCGGGTCACGCCATTTCCTTCGGCCCCCGCAGCGGCCACCTGAAGCAGGCGGCCGCCGAGGGCCGCACGGTGCGCGACCAGGACCACTTCCTGATGGGGCCGGCGACCGTGTACCTCGATCGCCTGCCGCGTGAAACGCCGGCCCGCGGCGGCGCGGTCGCGGACGCGGTCGAGGGCCGGCGGCGCCCGGCGCTGATGAGCGGCAGCCTGCAGGGGACGCGGCCGGATTTCCCCTACCGCGTGCGGCGCGAGGAACGAGAGGCCGACCGGGTAGTGCCGGGCGGGTGCAACATCTGCTTCAACGGCTGCTCCACGAAGTACCACTTTCGCGGCGACCGGCTGGTGCGGGTCACCGGGAACGAGGAGGACCCCGTGTTGCGCGGCAAGGTCTGCCCGAAGTCGCAACTCACGGTGCAGCTCTACAACAATCCACAGCGGCTGACGCGGCCGCTGAAGCGCGTCGGCGAACGCGGCGAGGGGCGCTTCGAGCCGGTCTCCTGGGACCAGGCACTCGACGAGATCGCGGCGCGCATGCGGCGCGCGCGCGAGACCTGGGGGGCCGAAGCGCTTGGCATCTTTGCCGGCACGCGCACCGGCACGATTACCCGCAACGGCTACATCCGTCTCTTCGCGCAGATGTGGGGAACGCCGAACGTCGAAGGCACCGATCCGTTCTGCGCCGCCGGCAAACACCTCGCCTACGAGCTGACGCAAGGGGACACCACCTGCCCTAACAGCTACACGGCGGCCGACCTCGGCAGCGCGTCGATGTACGTCTACTTCGGCGAGAACCAGGCCGAGGCACGTCCGGTCAATTTCGGCATGATCAACGACTGGCGCGTGCGCAACCGTGCGCGGATGGTGGTGGTCGACCCGCGGTACACCGTCACCGCCAGCAAGGCGGACCGCTGGCTGCCGATCCGCAGCGGGACCGACCTGGCGCTCGCGCTGGCGATGGCGAATCACATCCTCGAGGAGGGCCTGCACGACCGGCGCTTCTGCGAGCAATGGGTCGAGGGCTGGGAGCGGTGGCGCGACTTCATCGCGGAGCGCGGCTACACGCCCGACTGGGCGGCGCCGATCACAGGGATCGCGGCAGCGGACATCCGGCGACTGGCCGCGGAGATTGCCGGCGCGGACGGCTGCGTGCTCTTCGCCAGCCGCGGCATCAACCAGCACACCAATGCTGTGCAGACCAACCGCGCGCTGATGTTTCTTGCGGCGATCACCGGCAACTGGGGCCGGCGCGGGGGCGCTTTCCTCAACCTGTCGATCGGCGCACCGATCTCGCCCGCCGCGCCGCCGGCGCGGCGGGCGAAAGTCGAGCGCCCGATGATCCGCCGCAGCCCGACCGGCTGGATCGAATCGATGCGCAAGGGCAAGCCCTACCCCCTCAGGGCGATGATCGCTTGCAACAACCCGATGTCGAACTGGCCGGGACAGCAGGCGGCGCGGGAAGCGTTCCTCGCGCTCGACCTGCTGGTGCACATCGAGCTCTTCGCCAACGAGACCTCGGCTTTCGCCGACTACGTACTGCCGGCCGCCACCGGCATCGAGAAGGGCGAGATCGCGCGCTCCACCGACGACCGTCGCGTGGTGTGGATCGACAAGATGATCGAGCCGCCGGGCGAGGCGCGGTCCGACGACTGGATCTGGATCGAACTGGGCAAGCGCTTCGGCTTCGACGACGTGCTGAAGGAGGAGTACAAGGACTCGGCGCGCTTCTGGGACGAGATGTGCATCGACAACCCGCAGATGCGCGGCATCACGCAGAAGCGCCTTCACGCGGCTCCGTGGCGCTGGGTGCGCTTTCCGCTCGCGCAAGAGGACGCCGCCGAGCAAGAGACGCTGTTCCTCGAGGGAAGCTCGCCCCATGGCCATCCCGGAAAGCGCTTTCCGACCCCGAGCGGCAGGCTCGAGTTCTACACCGAAGCGATGGAAGCGAAGTTCCGCGCCATGGGCCTCTCCGCGCTGCCGGAGTTCTACAGCGAGCGCGAGCAGCTGATCGACCTCCCTTACGTGAGCTTCGACGAGGGCGACGACGCCGCGGGGGTGCTGACCCCCTTCACGAAGACGCCGGTCTGCGCCTCGCCGGCGCGCATCCGGCAGCCGGGCGCCGATTCCCCGGGCGCGCGCCTGCGCGCGGGGGGGTTCGACCTCGAGCTCATCACCGGACGGCCGCCCGCGCCGCAGTTTCACAGCTGGACCCACTACTTCTGGCAGGCGCAGGAAATGTGGTCCGACCTGTACGTGCAGATCCATCCGCTGCGCGCGGCCGCTGCCGGCATCGCAGACGGTGCCCGGGCGCGGATCGAGACCGCGCACGGCGCGATCGAAGCGGTGGCCTGGGTGACGCCGAATATCCGCGAGTCGAGCGTGTTCGTGCCGATCGGTTGGGGCGAACGGCAGCCCTTCCATCCCTGGCGCTCGGTGAACTTCCTCACCGACCCGACGCAGCGGGATCCGATCTCCGACCAGACCAACCTGAAGACCCTGCTGTGCCGCGTCACGCGAGCGCCGTGAGCGGTGGGCACACGACCGCCGCGCAAACCCGCGGCACGCGGAACGTGCTGCATTCGGGGTCCGGTGTCGCCCTGGCGCTGTCAACTAGTTGACATCGGCGGCAGGGAATCAGAATTAGCATGCCTCAGTAAGGGAGTCGGGGATGTGTGCCGGCCGAACGAAGCCGGCATCCGTTCAGGCATCGTCAAGCGGACCGGAGGGGGCCCAAAATGATGAGAATCACGATCGCGCGCGCAGTCGTCATGGCAGCGGCATGCATTTCCGTAGTGCCGCTCGCGGCGCATGCCCAGGGCAAGTTCCCGTCCCGGCCGATCGACATGATCGTCAACTTCGGCCCGGGCGGTGGCGCCGACCAGATCGGCCGCGCGATGGCGAAGATCATGGAACCGATCCTCGGCGTACCGGTGCCGGTGGCCAACGTCGCTGGCGCGTCGGGCAACGCGGGACTCACCAAGGTCCTCACCAGCACGCCCGACGGCTACACCATCGGTACCATGACCGGGCTGACGATTTCCGCCTGGGCGAGCGGACTGGGAAAGATGCAGATCCCGGATTTCTCCTATATCGCGATCGGCCAGTCCTCTCCTTCCATGCTCTTCGTGCCGGCCGCGAGCCGGTTCAAGGACTACAAGGCGTTGCTCGACGAGGCAAAGGCGAATCCCGGCAAGATCCGCGTTGCCACCGCAGGCTACGGCACGCTCGACGACATCGCGGTGAAGTTCCTCGGCACCCAGGGCTTCCCGATGGTCAACGTGCCGTTCGCGAAGCCGGGCGAGCGCTATGCCTCGCCGCTCGGAGGTCACAGCGAGGTCCTGTTCGAGGAGCCGGGCGACGTGGTGCAGTTCCTCGAGTCCAAGCAGTACCGTCCGCTCGTGGTGTTCGCGCCCAAGCGCCACCCGTCCTTCCCGGATACGCCGGCGTCAGCCGAGTTCGGGCAGCACATCGACCTGCCCAACTGGCGAGGCGTGGTCGCCTCCGCAAAGGTGCCGGCCGAGGCCCTCGCGACACTGCGCGCCGCCGCGGCCAGGGCGCTCGATTCCCCGGAATGGAAGAAGCTCTGTGCTGAAACGTACTCGTGCATCGATCGCATGTCGCCGGAACAGACGCTCAAGTTCGTTGTGCAGAACTCGGCGGACGTGACGCGGTTCATGAAAGAGTACGGGATGGTGAAGTAGGGGGGGCATGCCTGCACACGCGCCGGGCCGGCAGTTCCGCGTAACCCGGCTGCTCCGGCTCGCCGGACCGCTGGCGGTCGCCGTCGCAGCGGGCGTGTTTTCCGCCTTTTACCTCGCGCCGGGCGTGGATACCGCATCGATGACGCGCGGCCCGCTCGGACCGGTGGTGTGGCCGAAGGCCATGCTTGCCTGCCTGCTCGCGAGCGCGGCGGTCGTGTTCCTCGTCCGCCTCTGGCAGTTCGCGAAAGGCGTGCCCGACGATGTGGACGGGGGCAAGGGCGAGTATCACGAAGGTCGTGGCGCTGCGGCGATCGCTGTGCTGCTCGCGTACGCCTGGGCGCTGCCGATCGCCGGGTTCGCGTTTTCCACCGCCGTCTTCATCGCCGCCGTACTGCTGCTGGGCGGCGTGCGCCGTCCGCGCACGGTGGTGCTCACGGCGGGCATCGGCACCGTGGCGCTGCTCTACGTGTTTGTCAAGGTGTCGCTGATGCCGCTGGATCGCGGCAAGGGTGCGTTCGAGACCGCGACCATCACCCTCTACCGCCTGCTGGGCATCTACTGAGGGGGCAGGGCAATGGACGCGCTCGCGGGCTTCGGCCAAGGTATCTGGATCGCGCTGCAGCCGCTCAATCTCGCGGTGATGGTCGTCGGCGTCCTGGTCGGCGTGATCGCAGGCGCGCTGCCGGGCATCTCGTTCGTCAACGCGATGGCGATCGCCCTGCCGTTCACGTACTTCATGTCGCCGCTGCTCGCGATGCTGTTCCTCGGTGGCATCTATGTCGGCGGCGTGTTCGGCGGCTCGATTTCGTCGTTGCTGGTGAACATCCCGGGCGATCCGGATTCGCTGCCGAGCTGCTGGGACGGCTACCCGATCACGCAGCGCGAAGGGCCCGAACGCTCGCTGTCGATCGCCATCACGGCGAGCGCGGTGGGCGGCCTCTTCAGCGCGCTGCTGCTCTCGTTTGCGTCGCCACCGTTCGCGAAGTTCGCGCTGTCGTTCGATCAGCCGGAGTTCTTCGCCGCCACCTTCCTCGGCCTGGTCAGCGTGCTGGCGATCGCCAAGGGCAATCTGCTGATGTCGCTGGTATCGCTCTTCACCGGCATCGTCCTCGGCTCGATCGGCACCGATCCCCTGTACGGGGTGTCGCGGCTCACCTTCGGTGTTCCGATCCTCGACAACGGCATCGACTTCGTCGTCGTGATGATCGGCATCTTCGCCATCGGCGAGGTGCTGGATGCGCTCGCGGCGCGGCAGGCGGCCGGTTTCGCACCCAAGCACAAGGCGCGCATGCGCGTGCTGCGGCCGCGGGAGCTGTGGGCGCTGCGCGGTTCGGTCGCCCGCGGCACCGGCATCGGCAGCGTCATCGGCATCATTCCGGGAGCCGGCGCGGCGGTGGGCGCGCTCGTGGCCTACGGCATCGAGCGCCAGGTGAATCCGCGACGTCGCGAGTTCGGCACCGGTGTCGCCGACGGGCTCGCGGCACCCGAAGCGTCTAAGAACGCCACCACCGGCACTGCGCTGATTCCGCTGCTGACGCTCGGGATTCCCGGCAGCGCGGCCGCGGCGATCATGCTCGCGGCGCTGACGCTGCACGGCGTGCAGCCGGGGCCGCTGCTCTACACCAAGAGCCCGGACATGCTGTACGCCATCTTCGCCAGCTTCACGCTCGCCAACCTCTTCATGATCGTGATCTCGGTCCTCGTGGCGCGCGGATTCGCCACGCTGATGCGCGCCGATCCGACCATCATCTGCGCGTTCATCCTCGTGTTCAGCCTGGTCGGCGCCTTCGGGGTGCGCAACAACATCGCCGACGTCTACATCTGCATCGCCTTCGGCATCCTCGGTTTCTACATGAAGCGCTTCGGCTTTCCGACTGCGCCGCTGGTCCTCGGCGTGATTCTCGGGCCGCTCGCGGAGGGTTACTTCCTCACCTCGATGGCGAACTACGCCAACGACCTGACCATCTTCTTCACGCGGCCGAAGAGCGGCGTGCTGATGGCGCTCGCCTTCGGCTTCATCCTCTGGGCGCTGCGGCCGGAGCTGGGGCGGCTCGTTCAGCGCCTGCGGCGCTAGCTTGCCGCTCACCTTCGATCCCTGGGTCGCGTTCATCTGGTGCGTGTTCGCGGGGTTCGTGATGTCGATGGGCGTGGGCGGCGGCGGCGTCCTCGCCGGCATCGGTCACCTGTCGATCCTCGGCATCGCCGACGCGAACCAGATCAAGGTGCTGAACCAGATCCTCGAGTTCGCCAGCCGGATCGTCGCGGTGCCGCTCTACCAGCGGCAGCGCAGGATCTCGTGGAGCCTTGCGCTCGCCTTCAGCGCCGGCGCGCCGTTCGGGGCCGTGGCCGGTTCCTGGGCCTCGAAAGCGTGGCTGTCGGACATCGGCGCGTACCGTATCGCGTTCGGGCTCCTCGTGCTCGCGGTGGCCGCACGCGTGGGTTACGAGGCCTGGGGGGCAGCGGTCGCCGCCGATGCACGCCTGCGCCGGGCGCGCGAGGCGTCCTCGCGCGGGGCGCGGGACGGGGCAAGGGAGGCGCCGCGCACGCTCGAAACCAGTCTGACGCAGATTCGCGTGCGGTTCGCCGGGGAGCACTTCGACTTCAGTCCCTGGACAGCCGCGGCGGGCGGGTTCGCGATCGCCTTTGTGGGCGCGCTGCTCGGCATTGCCGGCGGGTTCCTGATCACGCCGTTCCTCGCAAGCGTGCTTTTCTACCCAGTCTACTTGGCGACCGGAACGAGCCTTGTCGCGTCGATGGTGCCGCTCGTGGCAAGCGTGCTCGCTTATTTCGCGCTCGACGTGCGCGTCGACTGGCGCCTGCTCGCGTTCGAGGTGCCGGGAATCGTTGTCGGTTCGATGTTCGGTCCGCTCGCCAGCCGGCGCATGAACGATCGCGCGCTGAAGACCTTCATCGCCGTGGTGCTGTTCGCCATCGGTCTGTACTATGTTGCGTTCTAGGGGAGGGGGATTGCCCGATGGCTGACACTTCGCCCAGCGCACGCGCCTCCGGGCATCTCGACGTGCTCGGGTCCATCCCCCTGGAGTACCGCAGCGCGGTGCTCGAGCAGTGCGAACGGCGCGTGCTGCAGAAGGGCGGTGTCATCTGGTCGCAGGGCCAGCCGGCCGATTACGTTGCCATTCTCTCGAGTGGGCGCGTCATGTCGTCCTACCAGAGCCGCAACGGCAGGACCGGCACCACCGGGTTCTGGGGTCCGGGTGACCTGCTCGGCGCGGCGGACCTCGGCCTTCCGACCGCGCGCCAGATGACGGTACGCTGCCTGGAGCCCTGTGTGATCTACACGCTGTCGATCGAGCGGTTCAACGCGCTGGTGCGCCGGTTTCCGGAGGTCGGGCTTGCGGTCATCCGGGCACTCTCGGTGCGCTTGCGCTGGGTCGCGCATCTCGCCGTTTCGCTGGAGACGCAGAATGCGTCGGGGCGCCTTTGCACGGTCCTGCTCGCGCTTTCCGAGCGCTTCGCGCAACCCACGCCGCATGGCATGCAGATCGACCTGAAGCTCACCAACGAGGACCTCGCCGCCATTTCGGGGGTGACGCGCCAGTTCACGAACGCGACCCTCGGCGACCTGAAAAAGCGCGGCTTGCTTCAGTCCCGCCGCGGTACGCTCGTGATCACGGACACGGCGGCGCTCGAGGCCTTCACGCATCGGCGCTGAACGCGCGCGGCTGGTCAGGCTGTGGGTGCTGTCGTTTCCGAAGCTCACCGCTCCCCTGGTTCGCGCATCCGCGAAAAGCGCCCGACTCCGGGGTTGGCCTGCACGGCGACTCGAGCAGGCGAGAAGGGGCGGCCAGCAGCCGCTACTTGGCCGCAACCGGCGCGGTTGCCGCGCTTGCATCGCGCGCGAAATCGCTCGCCGGCAGCAAAAGCGCGACAGCCGCGACGAGCGCGGCGACGCCGGCAAGCCCAAGGAAGAACAGATCGAGGCTTCCGGTCGCCTCGCGGATCCGGGCGATCGCCATGATGGCGAGCGGCGCGGCGCCGAAGGCGACGACGAACTTGGCGCCGAAGCCCAGGCCGTGGTAGCGGCTCGGCGTGTAGCGCGCGATCAGGATGTTCTCGATCGGCCCCGAGGCCGACGACAGCACCGCAGAGGCGATCGCGCCTGCGAATGACAGCCAGACGTTGCCCGCCGCCAGCGCCAGCATGGCGCCGATCTGCAATGCCGAGGCAACGACGTAGGTCGTCTTCAGCGGGTAGCGGTCGATGATGCGCCGGCCGAGCGCGTACTGCGCCAGGCCGGAGACGGCGTAGATCATCGAGGTGGCGAGGCCCAGCAGCAGGACGTTCGTCACGTGCTGCTCGAACACCAGCGCCGCGCCGAACATGACGGCCTGCCAGATGATGCCTTCCAGCGCCATGGTGACCGAGAGCACGGAGAAGACGCGCCAGAACTGGCGCCTGCCCGGCTGAACGCCTGCCCGCGCCGGCATCGGCCGGTCGCCAACGCGGCCGCGCAGGAGATCGACCCAGAGCATCAGCCCGAGGACGATACAGACGATGCCGGGGACAATGAAGGCCGCGCGCCATGAGGCGAGCGTGATCAGCACGCCCGGGACGATGCCGTAGAGCGCAAGGCCGGCCGACCCCCACAGGCCGTTCACGCCCATCGCATGGCCCTGCCTGCTGGCGGTGCGGATGATCCAGCCGATGCCGACCGAGTGGTAAATCGCGCCGAAGGTGCCGAGACCGCACAGCCCGGCTGACAGCAGCCAGGCGTCGCCCGCCGGCACCAGGCCGCAGGCGGTCGAGGACAGGCCGAGCCCGAGGAACATCACCACCATCATCGCGGGCGCGCCGAAGCGGTCGGACGCCCAGCCCGCCGGCAGCGACATGACGCCGAGCAGGATGGTGGCGGGCGCATAGAGCGCCAGCAACTGCTCGGCCGGCAGCTTCCATTCGACCGCGAGCGTGAGCACGATGACGGCGTAGAACGCGGTCATCAGGTGCATCAGCGCATGGCCCGCGGAGGAGTAGACGAGGACGCGGCGGGCGACGCCGGGATCGAGGTTCATCGCGCGCGATCGGTCGCCAGATGGGCGACGCAGTCGCCGCGCAAGACCCGGCCGGGGTGGCGTTTGCACACCAGCAGCGCGTCGCGCTTGAAATGGCACAGCACCGGGTCGCGCGCGGGATTGTCGGGGAAGAGGACCTGACCGCAGGGCTGGCCCTTTTTCACCGTTTCGCCGAGCTCGCAGAACGGTTCGAACAGGCCGGGCTCCGGCGCGTAGACGTAGTAGTCCTTGTCCCGCAGCTCGACCAGGCGGGTCGGGCCGTCGTGCTGGATGGTCCAGTCCCTGAGCACGCCGGCATGGGCGAGCAGGTTGCGCACGCCGCGCTCGACCATCTTCACGCCGCCGATCGACACGCGCCCGCAGCCGCCGAATTCGCCGCCCAGCGCGACCACGCCGTTGGCGATCGCCGAGGCGGCGGCGAGGCGGTTGTCGGGCGAATAGGCCCAGACGAAGCTGAGCGGCGCGCCGAAGGCGTGCAGCGCCGCGAGCGCCTTGCGGTTCAGCTCCTCGTCGGGCCCCAGGCGCGCCGAGCAGAACGGCAGGTAATCGAGCGACGAGCCGCCCGAATGCAGATCGTGGTGGTAGTCGGCCATCGGGTAGAGCGTGGTATTGATGTAGTGCGCGATGGCGAAGGTCGGACTGCCCTCGGGGTCGCCGGGAAAGGCGCGGTTGAGGTTGCCGCCGTCGATCGGCGACACACGCGCGCCGTCCATGGCCGCCGGCAGGTTGGCCGCGGGCATGACGATGACGCGGCCGCGGATCTGCCCGGGCTCCAGCGAACGGATCAGCCCGGTGAGAACGATCTGGCCCTCGTACTCGTCGCCGTGGTTGCCGGCCATCAGGAACACCGTCGGGCCCTCGCCGTTGCGGATCACCGCGATCGGGATCGCGATCGTGCCGTAGGCCGAGCGCGTGACCGAGTGCGGCAGGTGCAGGTAGCCGACCTGCTTGCCCTCCCGCTCGTAGTCGATCTCGGTCCAGATCAGGCTCTTGTTCTGCGTCGCGGCGGTCATCGGCAATCCTTCCGGAATGAACCCTGAGCAACGTTGCGTCAACCTGCAGCGTTGCGTTAGTGTCGCAGTATAGTCATCGCGACCGGGAGGCAAGTCATGCGCTGGACATCGTGGATCCTTGCAGCTCTGGTGCTGGGCCTCTCCGCCTCGGCGGCCAGCGCCCAGAGCTGGCCCGCGCGCCCGGTTCGGATGGTGGTGCCCTATCCCCCTGGCGGTGCCGCCGACACGCTCGGACGCGCGGTCGGCCGCAAGCTGGCCGAGGCGCTGGGCCAGGCGGTGATCGTCGAGAACCGGGCGGGCGCCGGTTCCGTGATCGGAACGGAGGCGGTGTCGCGCGCGGATCCGGATGGACACACGGTGCTGTTGACCTCCACGCCCATGGGCACCAACCCGGCGCTGGTGGCCAAGCTCCCTTACGACACCCTGCGCGATTTTCGCGGTGTGGCGTTCGTCGCCTTTGCGCCGGTGGTGATGGTGGCGCACCCGTCGGTGCCGGCAGCCTCGGTCACCGAGTTGCTGGCGCTCGCGCGCAGCAGGGCGGGCGGACTCACCGTCGCAACGCCGGGCCCCGGCAGCATGGGGCACCTCACGCTGGAGATGCTCAACCGCCAAGCCGGCATCGAGCTGCGCCACATCCCCTACAAGGGGGCCGCGCCGGCGCTCACCGACCTGATCGGCGGGCAGGTGAACCTGATGTTCGACAACGTCGGCCCCGCGCGCGCGCAGATCGCGGCCGGCCGCACCCGCGCGATCGGCGTCACCGCGTTGAGGCGCTCGAGCGCGCTGCCGGAGGTGCCGACCTTCCACGAGATGGGGGTCAGGGGCCTCGAAGCGGCGTCCTGGTTCGGGATGTTCGTGCCGGCGAAAGCCCCGGCGGAAGTGATCCAGCGGCTGAACCTCGAAGTCAACCGGGCGGTGGCGAGCGCGGAGCTGCGCGAGCTCTACGCGCGCGACGGCTACGAGGCGAGCCCGATGACGCCGCAGGGGCTGGACGACTTCCTGCGCGCCCAGATCGACAAGTGGGGCAAGCTCATCCGCGAGGCGGGCATCACGCCGCAGTGACGCCGTGGCAGTGAGCCGCATCCTGCACCGCAGCTCGCGCGCGAGCTATCCGGTCGTCGTCGCGGGCGACGGCTGCTACCTGGTCGACGCCAACGGCAAGCGCTACCTGGACGGCAGCGGCGGCGCGGCGGTCTCCTGCCTCGGGCACTCCGACCGCGCGGTGGTCGATGCCATCAAGGCCCAGCTGGACCGCATGCCTTACGCGCACACCACGTTCTTCAGCAGCGAGCCGGCGGAGGCGCTGGCCGACGAGCTGGTGCGCCACGCGCCGGCCGGTTTAGAGCGCGTTTTCTTCGTTTCCGGCGGCTCGGAGGCGATGGAGGCCGCGCTCAAGCTCGCACGCCAGTACTTCCTCGAGATCGGCGAGCCGCAGCGCAAGCGCGTCATCTCGCGCCTGCAGAGCTATCACGGCAACACCCTGGGCGCGCTCGGCGTCGGCGGCAACCTCGCGCGCCGGCGGCAGTTCGAGCCGCTGCTGATGCAGGTGAGCCACGTCTCGCCCTGCTACGAGTACCGCGGCCGCCGGCCGGAGGAGACGGCGCAGGACTACGCCCGGCGGCTCGCGCGCGAGCTGGAGGACGAGATCCAGCGCCTCGGGCCGGACTCGGTGATCGCGTTCGTGGCCGAGCCGGTGGTCGGCGCCACCCTCGGTGCCGTGCCGGCGGTGCCGGGGTACTTCCGCCTGGTGCGCGACATCTGCGACCGCCACGGCATCCTGCTCATCCTGGACGAGGTCATGTGCGGCATGGGCCGAACCGGCTCGCTCTACGCCTGCGAGCAGGAAGGCATCGCACCCGACATCGTGTGCATCGCGAAGGGGCTGGGCGCGGGCTACCAGCCGATCGGCGCCGCCCTCGTCCTGGACCGTGTCCACGATGCGATCAGTCGCGGGTCGGGATCCTTCCAGCACGGCCACACCTACATCGGCCACGCGGCTGCCTGTGCCGGTGCGCTGGCGGTGCAGAGAGCGTTGCGCGAGCGCGGGCTCGTCGCTCGGGTGCGCGGACTGGGCCCGCGGCTGGAGGCGCGCCTGCGCGAGCGCTTCGGCGGCCACCCACACGTCGGCGACATCCGTGGCCGCGGGCTGTTCTGGGGCATCGAGTTGGTCGAGGACCGTGCAACCAAGCGGGCATTCGATCCGGCCCGGAAGATCCATGCCCGGGTCAAGGCAGCCGCGATGCAAGCGGGTCTGCTGTGCTACCCGATGGGCGGCACGATCGATGGCGAGCGCGGCGACCACGTCCTGCTCGCCCCGCCCTACGTCGTCGCCGAGGCACAGCTCGACGAACTGGTCGACAAGCTCGCGCGCGCCTTCGACGCGGCGCTCCCGGGCAATGCGGGGTCCTGAAACCGGTTCGGTCGAAGCCGCGCGCCGGGCCCCGATCTGGCGCCCCCGGATCGCGGCGGGCAATTGCCCCGATGCGCGGCCGCGTGTATCGTCTACCATCCAAGGTGACGGGCCTCGCGTGGCAGGCCCGCGACCGCCATCCTAAGGGAGGAACCATGAAATTCGTCCGATTGGCCGTTGCCGCCGTGGCGCTCCTTGCCGCCTCCGGCGCCCAGGCGCAGGGCAAGACCCAGCTCCTGGTCTACACCGCGCTGGAGACCGACCAGTTGAAGGCCTACGAGCAGGGCTTTTACCGCGAGCACCCCGGCATCGAGATCCGCTGGGTCCGCGACTCCACTGGCGTGATCACCGCGAGGCTCCTGGCGGAGAAGGCCAACCCGCAGGCCGACGCGGTGATGGGCGTGGCGGCCTCCAGCCTGGCCCTGCTCGATTCCAACGGCATGCTCGAGCCCTACGCGCCGCTCAACCTCGATGCGATCATGAACAAGTACCGGGACTCGAAGAACCCGCCGGCGTGGTTCGGGATGGACGTCTGGGGCGCGACCGTGTGCTTCAACACCGTGGAGGCGAAGAAGCGCAACATCCCGAAACCCGAAACTTGGCAGGACCTCACCAAGCCGGCCTACAAGGGGCAGGTGGTGATGCCCAACCCGGCCTCCTCGGGCACGGGCTTCTTCGACGTGGTGGCGTGGCTCACGCTGTGGGGCGAAAAGGGCGGCTGGGAGTACATGGACAAGCTGCACCAGAACATAGCGCAATACACCCACTCCGGTTCGAAACCCTGCAACCAGGCCGCCGCCGGCGAATTCGTCGTCGGCATCTCGTTTGAGTACCGCGCCAACAGCAACAAGGCGAAGGGCGCGCCCATCGACCTGGTGTTCCCGAAGGAGGGCCTGGGCTGGGACCTGGAGGCCTTCGCGATCCACAAAGGCACCAAGAAGCTCGAGGCGGCCCGGCGCCTCGCCGACTGGGCCTCCAGCAAGAACGCGATGATCCTGTACGGCAAGAACTTCGCGATCACCGCGCAGCCAGGCGTGGCCGAGCCGCTGCCCAACATTCCCAAGGACTATGAACAGCGGCTGGTGAAGATGGACTTCAAGAAGGTCGCGGAATCGCGCGCGCGCATCCTCGCGGAGTGGACCAAGCGCTACGACGCCAAGTCCGAGCCGAGAAAGTAGGGTGGCTGGCGGCGCGCCCTTCCTGCGGCTGGAGGGGATCCGCAAGGACTTCGGCAGTTTCAACGCCCTGCGCGACATCCGGCTGGAGGTCGCACGGGGCGAGTTCGTCTGCTTCCTCGGCCCCTCGGGCTGCGGCAAGACGACGCTGCTTCGCATCATCGCGGGCCTGGAGACCCAGAGCGCGGGGACACTCCACCAGGACGGGCGCGACATCTCGCGGCTGCCGCCCGCGGAGCGCGACTACGGCATCGTGTTCCAGTCCTACGCGCTGTTCCCCAACCTGACGACCTACGACAACGTCGCCTACGGCCTGGTCAACCGCCGCGCCGGGCGCGAGGCGATCGCGGCGCGCGTCGCCGAGCTGCTCCGGCTGGTCGGGCTGCCGGAGGCGGGCGCGAAGTACCCGGCGCAGCTCTCCGGCGGCCAGCAGCAGCGCGTGGCCCTCGCCCGGGCACTCGCCACCTCGCCAGGGCTGCTGCTGCTCGACGAGCCGCTCTCGGCGCTCGATGCGATCGTGCGCGTGCACCTGCGCTCCGAAGTCCGGGCGCTGCACCAGCGCCTGGGCGTCACCACCATCATGGTGACCCACGATCAGGAGGAGGCGCTGTCGATGGCCGACCGAATCGTGGTCATGGACCACGGCGCGATCGACCAGGTGGGCTCGCCGCTGGAAATCTATCGCGAACCGGCGACGCCCTTCGTCGCCGATTTCGTCGGCAAGGTGAACATGCTTGCCGCCACGGTGCGGGGCCCGGGCCGGGTGCAGGTGGCCGGCCAGACCTTCACCGGAGTCGCGGTCGATAAGGCCGCCGGCCGCAGCGTGCGCGCCTACCTGCGCCCGGAGGACATCGTGGCGCGGCCGATCGCCGAGAGCGACGCCAATGTATTCGAGGCCACGATCGAGAAGATCGAATTCCTGGGCTCGTACTGCCTGGTCCGCGTTCGGGCAGCCGGGATGGAGGAGCAGCCGCTGACCGTCTACCTGTCGCTCAACTTCCTCTCCGAGCAGGGCCTCGCGCAAGGCAGCAGGCTGCGCCTGCGTGTGCTCGCGGAGCGCATGCGCGTGTTCGAGGCCTGATGGCCGCCGTTCTGGGCGCGCGCGCAGTTGCGCGCCAGCGCGTGCACTGGACCGATCGTGCGGGCGAGCTGATGCTCGCCGCGCTCGCCGCGGCGCTTGCCGCGTTCCTTGTCGCGCCGTTGGCCGCGATCCTGCTGCAGAGCATTGAGGACGCGCGCGGCCGCGTGATCGGCCTGGATAACTACTTCGCCTATTTCGAGACGCCGGCGCTGGCGCATTCGCTCTGGAACAGCGTCTGGGTATCGCTGCTGGTCACCGCTTTGGTGGTGCCGGCGGCCTTCGCTTTCGCCTACGGCCTCACGCGCAGCTGCATGCCGCTGAAAGGCGTGTTCCGCACCGTCGCGCTGACGCCGCTCCTCGCCCCGTCGCTGCTCGCCGCCATCTCGTTCATCTACTGGTTCGGCAACCAGGGCGTGCTCAAGGAGTGGATGCAGGCGCTCGGTATCGAGCAGATCTACGGCGCCCCCGGCATCGTGCTGGCGCAGGCGTTCAGCGTCTTCCCGCACGCGCTCATGATCCTCATCACAGCGCTGTCGTTGGCGGATGCGCGCCTGTATGAGGCCGCCGACGCCCTCGGCACCGGAGACGCCCGCAAGTTCTTCACCATCACGCTGCCCGGCGCGAAGTACGGCCTTGCCAGCGCGGCAATGGTGAGCTTCACGCTGGTGATCACGGACTTCGGCATACCGAAGGTGATCGGGGGCAACTTCAACGTCCTCGCCACCGACGTGTTCAAGCTGGTCATCGGCCAGCAGGACTTTCAGAAAGGTGCGGTGGTGGCGGTGTTCCTGCTCGCACCGGCGTTGCTCACTTTCGTGGTCGACCGGATGGTCCAGCGCAAGCAGACTTCCATGCTCTCGGCTCGAGCCGTGCCCTACGCGCCGCGCGCGAGCCGGGGCTTCGACGCCGCGATCACCGCCTATTGCTCGGTGGTGGTGCTGCTGATGCTGGCGGTGTTCGGCATGGCGGTGTACGCCTCGTTCGTGAAATTCTGGCCTTACGACCTCTCCTTCAGCCTGCGGCACTATGTGCTGGGGCTGGTCGACAACGAGGCGGGCACCGCCTTCGGCAACAGCCTGAAGCTCGCGTTCGCCACCGCGCTCGCCGGCACGGCCACCGTGTTCGCGGGGGCCTACCTGACCGAGAAGCTGCGGGGCGCGGCGTGGCTTCGCGCCACGGTGCAGTTCCTGGGTCTGTTGCCCATGGCGGTGCCGGGACTGGTGCTGGGACTGGGCTACATCTTCTTCTTCAACGCGCCGGACAATCCGCTGAACTTCCTTTATCACTCGATGGCGATCCTGGTGGCCTGCACCGTGGTCCACTTCTACACCACCGGCCAGCTCACCGCGGTCACCGCGCTCAAGGCTCTCGATGCCGAGTTCGAGTCGGTCTCCGCCTCGCTCAAGGTGCCGTTCTGGAAGACGGCCTGGCGCGTGACGCTGCCGATCTGCACCCCGGCGCTGGTGGACATCAGCCGCTACTTCTTCATCAACGCCATGACCACGATTTCCGCGGTGGTGTTCCTGTATTCCCCCGATACCCGCCTGGCCTCGATCGCGATCCTCAACCTCGACGAAGCGGGCGAGCCCGGCGCCGCCGCCGCCGTGGCGGTGCTGATCGCAGCCACCTCGCTGGTGGTGTGTATCCTCTACCTCGGCCTCGGCTGGCTGGTCGAGCGCCGCACGCAAACCTGGAGAAAGCCCGCTTGAAACAAGTCGACATCCTCGAAGAGCCGATCCTGCTCACGCCGGGCCCGTTGAGCACCTCGCGCCGCACGAAGCAGGCGATGCTGCGCGACTGGGGCTCCTGGGATGCGGATTTCAACCGCATCACCGGCCGCATCCGCGCAGAGCTGCTGCGGATCATCCGGGGGGAGGGCACGCACGATTGCGTTCCGCTCCAAGGCTCGGGCACCTTCGCGGTCGAGGCCGCGATCGGTACGCTGGTCCCGCACGACGGGCACGTGCTGGTTCCGGTAAACGGCGCCTATTGCGAGCGCATCGCGAAGATCTGCCGGGTGATCGGCCGCAAGCTCACGACGCTTCAGGTGCCGGAGCACCAGCCGATCGGCGCCGGCGAGGTCGAGCGTCTGCTGGCCGCGGACCCCTCGATCACGCACGTCGCGTTGGTGCACTGCGAGACCGGCACCGGAATCCTCAACCCGCTGCACGAGATCGCCGAGGTCGCTGCTCGCCACGGCCGCGGCCTGATCGTGGATGCGATGAGCTCCTTCGGCGCGCTGGAGATCGACGCGCGCAAGACGCCGTTCGACGCCGTGATCGCGGCCTCCGGCAAGTGCCTGGAAGGCGTCCCGGGCATGGGATTCGTGCTCGCCCGCCGCGCCGCGCTGGAAAAGGCGCAGGGCAACTGCCATTCGCTCGCCATGGACCTGTACGACCAGTGGGTATACATGCAGAAGACGACGCAGTGGCGCTTCACGCCACCCACCCATGTCGTGGCGGCGCTGGCCGAAGCGCTCGCGCAATACTGGGAGGAAGGCGGCCTGCCGGCGCGCGGCGCCCGCTATGCCCGCAACTGCCGCGAGCTGGTAACGGGGATGGAGGCGCTCGGCTTCCGCTGCTTCCTGCCGGCCGCGATCCAGGCACCGATCATCGTCACCTTCCACGCGCCGGCGGATCCGGCTTATGAATTCAAGCGCTTCTATGCCGAGGTGAAGAAGCGCGGCTACATCCTCTATCCGGGGAAGCTCACCCAGATCGAAACCTTTCGCGTGGGCTGCATCGGCTGGTACGGCGATCATGCCGGCGCGCCAGGATTGGCCGGCGCGGTTGCCGCGGTCGGGCAGTCGCTGACGGCAATGGGGGTGAGGAGCGGGTCCCCGAGCAGGGCCGCCGCCTGAAATGGCCGGAGAGCTCGTCCTCTTCGACCTCGATAACACGCTGCTGGAGGGCGACAGCGACGAAGAGTGGCTCGAGTTCCTGATCGCCGAGGAGGCGCTGGACCGCGACACCGAGTTCGCCGCAAAAGAGCGCCTCATGCGCCGCTACCGGGAAGGCGCTGCCGGCGCGATCGAATTCTGCGAGTTCTTCCTGCGCAGCTACGTGCCGCACAGCATGGAACGGCTGCTCGCTTGGCGCGAGCGATTCGTGCGCGAGCGCATCCTGCCTCGTGTTTCCGCCGCGGCGCGCGAGCTGATCGCCGCGCACCGCCGCGAGCTGTGCCTCATCATCACCGCCACCAATCGTTTCCTGACCGAGCCGATCGCAGCCGAGCTCGGGGTGCCGAACCTGATCGCGACGGAGCCCGAAATCGAGCAGGGCCGCTTTACCGGCCGCGTCGCGGGCACGCCCTGCTTCCGCGAGGGCAAGATCGAGCGCCTGGCGGGCTGGCTCGCGGGGCGCGGCAAGTCGGCGGAGGATTTTCCCATCGTGCGTTTCTACAGCGATTCCATCAACGACGCGCCTCTGCTCGAACGCGCCACGCACCCGGTGGCGGTGGATCCCGATCCGCGGCTCGAGCGCCTCGCGCTCGAGCGCGGCTGGCCGGTGCTGCGCCTGCGCCGTCGCGCAGCGTGATGCTGGTGCCGTTTCGCGCCGGGACACAGGTCATCGGCGCGCTGCGGCCGGATTTCGCCCGAGCCCTGCGCGGCTGGCCCGCCGTGTTCGCGTTCGACGCCGGCGGCGTGGCGCTGGTTCCGGCCGACGAGCGAAAGCGCAGCGATGCGCTTGCCGAGGCGACGCGCGAGCTGGCGCGCACCGGCTGGATCCAAGGCTGGCGCGGCGAGCTCTATGCCGTGCACGCTCCCGGCGGCGGGCCGCTCTTTTGCATCGAGCGCGCCGCGATGCGCCGTTTCGGCCTTCTTTCGCACGCCGCCCACGCCAACGTCTTCAGTGGCCGGGGCGCGCGCCGGCGCATGTGGATCGCGCGGCGTTCGGCCGCCAAGCCCATCGATCCGGGCTTGTGGGACACGCTCGTCGGCGGCGGCATCGCCGCCGGCCTCAGCGCCTGGCAGACGCTCCTCAAGGAGGCGCGCGAAGAGGCGGGAATCGAAGCGGCGCGCGCGCGGCGGGCGCGCTTCGTCAAGGCGCTGATGATCGAACGCATTGTGCCGGAGGGCCTGCACCGGGAGATTCTGTTCGTCTACGACCTCGAGGTCGGCGCCGGCTTCCGGCCGCGCAACCTCGACGGCGAAGTGTCTGCGTTCGAAAGAAGCGGCTGTGCGGGCCTCGTGCGGCGCCTGGCGCAGGGCGCATTCACCGCCGAGGCGGCGCTGATCGTGCATGACTGGCTCGCGCGTGCCGGCGCGGGCAGGCCGGCGCTGCGGCGCGCTCTGGCGCGCAGCGAGCGGCTGGCCGCGCGGGCGGGCGCCGGCCGCACGGGCCGGGCTTCGGGGAGATAATGCAACGTTGCGATTTGCCGTGCAGATAGCCAAGGGGGAACGATGCCGCAGTTGAAGCCCGCCGATGCGCGCCGGGTGCTCGAAGAGATCCGCCGTTCGAACGCAACGCGCGTCAAGGTCGCGGTCACCGACACCGACGGCGTCCTGCGCGGCAAGTACCTGCACCGCGACAAGTTCTTTGCCGCCGCCGAGAGCGGGTTCGGCTTCTGCAACGTGGTCTTCGGCTGGGATGCGAACGACGCGCCCTACGACAACACGGCGTGGACCGGCTGGCACACCGGGTTTCCGGACGCGATGGTGCAGCTCGACCTGGCCACCTTCCGCCGCGTGCCCTGGGACGGCGACGTGCCGTTTTTCCTGGGCGATTTCGTCGAGCCCTCGGGCGCGCCGAACCCCGTCTGCCCGCGCCAGGTGTTCAAGCGCGTGCTGGCTCGCGCCGAGAAGGCGGGTTTTCAGGCCTTCACCGGACTGGAGTACGAGTGGTTCAATTTCCGCGAGACGCCACAGACGCTCGCGGCCAAGGGCTACGCCAACCCGGAGCCGATCACGCCCGGCATGTTCGGCTACTCGCTCCTCCGCGCCGGCCAGAACCAGCCTTACTTCGAAGCGCTGATGGTGGACATGGAAAAGTTCGGCGTGCCGGTCGAGGGCCTGCACACCGAGACCGGGCCCGGCGTGTTCGAGGCGGCGATCCTCTACAGCGCCGGGGTGGAGTCGGCGGATCGCGGCGTGCTGTTCAAGAGCGCAGCGAAGGACATCGGCCAGCGCTTCGGCATCATGCCGAGCTTCATGGCCAAGTGGAGCACGAAATACCCTGGTTGCAGCGGCCACGTCCACCAGAGCCTGTCCGACGGCAAGAAGAACCTTTTCTACGACGCGCGCCATCCCTACCGGATGTCGAAGCTCTTCGAGAGCTACCTGGCGGGGCAGCTCGCGCTGCTGCAAGACATCCAGTGCCTGTTCGCGCCGACGGTGAACAGCTACAAGCGCCTCGTCGACGGCATGTGGGCGCCGGTGAAGCGCACCTGGGGCGTCGACAACCGCACCGCGAGCCTGCGCGTGATCCCGGGATCGGCCAAGTCGACGCGCCTGGAGACGCGCTGCCCAGGCTCCGACAGCAACCCCTACCTCGCGCTTGCCGCCGCGGTCGGCGCCGGCCTCTGGGGAATCGAGAAGAAATTGAAGCTCAAGGACGCGCCGCTCGCAGGCGACGCGGCGCTCGCCGCCAAGATCCCGCGCCTGCCGCGCGACCTGCGCGATGCGACCGCCAACTTCAGGCGCTCCAGCGCCGCGAAGGAACTCTTCGGCGAGACCTTCGTCGAGCACTTCGCGCGCACGCGGGAGTGGGAATGGCGCCAGTACCAGGACGCCGTCACCGACTGGGAAATGCGCCGCTACTTCGAAATCATCTGATGACGATCCACCGCTTTGCCTTCCCGACCGCGATCCACTTCGGGCCGGGGGCAAGAAAACTCGTCGGCGCAAACCTCAAGGCCGCCGGATGCGACCGGCCGTTGATCGTGACCGACAGGGGATTGTCGGGCCTGCCCTTATTGAGGAACTTCGTCTCAGAGCTGAAGGACCTGCAGACCTGCGTCTTCTCCGGCCTCCAGGGCAACCCCGTGGCATCACAGGTGATGGCGGGCGCGGCGGCGTACCGGGCACATGGCGCGGACGCCGTCGTCGGCTTTGGCGGGGGCGCGGCGCTGGATGTCGCCAAGGCCGTGGCACTCATGGCAACGCACCCGGGCGAGGTGCTCGAATACGCCTGGGACCATCCGCAAGTGCGGCCGATCGAAAATCCGCTGCCACATTTCGTCGCGCTGCCGACGACCGCAGGCACCGGCAGCGAAGTCGGACGCTCGAGCGTGGTGTCGGAAGACGATACCCACGTGAAGCGCATCATTTTCTCCCCTGCCATTCTGGCAAAGGCGGTATTTGCCGATCCGGAGCTGACACTCGGGCTGCCGCCCGCGATCACCGCCGCCACAGGCATGGACGCGCTGACGCACAACGTCGAGTCCTACCTCTCTCCCGCCTACCACCCCTTGTGCGACGGCATCGCGCTCGAGGGCGTGCGCATCGTCGCCCGTGCCTTGCCTTTGGTGTGGAAGAACGCAACAGACCTGCAAGCGCGCTCCGACATGCTCATGGGATCGATGATGGGCGCGATCGCGTTTCAGAAAGACCTGGGCGCGGTGCACTCCTGCGCGCACGCACTGTCCACCGTCAACGACTTGCACCACGGCCTGGCCAACGGCGTGATGATCGACCACGTGATGAAATTCAATCGTGAAGCGGCGCTGGAGAAATTCCGGGAGCTGGAGCGGGTGATCGGGACTGCCGACTTTGTCAGCTACCTCGCAACCTTGAAGAAGACGATCGGTATCCCCGCCAGGCTCTCGGAGCTCAGGGTCAGGTCCGAGCACATCCCGCGCCTGGTGGAGGTGGCCGAGAAGGACATCTGCCATCAAACCAACCCGCGTCCCTGCACGCGCGCGGACTTCGAGCGCCTGTTCGCCGCTGCGCTATGAGGCGGCCTCGCATCGGCGTTTCAGCGCGCATTCAGTACGGCGACGCTGCCAGGCCCGGTTACCTGAAAAAGAACGTCTTCTACCTCGAACAGTCGTTCGCGCGCTGGCTCCAGTCTTCCGGCGCGTTGGTGTTCCTGGTACCCGATGCCGGCGCGGGCCTCGCCGAGTACGCCGCCGAACTGGACGGGTTGGTGCTGCAGGGCGGCACGGACATCGCGCCCGAAGCCTATGGAGAAGCGCCACTGCGGCCCGAATGGGCGGGCGATCCGACGCGCGACCGCTATGAGCTCGAGCTGCTGCGGCGTTTTCTGGACCTGAAGAAGCCGGTTCTTGGCGTCTGCCGCGGCCAGCAACTCATCAACGTGGCGCTCGGCGGCACGCTTTACCAGGACGCGGCGAGCCAGAAAGCCGGCGCGCGGGTCCACCAGAACCCGGCGATCTACGACGAGAACTACCACGACATCGAGATCGTGCCCGGCGGCGGTATCGCCGCGCTCTACCCGGGGGTGCAGCGCGCACGGGTGAACACGCTGCACCACCAGGCCATCCATAAGCTCGCGCCCGGGCTGCGGGTGGAGGCGGTGTCCGTCGATGACGGACTGGTGGAAGCGATCCGCCTGGAGGACTCCCAATACCTCGTCGGCGTGCAGTGGCATCCCGAGTTCCTGCACGACAATCCCAACCCGGTCCTGGACGCGGCGCCTCTGCTGCGCGAATTCGTTGAACGTCTGCAACCCCGCTGACGGTTCGCTCATCCGCGAGATCGCGGAAGACTCCGCCGCGGCGGTGGCGGCGAAGTATGCCCGCGCGCGGGCATCGCACCCGGCCTGGGCGGCGACTCCGCTTGCGGAGCGCCTCGAGAAACTCGCCCTGTTCCGGGATGCCGTGCAACGGCAGCGCGAGCGCCTGGCGCGCACGCTGACCCAGGAAACCGGCAAGCCGATCCGCCAGGCGCGTGCCGAGCTGGAGTCTTTCGATGGGCGGTTGAAGTTCTTCCTCGAGAACACCGAAGGCGTGCTGGCGGCTGAAACCGTTCTCGAGGAAACGGATCTCAAGGAACAGATCACGCATGAGCCGCTCGGCGTGATCGCCAACATCTCGGCCTGGAACTACCCCTGGTTCGTCGGCGGCAACGTGATCGTCCCGGCGCTCGCCGCGGGCAACGCGGTGCTCTACAAGCCCTCCGAATTCGCCACGCTCACGGGGCTTGCCATCGGCGAGCTGCTGCACGGCGCAGGGGTGCCCGCCGACGTGTTCCAGGTCGTGGTCGGCGCCGGTGCAACCGGCACCGCGCTCATCCAGCAGCCGGTTGACGGCGTGTTCTTCACCGGATCCTACGCCACCGGCGCCAAGATCGCCGCCGTTTGCGCGCCGCGCATGGTGAAGCTGCAGCTCGAACTGGGCGGCAAGGACCCAGTCTACGTCTGCGAAGACGCGGATGTGGCAACCGCCGCGGAATCGCTGGCCGACGGCGCGATGTACAACGCCGGCCAGAGCTGCTGCGCGGTGGAGCGCCTCTACGTGCACGAGAAGATCTATGACGCCTTCGTCGAGCACTTCTTGAAGACCGTACGAGGCTGGAAGACGGGCGATCCGTCTGCGGACGACACCTACTACGGGCCGCTCGCACGGGCGCCGCAGCTTGGGGTGCTGGAAGCCCAGATCGCCGACGCGATCGCCAAGGGCGGGGTATTGCTGACAGGCGGCAAGCGCATCGCGCAGCCGGGCAACTGGTTCGAGCCGACCGTGGTTGCGAACGCGAACCACCGCATGTCGTTGATGCGCGAGGAGAGCTTCGGACCGGTGATCGGCATCGAGAAAGTGAAGAACGACGACGAAGCACTGGCGCTGATGAACGACACCGAGTACGGCCTGACAGCGGGCGTCTACACACCGAACGAGGCGCGCGCGAAGCTCATCCTCGCCCGCGTCAACTCGGGCTCCGTCTACTGGAATTGCTGCGACCGCGTCAGCCCGCGCCTGCCCTGGTCGGGCATCGGGCACTCCGGGGTCGGCGTCACGCTTTCCACTTACGGCATCCTGGCTTTCACCCGGCCAAAGGCCTGGCACCTGCGCCGCTAGTCGGGGAAGCGCACGCCCTGGGTTTGCGCCCGCAGCCGCGGGTCGGTCGACTTCACCAGCACCGGTTTGCCCTCGAGGATCTCGACGCAACGCGCGAGCGTCTCCTCCTCCAGCCGGTGCATCGCCTGGCGCGTGTAGAAGGTGAGGTGCGGCCAGAGGATGACGTTGTCCATGGCATAGAGGCCGGAGAGCGGATGACTGTTCCTCGCCAGCGGTTCGCGGCCGTAGACATCGAGCGCCGCGCCGGCAATTCGCTTTGCCTGCAGGGCTGCGAGCAGCGCCGCCTCGTCCACGATCTCACCGCGGGAGACGTTGATGAGGAAGGCCAAGGGCTTCATCGCCGCGATTTCGGCCGCGCCGACGAGGTGGCGCGTCTGCGCGTTCAGCACGCAGTGGATCGAGACGAAATCGCACTCGGCAAGCATCGACACCAGGTCTTCCCGCCTCTCTCCTGGAAAATCCGCCGCCAGCCGAGGGTCAAACCCCAGCACGCGCATGCGGAACGCCGCCGCCATGCGAGCCATGCTGCGCCCGATCCTGCCCACGCCCACCAGCCCGAGCGTTGCGCCGGAGAGATCCTGTCCGAGCCAGCGCGCCGTCGGCCAGGCCCAGCCGGAAGCGTCGATCTCGTGCTGGATGGCCTTGAAACGCCTGGCGAGGCCCAGCATCAGGGCGAAGGCGCCCTCGGCCACGGTTTCCTCGGCATAGGCCGGCACGTTCACCACCGGAATGCCGCGCGCGCGCGCCGCCGGGATATCGATCGCATCGATGCCGACGCCGTACTTGACGATGCCCTTCAGTTTCGGCGCCGATGCGATGATGCGGGCGCTCACCGGTGTGTAGCACATCAGGAGGAGGTCGGCGTCCCGCAGCTCACGGATGATCGTCTCCTCCGGCGCGCCGTCGGGCAACAGCACGACTTCGACCCCGCGCGCGCGCAGCGCCGCGTCGAGGCCGCCCATCTCCAGTTCGCGATCGGTACGGACCGCCTTCATGGCCAAGGCGCCTTCAGCATGGCGTGCGCCGCTACCGTGGTGCCAGAAATCTCGATCGAGTAGGCGCCGCGCAGGATTTCGTCCCGGTCCTCGGGGCGGGCGCTCCGCACAAAACCCAGGGCCACCATTGCATCAAGCGCCGCGCTGTAGCCGACCGAAGAAAGCTCACCCACCGGCGCGCCGTCCCTCAGGATCGGCTCGCCGCCCCAGGCGAACAGCTCGGTCGCGGGGAAAGTGAACTGGAGGAGGCGGGTCGTCAGCTTGCCGCGGGGCGCCTTCAGCAGCGCGTCGCGGCCGAGGAACTCGCCCTTGTCGAGCTTCACCGTGAAGCCAAGGCCAGCCTCCCAAGGCGTGCAGTCGGGCGAAAGCTCGCTCGGAAACGCGCGGCGACCGGCCTCGATGCGCAACGCATCGAGCGCGTAGTAGCCACAATTCTTCACCTCTCCCGCGCCGCAGATCCTGTCGTACAGCGCTGCGGCCTCCGCAATCGGGACGTACAACTCCGTTCCAGGGCCTCCGGCATAGGAGGCGGGTACCGCTCTGGCGTTTCCGAGGTCTATCCCTGACAACAAAGAACCGGACTGCGGGCCGAGCACCGAAATCACCGACCACTCCGCGGTCAGGTCTTCGATTCTGACTTCCTCATCCTGAATATTTCCTCTCAGCCAGGCCGCATCGCGAATCGGCTGCGCCGAACCGGTGACGATGAAGTAGTCGTTCTCGGCCCAGCGCTGCACCGTGATGTCGCTTTCGTAGCCGCCCTTGCGGTTGAGCATCGGCGTGTACGTGAGCTCGCCGATGCGGTTCGCGCAGACCCGCTCGAGCAGCCTGCGCGCGCCGCGCCCGGTAACGCGCAGCTTGCCGAAGGAAGTCTGGTCGATGACCCCGGCCGCGTTGCGGATCGCGAATTGCTCCTTGATCACGCTCGTAAGCCACTCGGGCCTTCCCAGGGTGTAGGGCGAGGAGGGGCCAAACCAGTTTGCCCGTTCCCAGCCCATCTTCGAGCCGAACTGCGCGCCCGTCGCCCTCAGTCGCTCATAGAGCGGCGAAGTCCTCAGGGGGCGGCCGGATTCCAGCTCGTGCCGCGGCCAGCGCATCGCGTAATGCAGGCCGAGCGACTCCACGGTGCGCGCGCGCAGCCAATCTGCGTCCGCGGCATAGGGGCCGAAGCGCCGGATGTCGACTTCGAAGAGGTCCATCGGCGCTTCGCCCGCCTCGATCCACTCGGCGAGGAGCTTTCCCGCGCCGCCGGCGTTGGCGATGCCGGCGGAGTTGAAGCCCGCGGCGATAAAGTAGTTCTTCACCTCCGGCGCCTCGCCGAGGATGAAGTTGCCGTCCGGCGTGAAGCTCTCCGGCCCGTTGAGAAAGGTCTTGATGCCCGCTGTTTCCAGCGCCGGCACACGGTGAATGGCGTTGCGCATCAGGATCTCGAAGTGGTCCCAGTCCTCCGGCAGCAGCTGGAACTCGAACTTCTCCGGGATACCGTCCATGCCCCAGGGCTTCGCCGCCGGCTCGAAGCCGCCCATGAGCAGGCCGCCCACCTCCTCCTTGAAGTAGGTGTAGCCGTCCGGGTCGCGCATCACCGGCAGATCCGGCGTGACGCCGGCGATCTTCTCGGTGACGATGTAGAAGTGCTCGGCCGAATGCAGCGGCACGTTGACGCCGGCCTTGGCGCCGAAGGCGCGCGCCCACTGGCCGGTGCAATTGACCAGGATGTCGCAGGAAACCCTGCCTAGAGTGGTCTGAATTCCCTTGACCGCCGCGTTCTTCAGTTCCACGCCCTGGACTTTGACTCCCTGCACAATCTTCACCCCTGACGCCCGCGCACCGCGCGCGAGCGACTGCGTGAGGTCCGCCGGATTCGCCTTGCCGTCCTGCGGGAACCAGAGACCGCCCTGCAGGTCGTCGGTGCGCAGGAGCGGCCAGCGCTCGGCGGCTTCCTTCGGCGAGATGAGGTGCACCTCGATGCCGAAGCTCTTCGCCATCGCCGCCTGGCGCTGGTAGACGATCCAGCGCTCGGGCGTCCTTGCGACATTCACGCTGCCGCAGCGTTTCCATCCGGTGGCAAGGCCCGTTTCCGCTTCCAGCGTGGCGTAGAGCTCCGTGCCATAGCGGCTCATGCGGGTCATCGAGCGGTTGGGGCGCATCTGGCCGACCAGCCCCGCCGCATGCCAGGTGGTGCCGCAGGTGAGCGAGCCCTGTTCCAGCAGCAGCACGTCTTTGCGCCCGAGCTTCGCCAGGTGGTAGGCGACGCTCACGCCGACGATGCCGCCGCCGACGATGACGATGTTCGCGTGGTGCGGAAGAGCGATGTCACTCATTTTCTTCAGGCAGCCGGGCGGCTAAACGGCCAATCCGCTTGCCTGCGCGCTGCCAAGGCAAGCGCCGCCTGAGGCGCCGCGCTCATGACTTGATCGCCGCGATGCCGGCGGCCACCACGACGGCGCCCGAAAGCCTCGCGCGCAGGTGCCCTTCCTTGAGGAACCAGGCGCCGATCAGCGCGCCGAACACCACCGCGGTTTCGCGCAGCGCCGCGACCGACGCCACCGGGGCTCGCGCCATGGCCCAGATCGCGATGCCGTAGGCGCCGGAGGAGCAGATACCGCCGACGATGCCGCGAACGATGTTGGCGCGCAGGTAGTCGACCAATGCCCGACCCCGCCACAACAGCACGATGAGACCGAAGGGCACGCAGTCGAGCACGAACATCCAGGTGACATAGCTCGCGGCGTCGCCCGAGGCGCGCACCCCGGCTGCGTCCACCATGGTGTACACGGCGATGATCGCGCCGTTGCCGAGCGACCAGGCGAGTCCGGTGCGCGTCGGCTTGCCCGCCAGCCCGAGCGACAGCACGCCGCCGCAGATGAGGAGAATCCCGGCCCAGACCGTCGCGGAAATCGACTCGCCCAGCCAAAGGAACGCGATGCCGGCGACCAGCAGCGGCGCCGTGCCGCGCATGATCGGGTAACCGTGCGAAAGATCGCCCGACTTGTAGGCGCCGACAAGGCAGAAAAAGTAGGCCACATGCGCGAGCATCGAGCCCGCCAGCCAGGGCCAGGCGGCCGGCGCCGGCACTGCAACCACGAACATGAACGGGACCACCACGGCCGCACCGCCGATGCAGACCAGCGCGGTGTCGAGCAGCTTGTCCCCGGCGCTCTTCACCATCGCATTCCAGGTCGCATGCATAAGCGCCGCGCCAAGCACCGCGAGGGTCACCTCCAGGCTCAGTTCGGTGGTCATGCCGCCGCCTCGCGCAGCGAGGCCTCGAGGATGTCCAGCGCGCGGCCCAGGTCGCGCTCGTCGATCACGAGCGGCGGAGCGAGCACGATGACGCTGCCCTGCCCGACCTTGAACGAAAGCCCTTTCGCAAGGCTTGCATAGAGCGCAGCGTCCGCGATCTCCGCGCTCTTCACTTCGATGGCGAGCAGGAGCCCCGCGCCGCGCACATCCACGATCGCCGGATTCGCCGCCCGCATGGCACGCAGCCGCTCCAGCGCACGCGCGCCGAGCTCGCGCGAGCGCTCGAGGAGCTTCTCTTCGTCGATCACATCCAGCGTCGCGAGCGCCGCCGCGCATCCGACTGAGCTCTTCTCGTGCGTGTAGTGCCCGAGCGCGCGGTCGCCGGCGAGGTCCAGAGCGTTGCGCGCGATGAGCGCCGCCATCGGAAACACCGCGCCGCCCAGGCCCTTGCCGATCACCACCATGTCCGGAACGATGCCGTAGCGCTCGAAGGCGAACATCGTCCCGGTGCGGCCGAGGCAGGTGGGAATCTCGTCCAGGATCAAGAGCGCCCCGTGCCGGTCGCAGGCGCGGCGCAGGGTTTCGTAGTACGCCTTGGGCGGCACCTGCACGTCGGTGGCGCGGATGGTCTCCACCATCACCGCGGCGACGTCTTCTTCCTTCGCCAGCACGTACTCGACGTACTCGGCGCAGCGCGCATCGCAGGTCCGGCCGCAGCGGTACAGGCAATGCGCCGGATCGCAGGGCGGCGCGTGTTCGGTGCCGGGGAGGAGCGGCCCGATGCCGGCGCGGAAGATCGCCTCACCGCCCACCGAAATGGCGTCGAGGGAGGCGCCGTGGAACGCATCCCACATCGATACGGTCTTGTGGCGGCCGGTGGCGACGCGCGCGAGCTTCAGCGCCATGCCGATCGCCTCGGCGCCGCCCGGCGCGAACAGAACCTTGTCGAGGCCCGCAGGCGCGAGGGTGCCCAGGCGCCTGGCAAGCGCCACCGCGGCGGCGTTGGTGTAGCGCCTTGGACAGAACGGCAGCGTATCGAGCTGCTGCCTGACGGCGGCGAGCACCTTCGGGTGGCCGTAGCCGACCTGGTGCACGCTGTTGCCGTGGAAATCCATGATGCGCCGTCCGTCGGCGGTCTCGAGCCAGATGCCCGAGGCGGACTTCACCGTGTCGAGGCACGGCGTCGAGAGCGACTGGTGCAGGAAGTGCCTCGCGTCCTCGGCGAGCAGCGCGCGGGACGCGGGGCCGACATGCTGGTCCTGCCAGCGCTGGCGCAGCGGCGAGAGGTTGACATCACCTTCCGAACGCAGGTTGTCCTTGCGCATCGTCGATTCCAGGCTCGCCCAGCTTTCGGGGGTTACCCCGCCACCAGCGCACCGTGGCAAGGATCATAGAGCCCCGCCGGCGAGGTACAGAAATCGGTCAGGGTGCGCTCCTCGGCCGCCCTCTCAGGCATGACCGTTCCTCGCCGCGCCGTTCGCCACGTCCTCGCGCAGGCGCGAGGGCGCAAGAACGCCGGCTGCCTCAAGGATCGGGTAGGCGAGCGCGCAGAAGTGCGAGTTGATGCGCTTGAAGTCGTTGATGATGTCCAGGTGCAGCGAGCTGGTCTCGATCGACTGCGCGGTCTGCCCGAGCAGGCGGTCCAGGTGCGCGGCGCGGCCGCGGCGCTCCAGGTCGCGGAACTCCACCTTCTGCGCGAGCAGCATCTGTGCGGTCTTCAGGTCGCCGTGCAGGAACACGTTGAGCGCGAGCCGCAGCGTCGTCATCAGCCGGCCGTGCAGCTCCTCGATCTCCTGCATGCCGGCCGCGGAGAAGGAGCGGCCCTTGGAGATCTTCTTGTCCTCGGCATCATCGACGATGTGCTCGATGATGTCGCCCACGTGCTCGAGGTTGATGGTGAAGGACATGATCTCGGCCCAGCGGCGGCTCTCGCGCTCATCCAGCGCCTCGCGGCTCACCTGCGTCAGGTAGAACTTGATCGCGGTGTAGAGCTCGTCCACCTCGTCGTCCTTTTTCTTGATCTCGCGCGCGAGCTTGCCGTCGTTCTCCTTGAGCACCCGCACCAGGTTGCCCAGCATCTCCTCGACGATGTCGCCGATGCGCAGCGCCTCGCGCGAGGCATTGGCAAGGGCAAGCACCGGCGTCTCCAGTGCGCCGGGGTCGAGGTTCTTCGTCCGCGAGCCGGCCGACTTCGCCGCCTCGTCCGGAACCAGGCGCGTGATAAGCCGCGCCGCCGGCACCGTGAAGAAGAGGAACGTGGCGGCGAGGAGCACGTTGAACGCGGTGTGGAAATTGACCACCAGCCGCTGCGGGTCCGGGTCGAAGAGCGCGAGCAGGCCCTCCACGGTGGGCATCAGCGGCACCATGAGCAGGCACCCCGCCGCCTTGAAGGCGAGGTTGCCGATGGCGACCCGGCGGCCGGCCGGGTTGGCGCCGGCCGTGGCAAGCACCCCGAGCAGGCCGCTGCCCAGGTTCGCGCCGAGCACGAGGAACAAGGCCACCTTCAGGCCGATGAGGCCGCTTGCCACGAACGCGGCGGTCAGGAGCACCACCGCGAGGCTCGACCACGCCATCACGGCAAACAGCGCGCCGATCAGCAGGTCGAGCATGACATCGCCTGTGAGCGAGGCGAAGATCACCTTGACGCCCGCGGCCTGCGTGAAGGGCCTGGCGGCCGAGAGAATGGTCTGCAGCGCGACGATGATGAGGCCCACGCCGATGGCGATGCGGCCGATCTGGCCCGCGCGCGTGGCCTTCCTCGACAGGTGCAGGATCACCCCGCCCATGATCGCGACCGGTGCGAGCCAGGAAAGATCGAACGAGAAGAGCTGCGCCACCAGGCTGGTGCCCACGTCCGCGCCCAGCATGATGGCGAGCGCGGGCGCGAGCGCCATCAGGCCGCGCGAGACGAAGGAACTCGCGATCAGCGCGGTGGCGCTGGAGGACTGCACCAGTGCCGTCACCCCCAGCCCCGCCAGGAACGCGCGGCCGCGGTTGGACACGCTCTCGGCGAGGATCGCGCGCAGGTTGCCGCCGAAGACGCGCAACACCCCTGAGCGCACGATGTGCGTACCCCAGACGAGGAGCGCAACCCCGGAAAGGATACTCAGCAGGGTTTGCATCTACCCTGCCACGCCTACCACGGGATGGAATACGTCTTCACGTTGGTGAACGCCTTGCAGCACTCCTGCACGCCTTCCTTGTAGCCCAGGCCCGAATCCTTGATGCCGCCGAAGGGGGTCA
>VGIA01000015.1 GCA_016868105.1 Betaproteobacteria bacterium | reverse complement strand
TCGGCGGCGCAAGCGAGGCGTCGTTCAGGTGCCGCCCGACGTCGATGATGTTGAGCGTCCGGGTCCCCGGGGGAACGAGCTCCGGCCGGGCGAGCTTGGCGGGTGTCTTGGGGAAGGCGTTCCCCGCACCGTTGACCAGGCCCCCGCCCCTGACGCCGAACTTGCCGGCGAGCGCGGGCAGCGCGAACACCGCGCGGATGCCGCTGCCGCCGTTCTGGTTCCGCTCCAGGCCGTTGCCCACGCTGATCGCGGCGGGCGACAGATCGCGGTACCACTGGGCGAGCGTGCGCACATCCGCCGCCCTCACGCCGCAGGCCTCGGCCGCGCGCTCGATCGTCCAGGGGCGGGCAAGCGCCATGAAGTCTTCGTGGCCTTCCACGTGGCTAGCGACAAACGCCTTGTCGATCCCACCGCAGCGCTCGAGCTCCGCCGCGATCGCCCAGGCAAGGAGCACGTCCGTCCCCGGCCGCACAGGCAAGTGCAGGTCCGCCTGCGCCGCGATCACCGTGCGCCTTGGGTCCACCACCGCCAGCTTGGCGCCCTTCTTGCGCGCCCGCTTGATCACCGGCGCCAGGTGCAGGTTGCACCAGGTGACGTTATTGCCCCAGGCGACGATGAGCTTCGCGTGCTCCGCCTGCTCAGGGGGCATCCCGGGCGTCACGCCGAAGGTGCCCATCCAGGCCTCACCGCGGATGCCGCCGCACAGGGGCCGCCGATCGAGCAGGCTCGCGCCCAGCCGGTGGAAGAACCTGAGGTCCATCGAACCGCCCGCGAGCGCGCCATGCGGGCCGGCGTAGTTGAGCGGCAGGATCGACTGCGGCCCGTGCTTCGCGATCGCCGCCTGGAAGCGGGCGTGGATTTCATCGAGCGCCGCGGACCAGGAGAGGCGCTCGAACCTGCGGTCGCCTTTCTGGCCGTTGCGCCGGAGCGGCGTCGTGAGCCTGCCGGGCCCGTGCACGAAGGCCGGGAACTGCTCCGGGACCTTGGCGCAGAGCTTGCCGGCGGTGTAGGGATTGGCCTTCGAGCCCTTCACCGCCACGATGCGGTCCTCGGCCACCGTCACCGCGAGGCTGCAGGTGTCGGGGCAGTCGAGGGTGCAGACCGAGGGGAGTATGCGGGGCATGCGGGGATGGTACTTCACCTGCGGCAAGGCATACCGAGCCCGGTGGCCCGGTCCACCGTCTTGCGGAACCCGAATGCCGCCGGTGCCCGGGGCCACCCAGTGAGCAGCGTGGTCAAAGGCAGGTTTCCCGGGACTACGACGAGAGCTTCAGGGAAAGCCGGCTGACTTCGGGCCATTCACGGATCGCGGCGGCCCTGATCAGGCCTGCGCCTGATCAGGCCATCACGCGCTCGACTTCCGCCTCGACCTCATCGGCGATCCCGCGGCTTTCCGCCACCAGCCGGGCGATCTCGTCGCCGGTCCGCTTCACGTAGTCCGCGTCCTTGATCGACTTCAGGTTGATGCGCGCGTTGTAGGCGGCGCCCTTCACCCCGGCAAGCGACACCAGCGCGCCGACGCCGGCGTCGGTAATCATCGCCTCGTTGCCGCAGCGCGCCGCCCGCAGGCACAGTTCCAGCGCCCTGCGGCAGTGCCGTGCCGTCTGCACCGGCACTTCGGTGGCGCGCTGGTAGCCGGCCTGGAGCGCCGCGGTGCGCGCCGCTTTCTGGTTGGGCGTGTCCTTGGCCATGCGCAGTGCGTCCATCACGCCGTTGAAGGCCTGCGTATCCTCGTCCACCGCGGCCATCAGCTGGTCCTTGATCTGCTGCGCTTCGAGGGCGAGCGCATCGAGCTCGTCGTAGCGCGAGGCGAACTGGGCCTTGCCGACCGTGAGGTTGGCGACCATCGCGGCGAGCGCCGCGCCGATGGAGCCCGCGAGCGCGGCGATCGAGCCGCCGCCGGGGGCCGGCGTATCGCGGGACACTTCGTCGACGAACGCAGCCACGGTCTTTGCCGCCAGTTGGCCGTTGTTCCGCGGCATGCCGAGCACCTTCTTATCGACTTCGAAGGGCGCAACGTCGCGCAGGCCCATCGCCTGAACCGCGGCCTCGATCACGTCGCCGACCGGCAACCCGGTGGACTTGCGCATGCGCCGCAGGTACCAGCGAGCGGATTCCCGCATGGCCTCATAGGGCACCACGCCGACGATCTCCGAACCGGTCACGGCGATGCCACGGCTCGCGGCCTCCTCGCGCGCCGCCTCCAGCACGGCATGCGCCGGCGAGACGGTGAAGTCGGTGAGGTTGATGGAAATCTGCGCGCGCTGGTACTTCTCGACCACCCAGCCGACCGCCTTGACGTGCGTGAAGCGGCCGTCGGCGTAGGCGGGCTTGCCCTCGACGTCCCCCGCTTTGTAGCCGAGCGCGGCATAGCGCGCATCAAGGTCGCGGCCATGCGCCTCGCGATAGTGCCGGGCGAGAGAGGCCCAGTCCTTCGCCACCAACTCGCAGGCGCCGCAGGGATAGGCGTCCTTGCCGAAGTTCACCACCTCGCCCTTGTAGTAGAAAGGCGAGGTGTTGCCGCGACGCAGGTGCCGGCCGCGCTCGCGCAGCGCGTAGGCAATGTCGTCCGCGTAGCGCTTGTCGGTGGTGGCGAGGTTGACGTTGTAGGCGATGAGAAATTCGCGCGCGCCGATGATGTAGGCGCCGGTGCGGGAGTTGTGCTTCGCGGGTCCGAAATCCGGCCGCCACGCCGGGTCGGCGAGCTTGCGCTCGAGGCCCTCGTATTCCCCCGCGCGCACCACCGCAAGGTTGCGCCGCGCCGCAGTGGCCGCGGCATGCTCGTACAGATACACCGGGATGCCGAGCTCGCCGATGCGCTTTCCGGTCTCGCGAGCCAGTGCCACGCAATCCTGCATCGTCACGCCGGATACCGGCACGAACGGGCAGACATCCATTGCCCCCATGCGGGCATGGCTGCCGTGGTGCTTGGCCATGTCGATGAGTTCGGCCGCCCGCCGGCCGGCCCGGAAAGCGGCCTCGAGGACCGCCTCGGGCGCGCCGACGAACGTCACCACGGTGCGGTTGGTGTCCTCGCCAGGGTCGACATCCAGCAGCGTGACGCCGCGCACGGCCTCGATCTCGGCGGTGATGCCGCGGATCACGGCCAGGTCGCAGCCCTCGGAAAAATTCGGTACGCATTCCACCAGCTTGTTCATCGTTTCTCCAGATCGCTTGGCGCATCGAGGTGGGTTCCCGGCAGTGCCAGGACGCGCGGGTGGACCGCCGAGCGTCCCGCGTTGAAGCGAAACAGGTCCATCATCCCCCCGAAGGCAGCAGCGTGCCCGCGTGGCGGTTGAACCTGCCGGCGAGCACCATCGCCTTGATCGCCTCGATGTCGGGCGCGAAGTGACGGTCCCTGTCGTAGAAAGGCACCTCGCTGCGCACCTCCGCGTGCACCTGCTGCAACGCGGGCGAGGTGCGCCGCGGCCGGCGGAAGTCGACGCCCTGCGCTGCGGCGAGCAACTCGATGGCAATGATGCCGGCGCTGTTGTCGGCCATGTCGGCGAGGCGCCGCGCGGCGAAGGTCGCCATGCTGACGTGGTCCTCCTGGTTCGCCGAGGTCGGCAGGCTGTCCACGCTTGCCGGGTGCGCCAGCGCCTTGTTCTCGCTGGCGAGCGCCGCGGCGGTGACCTGCGCCACCATGAAGCCGGAATTGAGCCCGCCATGCTCGACGATGAACGGCGGCAGCCGGCTGATGGCGCCATCGATCAGCAAGGCGATGCGCCGCTCTGCGAGCGCGCCGATCTCGGCGCAGGCCAGCGCCAGCGCGTCGGCCGCCAGCGCCACCGGCTCGGCGTGGAAGTTGCCGCCGGACAGCACTTCGCGGGTCTCGGCGAACACCAGCGGGTTGTCCGAGACGCCGTTGGCCTCGATGCGAAGGGTCTCGGCGGCGTTGCGCATCGCGTCCAGGCACGCGCCCATCACCTGCGGCTGGCAGCGCAGCGAGTAGGGGTCCTGCACGCGGTCGTCGCCCATGAGGTGCGAGGCGCGGATCTCGCTGCCGGCGAGCAGCGCGCGATACGCGGCGGCGGTGTCGCGCTGGCCGGCGTGCCCGCGCAGCTCATGGATGCGGTCGTCGAACGGCGTGTCGCTGCCCATCGCGGCGTCCACCGACAGCGCACCGGCCGCGAGCGCGGCGGCGAACACGTTCTCGATGGCGAACAGGCCCTTCAGGGCGAGCCCGGTGGAGACCTGCGTGCCGTTCAGCAGCGCCAGGCCTTCCTTCGGCGCGAATCGCATCGGCATCAGCGCCATCGCGAGGTGGGCGAGGGGCGCCAGATCGCCTGAGGCACCGACCGAGCCCTTGGACGGGATGTGCGGGTAGCGGCGCTGGTTGTACAGGGCAAGCAGCGCGTCGATCACCTCGGGGCGCACGCCGGAGCGGCCGCGGGCGAGGCTCGCCACCTTCAGGGCGATGGTGAGACGCACCGCGTCGTCCGTCAGGGGCGGCCCGACCCCGGCGGCGTGGGACAGCACCAGGTTTTCCTGCAGGTGCTCGAGTTCGGATCGCTCGATCTTGGTCTGTGCGAGCTTGCCAAAGCCGGTGTTGATGCCGTAGGCCGGCGCGCCGGCGTCGACGATCTGCTCGATGGCGGCGACCGCGGCCTGCAGCCCGGGTATGCAGGCCGGGTCGAGCGAGAGCGGAATGCCGTCCGCGGCGATGCGCCGCAGCACGGGCAGCGACAGCGGCTGGCGGCCGACGAGGTGGCTCATCGGATCATCGGCAGGTTGAGGCCTTGTTCCCGGGCGCAGGCGATGGCATCGGCGTAGCCTGCGTCGGCGTGGCGCATGACCCCGGTGCCGGGGTCGTTCCACAACACCCGCTCCAGGCGGCGGTCAGCCGCTTCGGTGCCGTCGCACAGGATCACCATGCCCGCGTGCTGCGAATAGCCCATGCCGACGCCGCCCCCATGGTGCAGCGAAACCCAGGTGGCGCCGCTCGCGCAGTTGAGGAGCGCGTTCAGCATCGCCCAGTCGGACACGGCGTCCGATCCGTCGCGCATCGACTCGGTTTCGCGGTTGGGGCTCGCCACGGATCCCGAGTCCAGATGGTCGCGCCCGATCACGATAGGCGCCTTGAGTTCGCCCTTGCGCACCATCTCGTTGAACGCCAGGCCGGCGCGGTGCCGCTCGCCGAGGCCGATCCAGCAGATGCGCGCCGGCAGGCCCTGGAAATGGATGCGCTTGCCCGCCATGTCCAGCCACTGGTTGAGCATGCGGTCCCGCGGGAAGAGCTCGCGCATCTTGGCGTCGGTTTTCGCGATGTCCTCGGGGTCGCCGGACAGCGCCACCCAGCGGAACGGTCCCTTGCCGCGGCAGAACAGCGGCCGGATGTAGGCGGGCACGAAGCCGGGGAAGTCGAAGGCGTTCTTCACGCCGACGTCTTTCGCCTCCTGGCGGATGTTGTTGCCGTAGTCGACGCAAGGGATGCCCAGCGCCTTGAAGCCGAGGATGGCGCGCACATGGTTGGCGATGGCCTCGCGGGCCGAGATCGCGACTTCCTCCGGATCCTTCTTGCGCAGGTCCCGCCAGCGCTCGAGGGACCAGTGTTCGGGCAGGTAGCCGTTGGCAGGATCGTGCGCGGATGTCTGGTCGGTGACCAGCGACGGCCTGAACGGGCTCTTCTGCGCGCGCGTCAGGAGCTCGGGGACCAGTTCCGCTGCGTTGCCCAGAAGCCCCACCGACACTGCCCGTTTATCCTCGGCGGCCCGGGCCAGGATTGCCATCGCCTCATCGATGGTGGAGGCCTTGGCGTCGAGGTAGCCGGTCTTCAGCCGCATGTCGATGCGGGTCGGGTCGCACTCGATCGCCAGCATCGAGGCGCCGGCCATGGTGGAGGCGAGGGGCTGCGCGCCGCCCATTCCGCCCAGGCCCGCGGTCAGGATCCACTTGCCGGCCCAGTTGCCTGCGTAGTGCTGGCGGCCGGCCTCGGCGAAGGTCTCGTAGGTGCCCTGCACGATGCCCTGGCTGCCGATGTAGATCCACGAGCCGGCGGTCATCTGCCCGTACATCATCAGGCCCTTGCGGTCGAGTTCATTGAAGTGATCCCACGTGGCCCATTTGCCCACCAGGTTGGAGTTCGCGATCAGCACCCTCGGCGCGTCGGCATGGGTGCGGAACACGCCCACCGGCTTGCCCGACTGCACCAGCAGGGTTTCGTCGCCGCCCAGCGCACGCAGGGCATCGACGATGCGATCGAAGCACGCCCAGCTGCGCGCGGCCTTGCCGATGCCGCCATAGACCACGAGGTCCTCGGGACGCTCCGCGACCTCGGGGTCGAGGTTGTTCATCAGCATGCGCAGCGGCGCTTCGGTCTGCCAGCTTTTCGCGGACAACTGCGTGCCGCGCGCGGCGCGGACGACCCGGGGAGTGCTCATGAAAATCCTTCAGTGCGAATGGACGAGGGGGAATTCAGGCGCATCGAGCGGTGCGCCCGCCGGCAGCTTGAGGTTGGGAAACGGCGGCGAAGTGCGCCCGGCGCGAACGGCGAATACCGCATCGTCCCCGACCCAGCGCGCAGAGAACGCCCGTCTGGGGCGCGAGGCGGTGTTGGCCGGGGCGCCGTGGACGGTGCGGAACGTGAAGGCAATGGCGTCGCCCGGCTCGAGCTCCCAGCCGAGGATGCGCAGCTCGCCACGCCTGGCGTCGATATCCGGGATCGCCTCGAGGTTGTCGTTCGGATACAGCGGCGTGCCGTCGAATCGCATCGGCTTGAAGCCTTTGCCCCAGAGGTGCGAACCGGCGACGCATTCCATCACCGTGTCGCGCGCGACCGGATCGAGCGCAATCCACAGACTCACGCTCTGGCCGCCATCGACGCAGTAGTACGGCTGGTCCTGGTGCCAGGGGGTGACCACGCTGGTGCCCGGGTCCTTGACCAGCACGTGCTCGTGAAAGAAGCGCGCTGTCTTCGAACGCATCAGGCGGGCAGCGAGGGCGGCGGCGGGTGACTCGAAGACGAACGCGCGGTACTCGGGTATCCGCTGCCAGTTGCAGTAGTCCTGGAAGAACGCCGCCGAACCGTCGGCGGGCCTGACCGTGCGCTCCAGCGGACTGGGCGAGGCCCGGTTGCGCGCGACGCCGGCACGCAGGGGCTCGACCCAGTCGCGGAACACGCCGCGGAGCACGATCGCTCCGTCGGCCTGGAACAGCTCGATGTCGGCATCGGTCATGGTTGTGGTTTCCCGACAATGGCGATGAGGTTGACGATGAGGCGCACGATGGCGAGGGCGGTGATGCCGTTCACGTCGAGCGAGGGGTAATGCTCCGCGAAGCTGATGCCAGCCAGGCTGCCGCGGCGCGCGAGCCCGGTGAGCAGATCGCGGGTGTCGTCATAGCACAGCCCCCCGGGCAGCGGCGCGCTGGTGCCCGGCATGACCGACGGATCGACGCCGTCGCAGTCGAAGGCGATGTAGTACCGCCCACCCTCCGGGAATTCCGCGAGCACGCGCTCGATGCCGTGCCGCCGCACCTCGCTCGCCGTCACGATCGCGTTGCCGCGCGCCAAGGTGTCCCGCAGGTCGGCCGGGCGGGCGCTGCCGACGCCGCGGGTGCCGCAATGGACGATGCGCTCGACCCAGGGCATTTCCGCGGCTCGCCGCATGGGACTGGAGTAGCCGTCGCGCACGCCGTCGACCTCGTCCCGGTAGTCGAGGTGGGCGTCGATCTGCAGCACGTGCAGGGGCCCGCGGCCTTCGAAGGCGCCCAGCGCGATCGCGGTGATGGAGTCGTCGCCCCCCAGCACGATCGGCATCGCGCCGGCCTCGAGGATGGCGCGAACCGCGCGGGTGGCGCGCGCGGCGCTGCCCGGCAGGTCGCGCAGGTCGCAGGGCACGTCGCCGCAGTCGGCGAGCCGCGGTGGCGCAGGGTCCGCGAGCGCGCGGCCAAGGTCGAAGTCGTGATGGGTCGCCATGCGGCCAAAGCGCGCCGAGCGTTCGCGCACGGCACGCGGCGCGTCGGCCACGCTGGCGGCGAGATTGCGCACGTGGTAGGGCACGCCGTGCGCGATGCCCAGGACGGCGAAGTCTGCAGCTAGCGATTCGATCGGCACGAAAGGGGAGGCAAGAAACCCCACGCTCGATCCTGCGGGCGGCAAAGCGAGGGGCTTCATTGCTGCACCGCGCGCAGGCGCGCGCCGAGCACCTCGGAGGCAAGGCGTGCTTCCTCCGCGACCAGCGCGCCGTAGCGCCGGATGTCGGCCTCGCTGATGCGATACGAGGGGCCGGTGATGCTGAGCGCCGCGGCGATTTCGCCTGCCGCGCCCCGGATCGGAGCCGCGATCGCGGTCACGTCGGGTTCCAGCGTGTTCTTTCTCGCGATGTAGCCGGTGGCATTCACGTTGCCGGCAAGCGCCTGCCCGACCGCCGTCCGGGCCACGGGAAGCATGCGGCCCAGCCAGCTGGCGTGGTGAATGCTCTTTGGGCTGACCACCTGACGCAGGTAGATCGCATGCTCGGCGTCGGCCCGCGTCGCCAGGTTGGCCGTCTCGCCGCTCGCGGCGCAGAGGCGCCGCAGGTGCGGTTCGGCAAGGTCGAACACGTCGAGCCGTCTGAGCGCCGACAGTCCCATCTGCACCAGGCGCGTTCCCGGTTCGTAGCCCGCGCCAACGCGGTGGACGAAGCCTGCGTGCTCCAGCGCGGCGAGCAGGCGCGCCACGGTGCTCACCGCAAGGCCGCTGCTGCGCGCCAGCGCCGACAGCGTAGGCGCGGGCTGGCCATCGCCAAGGTGCGCCAGCAGGTCAAACGCCCGCTGCACCGCGCGCACCGGGCCGGGCTCCGCGGCACGGGCAGGCTTGCGGGGGGCGCCTTGCCGCTTTGCCATAGAATGGAATAGTATGCCACTCTATGGCAAAGCACAATGCCGACCTGCTGATCGTGCAGGCCGGGGAATTGCTGACCTGCCGCGGTCCGGCCGAAGGCCTGCGGGGCGAGGCGCTGCGGCAAACGGACATCATCGCCGACGGCGCTGTCGCGGTCGGCGGCGGCCGCATCCTTGCCCTGGGCTCGAGCGCAGAGGTGGCGAAGTCCTGGAGCGCGCCGACGGTGCTGGATGCAACCGGGCGCCTGGTGACGCCCGGTTTCGTCGATCCTCACTCCCACCTTCTGTTCGGCGGGACGCGGCACGAAGAGTACGAGGCGAAGGTCACCCAGCGCGCCCCGGCGCGGCGACTCGACGGCGGAATCCGCTTCACGGTGTCGAGGACCCGCCAGACCTCGGACGCGGCACTGGTGAAGCAGGCGATGAGCGACCTCGACACCATGCTGCTGCATGGCACCACCACGCTGGAGGCGAAGACAGGCTACGCGCTGGACCGCGAGGGCGAACTGCGTCTGCTGCGGCTGACCGCGGGCCTGCGCCATGCGGTCGACGTGGTCCCGACGTTCCTGCCGCTGCACGTGCTGCCCGAAGGCTACGACGACCGTCGCAAGGAATACATCGATGCCGCGGTGGCGTCGTTGCAGGCGGCAAGCGGGCTTGCGAAGTACTGCGACGTATCCTGCGACCCCCTGTGTTTCACCTACGACGAATGCCTGCGGGTCGGCAACGCGGCGCGCGCGCTTGGCATGAAGGTCCGCCTGCACGCCGACCAGCACGGCGACGCCCGCGGCGGCCTCGCCGCGGCCGCGCTCTCGGCCTCGGGCGCGGACCATCTGGATTACACGACGGACGAGGGGTTTCGCGCCATGGCCGAGGCTGGCACGGTGGCGACGTTCCTGCCGGGGGTGACCCTGCACTTGTGCGAAATGACGCCGCGTTTCGCCGGCTCGGCGCTGGAGGGGGCGGAGAAACCGTTCCTGCCGATGGTGGTGCGCCGGGCGCTCGAGGCGGGCGTGGTGGCCGCCCTGTCGACCGACTACAACCCCGGCAGCTGCCCGACGCCGTCGATGCAGATGGTGATGGCGCTCGCGGCGCGCTTGTTCCGCCTCGGCTACGCGGAAATCTGGAACATGTGCACGCTGAATGCGGCACGCGCGCTGGACTTGTCGCATGATCGCGGTAGCATCGAGGCAGGAAAGCGCGCCGACCTCGTCATCTGGAACGTCGCCAACCACGGCATGGTGATCAACCGGTTCGGCGTCAATCTTGCCGACACGGTGATCGCCAACGGCAGCATCAAGGTGCAACACGGACGCCTGGCGTCCTGATCCGACCAACCCTGAAGGAGACTCGCAATGTCCATCAAGTCCAGCAGCAGACTGATCTTCACTGCCTTGGTCGCAGCGGCGTTCGCCGCACCCGCGGCCGCCCAGAACATCCGCATCGGCTTTCACGCGCCGCTGACCGGCTTTGCCGCGGCGGATGGCAAGTCCGCGGTGCAGGGCGCCGAGCTCGCCGTCGAGCAGATCAACGCTGCGGGCGGCGTCAACGGACGCCGGCTGGAACTGGTGATCCAGGACGACCAGGCGCGGCCCGACCAGGCGCTGCCCCTGGCCAACAAGTTCATCGGCGACGGCCTCAGGGTGGTGGTCTCGGGCAGTTACTCGGGTCCGACGCGTGCCGCCGCCGGCGTGTTCCACCAGGCGAAGGTGCCTTACGTATCGGCCTACGCCATCCACCCCGACATCACGCGCGCCGGGAACTACGTCTTCCGCACCTCCTTCATGGGTGAGGTGCAGGGGCGCGCCGCGGCCAAGCTGATCGGCGACAACCTGAAGAAGAAGAAAGTGACCCTGGTCACGCTGAACAACGACTTCGGCCAGGCGCTGTCGGCAGGATTCAAGGAGGTGGCGGGCAGGTTCGGCATCCAGATCGCCGCAGAGCACACCTATGCGATGGGCGACCGGCAGTTCGGCTCGATCGTCGCCAGCGTGAAGAAGGACGACCCCGAGGCGCTGTACGTTTCCGGATACTTCTTCAACGGCGGGCCGCTGGTGGCGCAGTTGCGCGCCGGCGGGGTCACGGTGCCGATCATCGGCACCGAGGGCTTCGACACCCACAACTTCATCGCCATCGCCAAGGACGCTGCGGAGGGCGTGATGATCACCACGTCGCTCGACCGCGACAGCAGCGCAGCGCCGATGCGCCGGTTCATCGCGGACTTCGAGACCAAGTTCAAGGTTCCGGCGGACATGGTGGCGGCCAGCACGCATACCGCCCTGTACGTGGTCGCCGAAGGCCTGCGCAGGGGCGGCGTCGATGATGGCGCCAGGATCCGCGCCGCGATCTCCGGCCTGAAGGACTTCGAGGTGGCCACCGGGCGCATTTCGTTCAACGAGCTCGGCGAGGTCTACAAGGCGGCGCAGATCCAGGTGATCAGGGGCGGAAAGTTCCGTCACTTCGCCACCATCGACGATCCGGTGCTGCTCGCGCCCCCGACCAAGTAAAGGCAAGCCCGGTCAGCCGCCGTGTTCTACCTCGAACTGCTGCTGGTCGGGCTGGTGTGGGGCTGTACCTACGCCATGATGGCGCTCGGGCTGACGCTGGTGTATGGCCTGCTGCGCATCCTGCACGTGGCGCAGGCGACGGTGTTCACGCTCGGCGCGTATGTCGGGCTGCTGGTGGCCAACCACACCGGCAGCCTGGCCGGCGCGTTCGTCGCGGCCGCGCTGGCCGCCGGCCTGCTGGGGCCACTGGTCTACCGGTTCATCTACCGGCCGATCCTCGACAAGCCCCCGTTCGTGGCGCTGGTGGCCTCGATCGGCCTGCTGATCGCGATGGAAGACGGCTTCCGGCTGCTCTTCGGACCCTACGGGTTGTCGTTCGCCAAGAACACCTGGTTCACGACCGCGGTGGGTTTTGGCGGCCTGAGCCTGAACCTGGTGCAGGTCTGGATCGCGGTTGCGGCAGTGGTGCTGCTGTCGCTGTTTGCGCTGTTCGCCACCCGCACCCGCGCAGGGGTGGCCTGGAGGGCCACGGTTTCCGATCCGTCGATCGCCGAGAGTTTCGGCGTCGGCGTCTCGGGCGTGCGGCATACGAGCTTCTTCATCGCCTCGGTGCTCGCCGGGGTCGCCGGCGTGCTGGTCGGCCTGCTCAACAACCTCGTCGAACCGGGGATGGGCAGCGTGATCAGCTACAAGGGACTGGCGATCATCGTGCTGGGCGGGCTGGGCAACGTGCCGGGCACGTTGCTGGCGAGCCTGCTGTTGGGCGTCGTGGAGAGCTTCGGCACCGTGTATCTGGGCAAGCTGTTGGACCGGGACGCCATCGCGTTCCTGTTCCTGATCCTGGTGCTGATGATCCGGCCCCAGGGCCTGCTCGGCAAGGCGCGCTGAGGCATGGACTACTACCTTTCGGTCGCCACCTTCGCCGGCCTCAACGTGATCCTCGCGCTCAGCCTCAACCTGATCAGCGGGTTCTGCGGTCAGGTGAGCCTCGGCCATGCCGCGTTCTACGGGCTTGGCGCCTACGCTGCCGCGCTGTGCTCCGTGGCGGGACTGCCGATGGGGGTCTCGGTGGCGGTCGGCATGCTGGTGGCGGGGGGTTTCGGCATCGTCACCGGATTCGCCGCGCTGCGCGTGCGCGAGGATTTCCTTGCCATCGTGACCATGGGCGTCGGTTTCCTGTTCCTCGGCGCGGTGCGCAAGCAGGCCTGGCTGGGCGCCGAGATGGGCATCGCCAAGATTCCGTCGCCGCTCGACAAATGGGGCTACGCGGCGTTGGCCATCGGCGGCGCGGTGGCGGTGCTGCTGCTCAGCCTGCACGTGCGGCGCAGCTGGATGGGCCGGGCGTTCGGCGCCGTCGCCCAGGACGAGGATGCGGCGCGCAGCATCGGCGTCGACGTGTCGGGATACAAGATCGCGGCGTTCTTCATCGGCACCGCGGCGGCGGGACTCGCCGGCGGCATCTACGCGCACATGACCCAGCTGGTGGTGCCGGACGCGTTCAATTTCGTGCAGTCGGTGACCATCCTGGCGATGGTCGTGGTGGGCGGCATCGGCTCCACGCTGGGGGTGGTCGCCGGGGCGGTGCTGCTCACGCTGATGCCGGAGATGTTTCGCTTCATCAACGACTACAAGCTGCTGGTCTATGGCGGATTGCTGCTGCTGGTGATGCGCTTCAGCCCCGAGGGGCTGGCCGGACTGGTGCATCGCGTCACCGGACGCAGGCTCGCCTGAGCATGCTCGAAGGCGTCGGCCTCGGCATTGCGTTCGGCGGCGTTCGGGCCGTCAACGGCGTGAACCTGCGCGTCGAGCGAGGCGAACTAGCGGGGCTGATCGGCCCCAACGGCGCCGGGAAGACGACGCTCCTGCGCCTGCTCACCGGGGTGCTGGCGCCGGAGGCGGGCAGCGTGCGCTTCGAAGGCAAGGATGTGACCCGCGTGCCCATCCACCGCCGCGCCCAGCTCGGATTCGTGCTCACGCACCAGATCGTGCGGCCGTTCCGGGAAATGACCCTGCTGGAGAACGTCATGGTTGCCGCGGCGAGCGAGGTGACGCGCCGGCCTTGGCGCGCGCTGGCGAGCGTGGAGGTCTGGCCGGCGCGCCAGCGGGCGCTCGCGCTGCTCGAGCGGCTTGGCATTGCGGATGCCGCCGACAAGCCGGCCCACAGCGTGCCGCTGGGTTACCTGAAGCGCATGCAGGTGGCGCGCGCGCTGGCCCTCGAGCCGCGCCTGCTGATGCTCGACGAACCGCTGGCCGGCCTGAACTACACCGAGGCGGCGCGTTTCGCAGACCTCATCGTGCAGCTCAATGCCGAGGGCACGACCATCGTGCTGGTCGAGCACAACCTGGGCGAAGTGACGCGCATCGCGGGCCGCCTGCTCGTGCTGCACAACGGCGCGATCCTCGCCGAAGGCGAGCCGCGCGAAGTCATGGCGCGCAAGGACGTGCGCGATGCCTATCTCGGCGTGCAGGCCGCCCATGCTTGAACTGCGCGGATTCGCCTGCGGCTACGGACTGATCCGCGCGGTCGACGGCCTGGATCTGACCGCCCCCGAGGGCATGATCACCGCGCTCCTCGGACCGAACGGCGCCGGCAAGACATCGACCATCATGGCCATCGCGGGCCAAGTCCAGGCCCAGGCGGGCAGCGTGCGCTTTGCCGGCGCGGACCTTGCCGGGCTCGGGCCGGCGGCCCGCACGCGGCTTGGGATTGCGCTCGCCCCCGAAGGCCGGCGCATCTTTCCCGACCTGACCGTAGGCGAGAACCTGCTGGTCGGCGGCTACACGCGCTCCAGCGCGGAGTCACGCGCGACCGAGGAATCGGTGTTGGCGCTGTTTCCCCGCCTGCGCGACAGGCACCGCCAGCGCGCCGGGACGCTTTCGGGCGGCGAGCAGCAGATGCTGGCGATCGGCCGCGCACTGATGGCGGGGCCGCGACTGCTGATGGTCGATGAACTTTCGCTTGGCCTGATGCCGGCGATGGTGGACCAGTGCTTTGGCGCGCTGCTCGACCTGAGGCGGCGCGGCATCGCGATCCTGCTGGTCGAGCAGAACACACATCGCGCGCTGGAAGTGGCCGATCACGTGACGGTGCTGGTCTCGGGCCGCAAGGCCTACGAAGCCGATGGCGCCCAGGCGCGCCAGGATCCGGCGCTGGTGGATTCATTCCTGGGCATGAAGGAGCCGGCATGACGGCAGGACCAAGGCCGGTGAAGGCCCAGCGCGGCAGTGAACTGCGTTGCAAGGGCTGGAGGCAGGAAGCGATCCTTCGCCTGCTGGAGAACAACCTCGAGAACGCCGAGAACCCGGATGCGCTGGTGGTGTACATGTCGGTGGCCAAGGCGGCGCGCGACTGGGACGCCTACGAACGCATCGTCGATGCGCTCAAGCGCCTCGAAGTCGGGCAGACGCTGGTGATGCAGTCGGGCAAGCCGATCGGCATCTTCACCACGCGCGGCGACGGGCCGCTGGTGGTGATGGCCAACGGCAACCTGGTTCCCGCCTGGTCGAGCGATGACCGGGTGGAGGAGTTCTCCCGCAAGGGACTGACGATCGTTCCGGGGTTCACCGCCGGCGCCTGGCAGTACATCGGCAGCCAGGGCATCGTGCAGGGCACCTACGAGACTTTCATGGCGTGCGCGCGCAAGCATTTTGGCGGCACGCTGAACGGCCGTTGGCTCGTGACCGGCGGTTGCGGCGGCATGGGCGGCGCGCAGCCGCTGGCCGGCTACATGGCCGGCGCCGCGACGCTGGTGGTGGAAGCCGACGCGGCGAAGATCCAGCGCCGGATCGATACCGGCTACTGCCAGCACATGGCGCGGGATCTCGATGCCGCGCTCAAGCTGGTGCTCTCGGCGAGGGACAAGGCAGAACCGGTCTCGGTCGGCCTGGTCGGCAATTGCGCAGACGTGCTGCCCGAGTTGCTGAAGCGCAGGCTGACCCCGGACGTGGTCACCGACCAGACTTCGACCGAGCCGGTGGGCGGGTACATCCCGGCCTCGCTGCCGCTGGAGGAGACGCGGCGCCTGTGGGCTAACGAACCGGAAAGCGTGAAGCCGCTGGTGTACGAAGCGATGCGTATCCACATCGAGGCGATGGCCGAGTTCCAGCGCCGCGGCTCGGTGGTGTTCGAGTACGGCAACAACCTGCGCAACCGCGCCACCGTGGGCGGAGGGGCCAGGGGCGCCTTCGAGGTGCCTTCGTTCGTCGACCTGTTCATCCGGCCGTATTTCTGCGAAGGCATAGGGCCGTTCCGCTGGATGGCGATCACCGGCAATGCCGCCGACATCCATGCCATCGACGACCTGATCCTGCGTGAGTTCCCCGGCAATGAACAGGTCTGCGCCTGGATCCGCAAGGCGCGGGAGCTGGTCAAGTTCCAGGGCTTGCCGGCGCGCATCGGCTGGCTTGGGCACGGCGAGCGCAGCCGGCTCGCCCTGCTGGTCAACGCGATGGTCGCCAAGGGCGAGCTGAGCGGGCCGATCGCCTTCTCGCGCGACCACCTGGACGCGGCGTCGGCGGCCATGCCCTACCGCGAGACCGAGAACATGAAGGACGGATCGGACGCGATCGCGGACTGGCCGATCCTGAACGCGTTGCTCAACGGAGCGGCGGGCGCTGACCTCGTCACCATTCACCAGCTGTGCGATTACGGGCAGAGCGCTGGCGTCACGCTCGTCGCCGAGGGCACCGAGGGCGCGGCGGTCCGCCTGCAGCGCGTTCTCGACTGCGATACCGGTCTTGGCGTTCTGCGGCTGGCGGATGCGGGCTATCCTACCGCCCTTGCGGCGAAGGAACGGCACGGGCTGGGCCTCTGAGCCCAATAGGCCCGCCCTGCGGTATCCTCGGGGCGATCGTCCGCAACCGGCCGCGCTTCGCGGCGACATCGGGAGGCCCCATGAAACTGCGCGCGCTGCTGTCACTCGGCCCATTCCTTGCCCTGCTGGCGAGCGGCTGGCCGGGGTCCGCCCCGGCGCAGCAGTTCCCGTCGAAAACCGTCAGGCTGGTCAACCCGTTCCCGCCGGGCGGCCCGCTTGACGTTCTCGGCCGCACCCTGTCCGAGCAGCTCGGCGCTTCGTTCGGCGTCCCGGTCATCGTCGAGAACAGGCCCGGCGCGGCGGGCGGCATCGGCGCCGCCGAGGTCGCGCGCGCGGCGCCGGACGGGCACACGATCCTGCTCACCGTCTACAGCATCGTCACCAGCAATCCCCATCTGTACGCCAGGCTTGCCTACGACCCGCTGAAGGATCTCGCGCCGGTGGTCGCGCTGGCGTCGTTCGACTCGGTGCTGATCGCGCATCCGTCGGTGCAGGCGGGCAGCGTCGCGGAGCTGGTCGCCTACGCAAAAGCGAATCCGGGCAGGCTGAACTACGCCTCCGCCGGCATGGCCTCTCCCGGCCACCTGACTGCGGAGTACTTCGCCAGGCGCACCGGCGCGCAGATGACGCACGTGCCTTACAAGGGCAACGCCGACGCGGTGCGCAGCGTGCTCGCGGGCGAGACCCAGGTGATGTTCACGCCGGTCACCGTGACGGTGCCGCACGTGAAGGCGGGCAAGTTGAAGGCGCTCGCGGTCTACCTGGCCGACAGCGTCGACGTGCTGCCCGGCGTGCGCAGCCTCGCGGCGCAGGGCGTCGAGGGCTTCGACGCGAAGAGCCAGCCGTCCTGGTACGGCTTGCTGGTGCCGGCCGGCACGCCGAAGGAGGCGATCGCGCGCATCAACGGCGACACCCTGAAGGCGCTCAGGGACGACAAGGTCGCCGCCGCGCTGAGGTCCGCGCGCATGTTCCCGATCGGCGGCACGCCGGAGCAGTTCGCCGCGATGATCCGCGACGGGCACGCCGCCTGGGGCAGGGTGATCCGTGAAACCGGGGTGCGAGGCGAATGAGCGGGCGAACGCCTGCACCGCGTCCGAATTTCGTCTTCATCATGGCCGACGACCTCGGCTATGCCGACCTCGGCTGCTACGGCGGCCGCGGCATCGTCGGCACCGCCGGCCGCGGCAAGGCGGGCAGCCCTTCGCCGTCGCTCGACCGGATGGCGGCGCAGGGCCTGCGCTTCACTCAGGGCTACGCCAACTCCTCGGTGTGCTCGCCCACCCGCTTCGCGCTGATGACCGGGCGCTGGCAGCACCGGCTGCGCGGCGGCGCTGACGAGCCGATCCGCAGCGCAGGTGCGCGCGGCAACCCGCTGCTCGGCCTGCCGCCGGCGCACCCGACGCTGCCCTCGCTGCTCGGCGAGGCGGGCTACGCGACCGCGCTCGCCGGGAAGTGGCACCTCGGCTTCCCGCCGCATTTCGGGCCGCTGAAGAGCGGCTACCAGGAGTTCTTCGGCGCGCTGTCGGGCGGGCTGGGCTACTTCACCCACAAGGACACCGCCGGCGTCCACGACCTGTGGGATGGCGAGCGCGAGAGCCACGCCAGGGGCTACCTCACCGACCTGATCACCGCGCGCGCGGTGGATTTCATCGAGCGCAAGCAGCAGCAGCCGTTCCTGCTGTCGGTGCACTACAACGCGCCGCACTGGCCGTGGGAGACGCGCGGCGACGCGGCGGCGGCGCGCCGCATCGGCAGGCTCTACCACTTCGACGGCGGATCGCTGGCGACCTACCTGACGATGATCCGCCAGATGGACGAGGGCATCGGCCGGATCATGCGGGCGCTGCGCGCGGCCCGCGTCGAGCGCAACACCCTGGTGGTGTTCACCAGCGACAACGGCGGTGAGCGCTTCTCCGACACCTGGCCGCTGGTCGGCAAGAAGATGGACCTGCTGGAAGGCGGCATCCGGGTCCCCTACATCGTGCGCTGGCCGGCGCTGGTGAGGGCCGGCGGCACGACCGCGCAGCACGCGGTCACGATGGACTGGGTGGCGACCTTCCTTGCCGCGGCCGGCGTCAGGCCGCACCGCGACTACCCGCTCGACGGCAGGAACCTGCTGCCGGTGCTGCAGAACCCGGCGCAGACCTTCCGCCGCGAGCTGTACTGGAAGATGCTGTTCCGCGACCAGAAGGCGCTGCGCGCGGGGGACTGGAAGTACCTGTCGGTCGAGGGCGAGGAGTTCCTGTTCAACCTCGCGAGGGACGAGCGCGAGCGCGCCAACCTCGGCAGGCTGCAACCGGGGCGGCTCGCCGCGCTGCGCGCGAAGTACCGCAAATGGGAGGACGCGCTGCCCAAGCACCCCGACGCGACCTACTCGGTGCCGGCGACCAGGGCCGACATGGCGAGGCCCTCGAGCTGATCGGGCCGCCCCGGCCCGCGCACTCAGCGCCTGCGGCGCCGCGACGCCGCGCAATCTAAGCTATGCTTCATAAAGGGGTAAATGCCATGGGCTCTGAAGATACGCGCGCCGCCGGGTTTCCGGTGGCCGACTACAACGCACGCCACCTCTGGCATCCGATGATCGACCCCAAGGCGTCGCGCGCCGCGCCGCCCCTGGTCATCGCGCGCGGCGACGGCGTGCACGTCTGGGACCTCGAGGGCAGGAAGTACCTCGACTGCACCGCTGGCCTGTGGTGCGTGAACGTCGGGCACAACCACCCGGCGTTGAAGCGCGCGATCCACGAGCAGCTCGATCGGATTGCCTACTACTCGAGCTTTGGCGGCTATTCCAACCCGCCCTCGATCGAGTTGTCGGCGCGGCTGGTCGCGCTGCTCACCCCGGAGCGCATGGTTCGCGTGATCTATTCCTCCGGCGGCTCGGACGCGAACGAGACCGCCATCAAGCTCGCGCGCCAGTACTGGAAGCTGCAGGGCCGCGCCGACAAGACGAAGATCGTGTCGCTGCGCAATGCCTACCATGGCGTTCACTTCGGCGGCATGTCGGCGAGCGGCAACCCGGTCTGGCGCAAGAGCTACGAGCCGCTAATGCCGGGCTTCTTACAGGTCGAGGGGCCGTACCTTTACCGCAACCCGTTCACCGACGATCCGGCCAGGCTGTCGGAGATCTGCACCACGCTGCTCGAGCGCGAGATCCTGCACCAGACGCCGGACACCGTCGCCGCGTTCATCGCGGAGCCCGTGCAGGGTGCCGGCGGGCTCATCGTGCCGCCGCCGGATTACTGGCCGCGGCTGAGGACGCTGTGCGACAAGTACGACATCCTGCTCATTGCCGACGAGGTGGTCACCGGATTCGGCCGCACCGGGAAAATGTTCGGCGTGCGCCAGTGGGGCGTGGCGCCCGACCTCATGAGCCTGGCAAAGGGAATCAATTCGGCGTACGTGCCGCTTGGCGCGACGGTGGTGAACGAGCGCGTCGCCGCCGCCTGGGAGAAGGCGTCGCCGCACGCCGCGATCATGCACGGCTTTACCTATTCCGGTCACCCGCTCGCGTGCGCCGCGGCGCTCGCCAACCTGCGCGTGGTCGACGAAGAGAAGCTGCCGGAGAATGCCGCCTCGACCGGAGCCTACCTGCTCGAGCGCCTGCAGACGCTCCGGCGCCACCCTTCGGTCGGCGACGTGCGCGGCATCGGCCTGATGCTGGTGCTGGAGCTTGTGCAGGATCGCAGCTCGAAGGATCCGTACCCGCCGGGCCATGCGTTCTGCGTCGCGGTCGAGAAGGCGCTCCGCGAAGCCGGCGTGCTGGTGCGGGTGATGGGCCATCGCGCGATCATCTCGCCGGCGCTGGTGTTCACGCGCGCGCATGCCGATGAGTGCGTCGCCGCCCTGGATGCCGCGCTCTGCCTGCACGACCGGCGCTGAGCGCAGGGCGCGCGCCACCGCATGACGACAGGCCTCGTCTGGCACGAGAGCTACTGGCGCCACGATCCCGGCGCAGGCGCCGGCGTGCTCCCGGCCGGCCCCTGGGTGCCGCCCGGCGAGCCGGTTGATTCCGCCGAGCCCAAGCGCCGGCTCAAGGCGCTGCTGGACGCGAGCGGGTTCACGGCGAAGCTCCATCCGATCGAGGCGCGCGAGGCGACCCATGGACAGCTCGCCAGGGTGCATACGCGCGGGTATCTCGCGCGGGTGCGCGAGGCATCAGCGGCTGGCGGGGGCGAGGTGGGCCCCATGGCGCGCATCGGCGCGGGCGGATACGCCATCGCCGCGCTCGCCGCCGGCGGCGTGATCGCCGCCATCGACGCGGTGCTGGCGCGGCGGGTCGACAACGCCTATGCGTTCGTGCGCCCCTCCGGCCATCACGCCACGGCCGACGCCGGCATGGGCTTCTGCGTTTTTTCCAACGCGGCGATAGGCGCCTTGCACGCGCTGGAGCAGCATGGCCTCGCCCGCATCGCCCTGGTCGACTGGGACGTGCATCACGGCAACGGCGCGCAGGCGGTGTTCTGGAACGACCCGCGCGCGCTCACCGTGTCGCTGCACCAGGACGGCACGTTTCCGCGCCACACCGGCTCGGTGGCCGAGCGCGGCGAGGGCCGCGGCGCTGGAACCAACCTCAACATTCCGCTGCCGCCCGGCTGCACCGGGGCGGCCTACCGCGCCGCGTTCGAGCGCGTGATCCTGCCTGCGCTGGAGCGCTTCCGGCCCGAGCTGATCGTGGTGCCCTGCGGCTACGATGCAGGCTTCCAGGATCCGCTGTCGCGCATGATGCTCGGGCCGGAGGACTTCCGCTGGATGGCCGAGACCATCGCGGCGGCGGCTCGGTCGCTCTGCCAGGGCAGGCTGGTGCTCTGCCAGGAGGGCGGCTACTCCGCCTCCACCGTTCCGTTCCTCGGCCTGCCGGTGTTCGAGGCGCTATCCGGGATGTCGAGCGGGGTGCCGAACCCGGTGGCGGAGCTGTTCGCGACCATTCCGCACCGCGGCCTGCTCGCGCACCAGGAGGCCGCCGTCGAGGCGGCGCGACGCGCGGCGGAGGTCTGACGCGCGCCTCAGCCGTAGCGGGCCTCGCCCGCATCGTCGACGCGGTGGCAGGCCACCCAGTGCTCGGGGCCGACGGCGCGCAACTCGGGCTCGGCACTGCGGCAGGCATCCTGGGCATGCGGGCAGCGCCCGGCGAAGCGGCAGCCGGGCGGGATGTTGCGCGGGCTGGGCGGATCGCCTTGCAAGCGGATTCGATGCGCGCGCGAACGCGCACCCGGGTCGAAGCTCGGCGCGGCCGACCACAGCGCGCGCGTGTAGGGATGCAAGGGCCGCTCGAACAGCGACTCGCGCGAGGCCTGTTCGACGATGCGGCCCAGGTACATCACCGCCACCTCGTCGCACATGTGGCGCACCACGCCCAGGTCGTGGCTGATGAAGAGGTACGTCAGGCCGAACTCGCGCTGGAGCTTCAGCATCAGGTTGAGCATCTGGGCCTGGATCGCCACGTCCAGCGCCGACACCGGCTCGTCGCACACCACGAGCTCGGGGCGCGCCGCCAATGCCCGCGCCAGCACGATGCGCTGGCGCTGGCCGCCGCTGAACTGGTGCGGAAAGAGCTGCATCTGCTCGGCCTTGAGCCCGGTCTGCGTGAACAGCCGCTCGGCCTGCGCGGGGCGCTCGGCCGGTGCGCCCACCTCCATCAGGTTCAGCGCGTCCAGCACCGCGTCACCGGCGCGCTTGCGCGGGTTGAGCGAGGCGTACGGATCCTGGAACACCATCTGGAAGCGCCGCCGCTCGCGCCGCAGCGCCTCGCCCTGCAGCGCGCCGATGTCGGCCGCGCCAAGGTGGACCTGCCCGGCGGTGATGGGCACCAGGCGCATCACCGCCAGCGCCGTGGTGCTCTTGCCCGAGCCGCTCTCGCCGACGATGCCGAAGGTGCTGCCGCGCCGGATGTCGAAGCTCACGCCATCCACCGCCTTGACGAAAGCCCTGGCGCCGAAGAGCCCGCCGCCCACCGGGAAGTGGACCTTGAGGTCGTGCACCGCGAGCAGGGAGTCGCTCATGATCTGCTCGCTGTTTCGCTGATCCTCACTGCGTGTGCAGCCAGCACATCACCGTACGGCCTGGGGCGGGTTCGCTGTGCGGCGGCAGCTCGGCGCGGCAGCGCGGCTGCACGTGCGCGCAGCGCTCGGCGAACAGGCAGCCCGCACCACGCTCCACGAGCGAGGGCACGGTGCCCGGGATCTCGTCGAGCAGCTGCCCCGGCGCCACGGTGCGCGCACCAGGCGCGCAGGCGATCAGGCCGCGTGTGTAGGGGTGCAGCGGCTCGCGCAGCACGTCGGCCACCGCGGCGCTCTCCACCACGTGGCCGGCGTACATCACGGCCACGCGGTCGGTCATCTCGGCCACGGCGCCCATGTCGTGCGTGATCAGCATCACCGCGGTGCCGGTCTTCTCGCGCAGCTCAGAGATGAGATCGAAGATCTGCGCCTGCACCGTCACGTCCAGCGCCGTGGTCGGCTCGTCGGCCACCAGCAGGTCGGGCTGGCAGGCGAGCGCCATCGCGATCATCACGCGCTGGCGCATACCGCCGCTGAACTGGTGCGGGTACTCGTGCACGCGCCTGGCCGGGTCGGGGATGCTCACCGCGTCCAGCATCTGCGCCGCGCGCTCGATCGCCTCGCGGCGCGTCAGGCCCTGGTGCAGCCGCACGCTCTCGGCGATCTGGTCGCCCACGGTGTAGGCCGGGTTCAGGCTCGTCATCGGCTCCTGGAAGATCATCGAGACGCGGTTGCCGCGCACCTGGCGCATCTCGTCTTCGCTCAGCGCCAGCAGGTCGCGGCCGTCGAAGTGCACGCGCCCGCCGGTGATGCGGCCCGGTGGCGAGGCGATCAGCCGCAGCATGGCCAGCGCCGTGACGCTCTTGCCGCAACCGGACTCGCCCACCACACCGAGCGTCTGGCCGCGCTCGATGCCGAGGCTCACGCGATCGAGCACCCGGGCCACACCGCGCCGGGTGCGGAACTCGACGCTCAGGTCTTCGACGGCGAGCAGGCTCATTGGGCGTTCATCTCGAAGGGATCACCGCAGATGCAGCTTCGGGTTGAGGGCATCGTTGAGCCCGTCGCCGATCAGGCTCACCGCGAGCACGGTGGCGAAGATCATCGCACCGGGGAAGGTCACTGCCCACCAGCACTCGAGGATGTTGCGGCGGTTGCTGCCGATCATCAGCCCCCAGCTCATCACGTTGGGGTCCGAAAGGCCGAGGAAGCTCAAGCCGGCCTCGAACAGGATCGCGGCACCGACGATCAGCGTGGCCGAGACGATCAGCGGCGGCAGCGCGTTGGGCAGGATCTCGCGCAGCATCAGCCGCAGGTGCCCGGCGCCCAAGGCGCGCGCCGCATTGGCGAACTCCAGGTGCGTGAGGCGCAGGAACTCGGCGCGCGCCAGGCGTGCGGTACCGGTCCAAGCCACGACGCCGATCGCGAACACCACCACCGTCAGCGAAGGCCGGAACAGCGTCACCAGCACCATCGCGAACAGCAGCGCCGGCAACACCTGGAACAGTTCGGTCACGCGCGACAGCGCCAGATCGACCCAACCGCCGAAGTAGCCGGCCAGCGCGCCGATGGTGACGCCGATCGTCACCGCCACCGCCGCCGCCGAGAGCCCCACCAGCACCGTGGCGCGCCCGCCGATCAGCACGCCGGCCAGCACGTCGCGGCCGAGGTAATCGGTGCCGAGCCACAACTTCGGGTCGGTAAAGGGCGCCGTGAAAGGCGCGCCGGCGATGTCGAACGCGGACACCCCGTACAGGCCCGGGCCGAACACCATCGTCGCTGCCACGACTGCGAGCATCAGCAAGCCCAGCACCGCCGCCTTGTTGCTGCTGAAGACGCGCCAGGCCTCGCGCCATGGAGAGAGCGCTTCGGTGCTCATCGCCCACGCAACCGCGGGTCGATCCAGCGGTAGCTCAAGTCGGTGATCAGGTTAGCCACGATCACCAGGATGGCCGAGAAGGTCAGCACGCCCAGGAGCGTGGGGTAGTCGCGCCCGAGGATGGCATCCAGCGCCAGCGTGCCCAGCCCCGGCCACGAGAATACCGTCTCCACCAGCACCGCGCCGCTGATCAGGTTGCCGAACTGCAACCCCGCGATGGTGACGATGGGCATCAGCGCGTTGCGCAGCGCGTGCTTGAAGGTCACCACCGCGTCGGAGAGGCCCTTGGCGCGCGCGGTGCGGATGTAGTCGCTGCCCAGCACCTCGAGCATGCTGGCGCGCGAGAGCCGGCTGTATTGCGCCAGGTACACGATGGCCAGGGTGGCCGCCGGCAGCACCAGGTGGTGCGCGACGTCCAACGCCGCTTGCCAGGGCCCGGCGCCGAAGGCGCGCACGTCGCGCATGCCGGCGATCGGCATCACCGGCCACACCTTGCCGAACAGGATGACGAGCAGGATGCCGGTCCAGAACACCGGCATCGCGTAACCGACGAGCGAAAACACGGTGACCACGCCGCTGCCGAAGCTGTCCGGCCGGCGCGAGGCCAGCACGCCCAGGCCGGTGCCGATGACGATGGCACACAAGAGCGCCGTCAGCACCAACAGCACGGTTGGGCCCAGGCGGCCGAGGATCAGATCGATCACCGGCCGGTTGTAGGTGTAGCTGGTGCCCAGATCGCCGCGCACGCTCTTGCCGAGGTAGGTGAAGAACTGCTCGTGCAGCGGCCGGTCCAGCCCGTAGGTCTTGCGGATGGTGGCCATCGTCGCCTCGTCCGCGCCGCCCATCTCGCCGGCGATGACGAGCGCCGGATCACCCGGCGCGGCGTGGATCAGCGTGAAGTTGACGGCCAGCACCGCCAGCACCAGGCCCACCGCCAGGGCCAGGCGGCGAAGTACGGTGACAAGCGTTCGCTGCATGCCGACGGTCAATGGGACAGCCGCGATTGCTGGGTCGCCTGGAGGGCGCTGGCTTCAGGGGTGGCGTTACAGCGCCCCACGCCGATCCTTCTCTGAGGCGACGATCGCTCGCACCTCGGCCAGCAAGGCCCGGGCATCGTGTACGGCACCGCCGACAACGGTGTAGCGCACGCCGCCGGTGCGTTCGACCTGGCGCGACTCGTCGTTGAGCCACACCGCCCCGGTTCCGTACAGCGCCTTGGTGTTGACGAGCGGGTTGCGGTCCAGCACCACCAGGTCGGCCCGCTTGCCCACTTCGATGCTGCCGACCTCATGCTCGCGCCCCAGCAACTGGGCGCCCTTGAGCGTCGCCGCGCGGACGGCCTCCAGCGGGTGAAATCCGGCCTCTTGCAGCAGCTCGAGTTCGCGCACCAGGCCGAACCCGTAGAGGTTGTAGATGAAGCCCGAGTCGCTGCCGACGCACACCCGACCGCCCAGGTTCTTGTAGTCGTTCACGAACGCCATCCAGCGCTGGTAGTTGCGCCGCCATGCAATCTCGTGCTGCGTGGTCCAGTAGAAGTGGAACGAGCCATGGGCGTCGCGGTTCGGCTGGAAGAACTCCCAGACGCCTGGCCATGTGTAGGCGTCGTGCCACTCCAGCCGCCGTGCACGCTGCTCGTCGCGCGCCGCCTCGTAGGCAACAAAGGTCGGTACGAGCGTGAAGTCCAGCTGCAGCAAACGCTCCAGCACCCCGCGCCAGCGCGCGCTGCCAGGTTCGGCGCCTTGCAGCCACAGGCGCCCGGCCTCGCCGAAGCGGTCCTGCTCGTTGTTGTAGTTGTAGTCGCTGGGGTAGTCCTGCACCGTGCGGTCGGTGAACAGTGCTTCGGGCAGGCCATACCAGTGCTCCATGCTCGACAAGCCCCAACCGGCGGTGTCCAGCACGTTCATGCGCGCTACCGACATCTGCGCGTGATGACAGGCGGTGCGCAGGCCGAGCTTGCGTGCCTCGTCCAGCGCCGCCTGCATGGTGCCGGGTTGGGCGCCGAGAAACTTGACGCCCCTCGCGCCGACACTGGCCACGGACTGCACCCAGGCGCGCGCCTGCTCGGGTGTCTTGTGGAAGTACTCCGGCAGCGGGAACAGTGCATAGGGCGTGATGTGCGGCGCTGCAATCTCGCCGGAGCCTGCCTGTCGCGCCTGCTCGATGGTCCAACGCAAACCATTGACGCTGCCCACCTCTCTGACGGACGTGACGCCGTGGGCCAGCCAGAGCTTGTAGACGTATTCAGTGGGAGCCACCGGCCCGTGCTTGGCCTGCTGCGGGAAGCCGATGTGCACGTGCGAATCGACGAAGCCGGGCAGCACGTAGCAGTCGCTGGCATCGATCTCCAAGTCGCCCGGCGCCGGCCGCGGCATCGTGATCGGCGCATGCGGATGGCCCACCACACGCGCCTCGACAATGCGAGCACCCTCGACGGCGATGTCCATCGGCCCGATCGGCGGCGCACCGGTGCCGTCGATCACCGTCGCCCCCCGGATGAGCAGCCGGCGGCCGATGCGCGGCCCGCCGCCTCCACCACCGAGGCGAGGCGAATCGGCCGGGATGGCGGCCCCCCCGGCGGTGAGGAGTGCCGCGATCTCGTCGCCCGCCCCGGGTGCGGAGGGGGCGGCCGACGCATGTCCCTCGTTGGCCGCCTGGGCATCCGAGCCCAGGGCAACCAATGTTCGCACCGCTTCGTGTGCCGACAGGTTCGAGTCCTGCAGCGCACAGACGGCGCAGCCGGCGTGGCTGTAGCGATACGGGCGTGCGGCGGACATAGGTGAAAGACTCTTGAGCTCTCAGTCGATCGAGGCCCAGGCCAGGGTCTTGGGTGTATGGGTCAGCACGCGAGGCTGCGGGCCGACCACCACGGTGTCGTCGAGTCGGAAGCCGCCGATGCCCCAGGCATAGAGGCCCGGCTCGGCGGAGTACACCTCGTTGTCCAGCAGCGGCCGGTGGTTGAAGGCCATGTCCTCCGGGTACTCGTGGTGCTGCACGCCGATGGCGTGACCCGCCCGGTGAAGCACGAGGTGCCCGCATCCGGCGCGCTCGATCACGGCGGCGGCCGCGGCGTCGATGCCGCAGACCGGACGGCCGCTCACCGCGGCCGAGATCGCGGCGTCGGTGGCATCGCGAGCGACCGTCCACAGGCGCGCCTGCTCGCTGCTGGGCTTGCCCACGAAGTAGGTGCGCTCGTTCTCGATCGCGAGCCCGTTCAGGCGCGGAATGAGGATGTTGACCAAGCCATGCCCCGCCTCGATGCGTGCTCCGCACGAACGCCCGTCTCCATGGGGGGAAGCGGAGGCAGGGCCGCTGAGCGACCAGGTCCGGATCACCTCGAACTGCTCGCCGGGAAAGCGGCGAGCCGCCTCCTCGACCCACAGGGCGGCCATGGCGAAGTCGAGCTCCTGCACCAGGCGACCCGGACGGATGTTTTCTCGGTACCGCTCCTGCAGCCAGTCGGCCGTGGAGGCCAGCTGCTGCATCAGGTCCAGTTCCTCCGCGTGCTTCTGCCAGCGCAGTGACCTGGCTTCCGAAGTGGACGGTCGAAAGCTGGCCTCGGGCAGGAGGCGCATGGCGGCGGTGAGCGGCGCGTTCCCCCCTTCGAGCGCGATCCGCGAGCGCGACAGACCGGCCTCACGCAGCCGGTCGGCCAGCAGTTCGGGGAGCTGCGTTGCCAAGGGCAGGCGCTGCTTCACGCGCGGGTGCTCGGCCCAGAAGCTGATGTCGGTGATCCACAGCTTGCCGGACTCCAGAGAAAACCGCACATGGCTCATCGAGAGCTCGTTCATCACCAGGAATGGCGTGCCATTGCGCGGCAGCACGGCGTAGATCGGCCGTTCCCACACCTGCACGTCGGTGTGGTAATTGGAGACGAACTGGAAGAAGTCGCCGCCGGTGAAGACGAAGGCATCGACCCGCATCTGGTCCATCAGGGCGTACGCCCTGGACCAGCGGTGATCGCGGACGGCGTGGGACAGCTGCGGCATGGTCGTTCAAGCCTTGCGCATGCCCACTTCGGCCAGCGAGTCGATGTTTCCCCAGATCCCCCGGGGCGGGTTATCGACCTTTCGACCCCAGGCTTCACCCCAGGTCGACTCGATGACGAAGGCCACCGGGCAGTCGTCGACGACGATCTTTTGGAACTCCTTGTACAGAGCCGTGCGACGGGCCAGGTTCATTTCCCTTGCTGCTGCCGCCAGCAGCTCGTCGACCTTGGGGCTGGAGTAGCTCTGCGTGTTGGACCAGATCACCCCGGGCCTGATGTTCGAGCTGAGCCAGGTGCGATGCACCCCGATGACGGGATCGCCCCAGTTCCACACGCCGTCCATCGTGGCCTCGAACTGCTGTCCGGCAACACGCCGGGCCCAGGTCGGGAAGTCCGGCGAATTGCGCACGGTGACCGCAATGCCCACCTTGGCCAGCGCAGGCCTCAGGTACTCCTGGATCGCGGTCAGCGCCGCAAAGCCGGGCGGGCAGTCGATCTCGAGCGTGAACCGGTTGCCGTCTGCGCCGGGCTTCAGGCCCGCGGCGTCCAGCAACTGCAGGGCCTTGCCGGGGTTGTGGTCGTAGCGCTCGACCTCGGCGCTGTAGAAGGGGCTGCCGCTCGCGATCGGCCCGGTGGAGCGCTGCACCGTACCGCCCGCCAGGCCCTTGACGACGAACTCGCGGTCGATGGCGAAGGAGATCGCCTGGCGCACGCGCTTGTCGGTCAGCTTGGGGTTCTTGAGGTTGAAGGCCAGCCAGACCAACGGCCCCACCGCGGGGGCAGCCTTGTCGATGACCTGGGCTCCGGCGACCCGGCGCGCCCGGGCCAGTTCCAGCCCGGTGAGCTGCGGCGCGGCGTCGATCTCGCCAGCCTCGAAAGCCAGCACCAGGCTGCCCGGGTCCTTGTACTCCTTGAAGATGAGCCGGTCCAGACGGGGCAGGTTCTTCAGGAAGAAGCGGTCGAACCGTTCCAGCACCAGGTGTTCGCCGGGCTTGAATTCCACCAGCTTGAACGGCCCGGAGCCCACCGGCGAGGCATTGCGGGGGTGCACCTTCAGGTCACCACCGGCAAACACGTGCGCCGGAATGATGGGTGTGAGCGAGGTCGACATGGCCAGCAGCAGCGCCGGGTGGGGCTCGGCCAGACGGACCACCGCGGTGTGCCGGTCCGGAATGGTCACTGCGTTGAGCGGCCCGTACATCGACGTGAAGGGATGGTTGTCGCGGATCGCCTCGAGGCTGAACTTGACATCCTCGGCGGTGACGGGCCGGCCGTCATGGAACACCGCGTCCTTGCGCAGGAAGAGCGTGACGCTGCGGTTGTCGGGCGACAGTTCCCAGCGTTCGGCCAGGTAGGGCTGCGGCTTCCACTGCGCATCCATGCGCAACGGTGAGGCGAACAGCTGCGCCGCCGGTGCCATGGTGGCAATGCCGCTTTGCACTGCCGAGTTGAGGTGGCGCGGCTTCTGTGTGGTGCCGATGACCAGCACGCCACCACGGGCGGCCTGGGCCAGCGCCTCGAGCGGCAGGCCGAACAGGCCGGCGGTTGCGGCTGCTCCGGCGCCGAGCAGGCGACGTCGAGTCAATGTCGTCATGGTTTGGGTTTCCTCTTGGGTTGGCGTTTCGCGGGCGTGGTACCACTGCTGGCCGCGGGGCTCGTGCGACCGTCCACGAAGGCTTCGGCGATGCGCACCCACATGTCCAGTACGCGCTGGGGCAGCGCGCGGTCCTCGGCCAAGCCCTTATAGACGGCCAGGCCCCGCAGGACGCAGAAGTTGATCTGCATGAAGGTGGCCAGTTCCTCGGGATCGGCGAGCGGCACGATCTCGTTGAAGGTGGCGTCCCGCGCCGCGGTCCACGTCTGCAGCAACGCCTGCAGACGTTCACGCAGGGAGGGGTGGTGGCGTGCGGCCAGCATCACTTCGAGCGAGGCCAGGTAGTCGGGGCGCCCGAACACCTGCCGCCACATGTTGGTGAGCAGGTCTTCCATCCGGGCGCCGTTGCCCAGCGTTCGCGCGTAGGCCTCGCGCCGTTCCTCCCACTGCATCAGAAGATGCTCGAAGGCCGCCACCAGCATGTCGTCCTTGCAGGAGTAGTGGTGTGCCTGCGCCCCCTTGGAGACGCCGGCCCGCTGGGCGATGTGGGCGGTGGTCAGCCGTTCGTAGCCCACCTCGGACAACAGCTCCACCGCGGCCTGGCACAAGCGGCGCTGCGTGTCGCCGCTGCGCTCGCTTTGCGTTCGGCGTGGACCAGTTCGGCGCAGGGCGCCAGAAGCAATGGCGGTGGCAGGAGCCATGAGCTAGGGTCGTCAATCATAACAAACCGGTCAGCCGGTTGGTAACATTGCGGACCCCACACCCTCTTGAGGACAATCCCGGTTCGAACAGGTGCAGGAACTGCACCGCTGACGACGAGGCCTGCCATGTCCGACCGCGACCACGACAGCGCCGCCTGGCGCGTGCCCCCGGGCGCCTACCTGGCGGGGCGCCCGGCCCCGCACACGCTGCCGGCACGGCCCTTCTCGGTGTACCTCGGCATGCGCGACGGCGTGCGCATCGCGGTGGACGTCTACCTGCCCCAGGGCGGGGGCGCACCACACCGCTTTCCCACCGTCGTCATCGCCACGCCCTACTACCGGCGCTTCCGCACCTCCGACCCGGCGGCCGAGAACTCGCCCATGGCCTTCCGCTACCGCGACGCCTTCGTGCCGCGCGGTTACGCGCTGCTGGTGATGGACGTGCGCGGCACCGGTGCGAGCTTCGGCCACCGCGATTCGTTCCGCTCGCCCAAGGAGCGCGACGACTACGGCGAGATCGTGCAGTGGATCGTCGACCAGCCCTGGTCCGACGGGCGAGTGGGCGCGACGGGCATTTCTTACCCCGGCGCAGCCGCGGTCTTCCTGGCGAGCACCGGCCACCCCGCCGTGAAGGCGGTGGCGCCGCTGTTCGCGATCAACGACATCTATACCGACCAGCTCTACCCCGGGGGCATGCTGTCGCGCGTGTGGGTCGAGGACTACAACGATTGCATCGTGGCCCTGGACCACGACCGCACCGAAGCCTTGCGTCAGTACGCCTACTTCAGCGACCGCCGCCTGCTGGGCCCCGAGCCGGTGGACGACGACCCCCAGGGACACGTGCTGCAGCGGGCCATGCGCGAGCACCGCCAGAGCTTCAACCTGCGCGACGCCGCCGGCGAGTACTTCTACCGCGGCGAAGGCCTGGCACACAACCCGTCGCTGACGCTGGACATCTGCAGCCCGGGTCACTACCTCGAACGCATCCGGCCCGAGGTGGCCCTGCTGTCGGTCTCGGGCTGGTACGACGGATCGGGCTACTCCAACGCCACCATCAGCCGTTTCCTCACCGTCAACCGCGACCGCCATCACCTGTTGCTGGGGCCCTGGGACCATGGCGCCCGCACCAACGGCTCACCTTGGCGCGACGCCCAAGCGCCCGAGTTCAACCTGTTCGCGGAAGTGATCCGCTTCTTTGACCATTACCTGATGGGCTTGGCTACAGGCCTGGACCGGGAAAGTCCGGTGCATTACTTCAGCGTGCACCACGAGGCCTGGGCCGAGGCTGCGAGCTGGCCGCCGCTGCCGCGCTGCACCACGCTGCACCTGTCGGCGGACGGGCTCACGGAGCGGCCCGATGCCCAGCCCGCGATCCGAGTGCTGCAGGTCGACTTCACCCACACCAGCGGCCGCCAGACGCGCTGGGAGCGGCTGGGGTTGCGGGACGTGACGGTCCTGTACGGCGACTGGCCCCAACGGGAGCTGGGGCTGCTGTGCTTCGACACCCCGCCCTTCGCCTGCGCGATGGAGCTGAGCGGCCACGCCATCGCGCGGCTGGTGCTGACTTCCAGCGAGGCCGATGCCGCCGTGTTCGTCTACCTTGCCGAGGTGGAGGTCGACGGCGCCAGCCGCTACGTAACCGAAGGTTTCCTGCGCGCCCTGCACCGGCAGACCGCGTCGCGGCCGGCCCACTACCGTGGCGACTGGACCTTCCACCCCTGCACGCGGGCCGCCGCCCAGCCCCTGGTGCCCGGCCAGTCCGCCACGTTGGAGATTGCTCTGCTGCCGGTGTCGTGGCGATTCGCTGCCGGCAGCCGCCTGCGCGTGGCGATCGCCGGCGCCGACGCGTTGCACTTCCCGCCGGTACCGCATGGCAGGCCGCCGAGGCTCGAGTTCGCCTGCGGCGGCGAGGGCGGTTCGCGCCTCGAACTGCCCCTGCGCGCGTCTTCCGACTGAAGGCCGCCGCATGGTCGCACGAGGTCGGCGTGCACCGCCTGATCTGGACGCGCCGCCGGATTCGTGGGATTGTTCGTACAACAGAGGAGGAAAACGATGCTCCGCAAGCTCGCAGTCGCCGCGGCCCTGGCCGCGCTCGTCCCCGTTGCCCAGGCGCAGGAGACGAAGGTGCTCTTTAACAGCTTTATCCAGCCCAAGCATCCCTTCAACACCCTGATCCTGAACCTATGGCTCGCCGATGTGACCAAGGCGACCGGCGGCCGGGTGAGGTTCGAAGTGCCGCCGAGCAGCCTCGCCGCGCCGCCCCAGCAGTACGACAGCACGGTGAAGGGAGTCATGGACGCCGCCTACCAGTTCCACGGTTTCCTCGCCGACCGGGTGAAGCTTGCGCAGGTGGCGCATCTTCCCTGGGGTTCGACCAACCCGGTGAGCAACTCGCGCGCGCTGTGGCTGACGCACGAGAAGTTCTTCGCCACGGCGGACGAATACAAGGACGTGCACCTGCTGACGCTGTTCGCCGCCCTGCCGGGCACCACGTTCTCGATGAAGGAGCCGATCCGGTCGCTGAAGGACCTCAAGGGCCTGAAGATGTACGGGCTGCCCGGGATCCCGGCCAGGGTGCTCGAGTTGGCGGGCGCGGCGGTCGTTGCCCAGCCCGCGGTGCGCAGCCACGAGGTGATTTCCTCCGGCACCGTGGACGCGTTCTCGGGCTATTCGGTGATGGACGCGGCGGCGTTCCACACGCTGCAGTACGCGAAATCGGTCACCGACTTGCCCGGCAACCTGAGCGTGCCCAGCTTCGCGATGTTCATCAACAAGAAGAAGTGGCAGTCGATCCCGCAGCAGGACCGCGACATCATCACCAGAATGGCGGGTGGCGGCTTCGCGAAGTACCTCGCGCCCTACAACGAGCTGGAGGACAACGCGCGCAAGGAGGCCGTCAGCAAGGGCGTCAGGATCGCGATGGCATCCGATGACTTCGTCGCGGAGCTGAGGAGAATAGCGCAGCCGCTCGAGCAGGCCTGGCTTGCCGACGCGCAGAAACTCGGCGTCGACGGCAAGGCGGCGCTCGCCTTCTATCGCGAAGAGTCCAAGAAGGCGCCGTGAGCGTCGAGGCCGGGCGCCCGCCCGCCGCGCCGGGCGGACCCGACGTGCTCGACCGCGTGCTGGGGTACGCCTGCGCGGCGCCGCTTTTTTTCATCGCCGCGCTCACCTTCCTCGACGTCTTCGCCCGGTATCTGTTCGCCAAGCCGGTTCAGGGCTCGGCCGAGATCGTGCAGTTCCTGATGGCGCTGACGATCTTCGCCGCGCTGCCGCTCGTCACGCGCCACCGCGGACACATCTCGGTAAGCCTCGTCGAGGGGGTCCTGCGGGGCGGCGCGCTCCGGGCGCAGCGGGTGCTGGTCGATACGGCGAGTCTCGCCGGCTGCGCGGTGATCGCATGGCAGCTTCACCTGCAGGCCGGCGTCTACGCGCAGACGGGCAACAAGACCATCGTGGTCGGGCTGCCGATGGCGCCGCTCGCCTGGGCGATGTGCGCCTGCGCCGCCGGCACCTGCCTCATCATTGCGCTGCAGATCCGGCGCGCCCTGCGTCAATGAGCGTCGCGCTCGCCGGAATTCTCGCCACGCTCGCGCTGGCATTCGTCGGAGTGCCGCTCGGCTTCGCGATGCTGATCGTCGGCGCCGTCGGCTTCGCGGCGGCGCGCGGCATCGAACCCGCGCTGGCGATGATCGCCCAGCTGGTGATCGACAACTCCGCCAACTATGGCCTGTCCGTGCTGCCGATGTTCGTGCTGATGGGCGTGTTCGTGTTTCGTGCCGACATCTCCGAGGAGCTATACGATGCCGCGAACGCCTGGCTCGGCCAGCTGAAAGGGGGCCTTGCGCAGGCCACGATCGCCTCCAGCGCGCTGTTCGGCGCGATATCGGGCAGCTCGCTCGCCGCGGCCGCGACGATGAGCAAGGTGGCGATCCCGCCGATGCGGCGCCTCAACTACCACGACAGCCTGTCTACCGGCTGCGTCGCCTCGGCGGGCGTGCTCGCGGTGCTGATCCCGCCCTCGGTGCCGCTGATCATCTACGGCATTCTGGTCGACCAGGACATCCGGCTGCTGTTCATCGCCACGATCGGCCCCGGCCTCGCGCTGACCCTGCTCTTCATGCTGGCGATCTGGCTGACGGTGCTTGTGCGCCCCGGACTGGGCCCGCGCGGCCCGCGCCGCAGCCTGGCCGAGAAGTTTGGCGCCCTGAAGTCGACCTGGACGACCCTGCTGCTCTTTTGCGGCGTGTTCGGCGGTCTCTACGGCGGCATCTTCACGACCACCGAGTCGGCCTCGATCGGCGCCGCGGGCGCGTTTTTCATCGCGCTTGCGCGCCGCAAGCTCGGCTGGACCGGGTTCATCGGCTGCCTGGTGGAGGCTGCGCGCACCACGGCGATGATCTTCGTCGTTGTCTTCGGCGCGATGACGTTCGCGAATTTCATCGCGCTCTCGGGCATGACCGCCACACTGGTCGACTGGATCGAGTCGATGAACCTGTCGGCGACCGGCGTGCTGGTGGCGATCGCGATCATCTACCTTGTGCTGGGCTGCCTGATGGAGTCGCTCAGCCTGATGATCCTGACCGCCCCGGTGTTCGCCGCGATCGTCCAGCCGATGGGCGTCAACCTGCTCCTGTTTGGCGTGTTCGTCGTCATGATGATCGAAATCGGCATGCTCACGCCGCCGGTCGGCATGAACGTGTTCACCGTGAAGACGGCCTTGCCCGAGGTTCCCTTGCGCACGATCTTCGCCGGCGTGATGCCGTTCCTTGCCGCCAACGTGCTCTGCGTCGCGCTTCTGCTTGCCTGGCCCAGGCTCGCGCTCGCGCCGATCGGCTGGCTGAAATGACGCGGTCCTGATCCAGCCGCTCGCGCTCAGGCGGTTCGCCAGCATGCAGCCGGCAGGAAGGAATTTGCTATCCCGCCATCCCTGATCAGGATTGTGCAAAGAGCCGATTTTCCTATTCGCGCGGTACGCTCAGGAACGAGCCTCATCCTCGCGCCGCCAGCAAGGGTGCAGTAAAGTAAGAATGGTCCCGGCGTAAGACATCGGTCACATCTCTATCGGAGCGCATCCATGGCGAATTGGTTTCCCGGCTTCGGGCGGCAGCGCATCCGCGCCAACGGCGTCGCGCTGAACGTCCTGCACGGCGGCGCCGGCGATCCGGTGCTCCTGCTGCATGGTTACCCGCAGACGCACCTGCTGTGGCACAAGGTGGCGCCGCGCCTTGCCGCGCACTACCGCCTCGTCGTCCCCGACCTGCGCGGCTACGGCGACAGCGAA